>CAXSCV010000013.1:0-21418 GCA_964235895.1 uncultured Chthoniobacterales bacterium
GCCGCCGACTCTTTTGTAAAATATTATTTTCGGATTAGTTAATTTCGCTAACCTAAAGGCCGTGCGTGGAAGAAAACCCGATCCTCCGTTTGCGCTGACCGCGCGTGAACTCGAGGTGTTGAACCTGGTCGGCGAAGGCCAAACAAACGCGGAGATTGGGTGCAGCCTTGGTTGCGCGGAAGGAACGGTGAGGAAGCATCTGGATAACATCTACGCGAAGTTGAAGGTCGGTAACCGCATCAGTGCGCTCAATCGTTTCGCCGAGTTGAGTGAGTCTGAGTAAAGATCAGCGGTCGGCTCGCAGGATTTGAGATAAAGAGATGAAAAAGTCCAGTGGCGATAAGAAGGGGTTGTCAACACCGCAGCGCGAAGAGCTACTCGAGACTTTACAGGCTCGTTTCCAGAAGAACATGAATCGCCATAAGGGCCTGGATTGGGCGAAGGTAAAAGCAAGACTGGAGGCTAACTCCGCCAAGGTCTGGTCGCTCCACCTGATGGAAGAAACCGGCGGCGAGCCGGACGTGGTGGGGCAGGACAAGAAGACGGGCGAATATATCTTTTTCGATTGTTCGGCGCAGACTCCGAGTGGTCGAGTAAGTCTTTGTTATGATGATGAGGCGCTGGAAGCGCGGAAGGAACATAAGCCAAAGGATAGCGCGGTCGGTATGGCGACAGCCATGGGCATGGAGCTTTTGACGGAAGAAGAATATTTCGAGCTGCAAAAACTGGGCGAGTTCGATACGAAAAGATCAAGCTGGATCAAGACGCCTGCGGACATCAGAAAACTCGGCGGCGCGCTCTACTGCGACCGCCGTTACGGCCGCGTCTTCGTAGGGCACAACGGCGCTGACTCCTACTACAGCGGCCGTGCGTTTCGGGGTTGCTTAAGGGTCTAACTTTGCGCCTGGCACTCCATTTGGTGGGGCTAGTCTTCGAAGGAGTTCTCGCAGCCAAATGAAACTGGCCAGGCGCTGAACGTGGTAGGGAAGGAAAGATTTCCCGGCGACGCCGCAACCAGCATTCGAGATGCGCGCTACCCAGTGTTTGTGGCGATGCGAGATAGCGATGCGCGGCGCTTATCGTGTTTCGATCCAGTCTTGCTCTGCTTCGCCACGGATTTAGTTCGACCGACGGGACATGTTGCTCGACTCCGCGTCCGAGATGATCGCATTTTTGTCCCCTTGGAACTCACATTTTGCGTGTTAGTCGAGGGTTGGAAGGCTACGATCCCCCGCATGCGTCTACCTTTTATCAGCACCTTTATGCTCGTCGCGGGAAGTATTGCCAGCGCCGTCGCGCAAACACCGGCCACGCCTTCCCCGGCACCGGCGACGCTGCGTTCGCTTCTCCTCTCGGAACTTCACAGCACTTACGACCAGGCAGAATGGTTCACGCCGATCAAGGCCGCCGTCGCGGGGTTAACACCCGAGCAGGCTAAGTGGATCCCGCAAAACGCGCAGGGCAAGGTCGATCCCAAGGCTAACCACTCAGTCGGGATGCTGGCTTATCATCTCGCTTTCTGGAACGAAAATGCGCTGGCGCGTTTGCGCGGAGAAAAACCCGTTAGTCCCAGCGACAACGACGAGACCTTTAACGACTTCGACGCGGCCCATTGGCAAGACATCGTGCAGCGGCTCGATCGCGTGATGCAAAGCCTGGAAGCCGAGGTCGAGAAGATGCCTGAGGAGAAGCTCGCTAAGGTGGCGACAACCATCTCTCACATCAGCACACATAACGCCTATCATACCGGGCAGATTCTCTATGTGCGCAAGCTGCAGGGATCGTGGGATCCGGCGAACGGCGTGAAGTAGGTAACTGGCAGGCGAAGATGTATCACGAGACTTCGAGGCGAAGCAAATGCGACGCCGAGAGGAGAGATTTCGAGGGCCCAGGCGGCGACAAGATCGCATTCCTGGCTTTAACACTCTCATGCAAGCAATCGGTCGGAGTCTGATCTTCCTGGCTTTCCTATCCTGCGCCGTCGCGCAACCCCCTGACGCCCATCCGAAGAATAACATAAAAATTACCTGGCTGGGACATTCGGCCTTTGAGTTAGTCTCATCCGGCGGCACCGACATCTTGATCGATCCATTTCTAACCAAGAACCCGGCGACGCCGGCAGAGTTTAAGGATCTCTCGCGTTATCATCCCGCGGCCATTCTGGTGACGCATTCGCATGGGGATCACTTGGGCGACGCGATTGAGTTAGCAAAGATGAGCCACGCAAAGTTAGTCAGTGTCGCGATGCCGGAACGCTTCAAGGAAGCGAACTTGCCGCGCGAATTGATCGAGCCGGTCAACGTAGGCGACCAGGTGAAAATCGGTGACCTGAAGGTGCATGTGGTGCCGGCAATGCATAGCAGCGAACCAAGCGGGCGACCGGTTGGCTATGTGATTGAATTCGCGGATGGGCGCTCGGTCTATCATGAAGGCGATACCTGGATATTTGGCGACATGGCGCTGATCCAGGAGTTTTATCATCCGAACATTATTCTTATGCCAGTCGGTGCGGTGGCTGATGGTCAGATGCCGCAAATGGCGTGGCTAGCCGTGAATCGCTTCTTTAAGCCGCAAGTTGTTATCCCGATGCACTACGGCGCGCTGCCTGGCTCCTCGAGCGAGGCCGGCCTGCGCAAAGTCTTTGGCGACGACCCGCGCGTCATTTTTATGAAGCCGGGAGAGACTAAGAGCTTCTAGCATTACGGAAAACTTGATAGTCGATGGCCAATAGTCGAGAGTCAGCCGAGATGGACGTGACTTACCGCCTTGAAGAAATCCTGAAGAGCGATCTCGGGGTGAAGGATGACTATCGGCATACGCCGAAACGAGTCACACCCGGCGAGGGAATAGAAACAACTGCCGCGCTCTTTAAATGGTATCGTCTCGCGCCGGGAGATCGGCCGGTCCCGGACGAGATCGAACGGCTGGCTCGTGCGTATCTAACGAGCAATAGACTGGAAGCGAAAGGACTTGGCTTTGTTATTCTGCACCGATGCGGTGAGGATTTTTATTTCCTGATCGTCAGCACCTGGCGCGGGAACAACGAAGCGTGGGAGACAGTCTTCTACAAGAATGGCGACGCCATGGCCGACTTCGCTCTCTGGCCGCGCGACGGGATGCATAAGCCAACCTTTTGCGTCTGGGAACTAGCGGCCGTCTGGCACGAGACGAAATCGTGGGAACGCTTCCTCCTCTCCGCACGCGATGAAGCCGCCGCACAAGTGTGGCAGCGCGATCTCTATTCCGGCGCAGCTTAAGTCGGAAGTTGCTTCTAGAGGAGACAGCTAACGCAACTTCCGAAGAAGGATGCGCCTTAGTTTAACTAAACGGAGACCGTTGGGTTCAGTCTAGGACATACCGTTGTTATTTTTACTTTCCTTTTCGGCTGGAAGCTTTGTCGGAATCCCCAGAAAAGTCCTGGGTCCATTGCATCGGGATGTTGCCGATCGAGAGAAGCGCAGCGGGCCACGTGCGTTCGTTGGGTCGACCTCGTGGCCGCGTTGGGTGCAGCGTATCTTCCCGGCATTAACGAGGCGAATTGCCGTCAGCCGGACTTGGGGCATGATTTCCCGCCAAGCGTCGGGCGCGAGACGACGGGCGGCCTCTGAGGGACAGAAGGTTTTGTCCTTTCCGCGCTCCGAGGCAAGCGCCAGCAGGCACTGTTGCATCTCTCGCTGGCTCACTTTCGTCACTCGGCCAGAAGATCGGTCGCGGCTTGGGTGTGATCAAGTGGCGAGGCTCGAGACGATTCGAATACTCACGAGCTAACTCAAATTCCTGCGCTAAAGTTAATCGAATGAAGCCGGTCCGCGTATTGGTGAGAGACAAGATGCAGAAGGATTATGTATACTACCGCACTAAGCCGATGGGGCGAAGTTTTCGTCCCGATTTCAAACCGAAGTTAAGTCCAAAGGAGATGCTGGTGCTTGGCGTTTTCGGCGGGAAATACATGACTGATTGCGAAAAGGAATTTCCGGCGAGCTGGTTCAAGCGGGCGAAGTTGTCGCCAGATCGGCGTCGCGCTTCGCTGAACTTCTTCGGCGTTAACGCATCGCAGCCACTGCGGGAGTGGCGCCGGAAAGGATGGATTTACGAGGAGGATCCGCGCGGCTGGTTCCAATGGTATTGCCGATATTACTCCGGTCGGCGTTGTGCTGACGATCTAAGGCAAATTTCCCGATGGCGCGCGGTGCGGCGTCACCTTGCTCAGCTAAAGAAGCATTGCGCTGAGCGGGATCTCAGCTGTCGCCCTCGACAACGGCAGGCGCTGTTACACTGGGCTTACGATAGCCGGAAGATTTAGGTCAAGCCGGGGAACGCGGTGAGAGACTTCACGCGCTCCCGCAGGAGAAGTAACCGCCGTTAGAAATGCGCACCAACATATTCCCACATCTGGTGATGCCAGTAAGGCCATTCGTGTCCGCCTTTCGGGCCCCAGTCGTCCAGGTGATGAGCTATGCCTCGGCTCGCGAGCACGGCGGACATTTGATAGGTCGGGCCGGGCACTTCCCATGGCCCGCAGCCGGTCGCGAGGTGGATGTCGCAACTCGCTAACTGTTGTATGAACCAGGGATCGCTCTGGTTGGCCATATAGTCGACCGGGTTATTAAAGTAGAAGTTCTCGTCGTACATTCCGTCCATCGATTCGCGCATGTCGTAAACGCCGGAGAGCGCGTAGCAGCGCTTTACGCGGTCGGGATGTTTGAAGAGAGTGTTAGCGGCGTGATAGGCGCCTAACGATGCGCCGTAGGTAGTAATCGGGATGCCGGGCGTCTGGCAGACAGAGTCGATGAAGGGAAAGACTTCGCTGGCTACATAGTCGTCGTATTGCGCCTGCATCCAGCTGCGATGGAATGGATGCGCTCCTTTGTTCGAGAATGAATCGCTCTGCACACCGTTGATGGAGAAGAATCGGATCCGCCCCTCTTCGATATAAGGGCTGAGCGTGCGGACCATCCCCTGGCCTTCCTGCTCATGCTCATCGCCCATGCTGGTGGGAAAGGCGAGAATCGGCATGCCGTAATGTCCGTAGACATTGACGCCCATGTCGCGGCTGAGACGATGTGAATACCAACTGTGATGGTCGCTTTGCATGGCTGGCGAGGATAGCGGGTCCGCGGTCGGGCTCAAGCCCGGTTTCACGAATCGAGATCTTCGGCCACTTCGACTGGGCAGCAGCCGGTATGGATTAAATGAAAAACGCGCGACACGTGAACGAAAATGAGCGAGACGACGGGGCGATCACGGTATTGATTGTCACTCGTAATTCGGCGATCCAGACAAAGGAGTAAGATGAAAACATTTGGAATATTGCTGGGAGCAACAGTGCTGTCGTGCACGCTGGCTGGTGCGCAAACGCAAAACGCAGACGAGCGGCTGCGTGGCATTTATACCGACGAATGGCAGTGGCGGCTGGAACAGTTTCCCGGCTTGGAAGGCCCGGACAAGCCGGTGGCCGATCACCTCCCGAAAGAAGATCCGGCCACGCAGCAGATGCGGCTGCGTCATTGGGAAGAGGTCTTGGGTCACCTTGATACTATTCCGCGCGGCGAGTTATCGGCCGACGAACAGATTAACTACGATATCTTTCGACCGGAGATCGAAGATTCCGTCGCGGACGAAAAGTTTCACGGCTACGAGATGCCGGCGAACTCGGACTCAGCTTTCTGGAGCGATTTCGGTTATACCGCGCGGCGACCTTTCAAGGGCCTGATCGATTACCAGAACTGGATCGCGCAGATGCGCGAAGTGCCGCGCTATTTTCGGGAAGAGATCGCGAATATGAAAGTAGGACTTACGCGCGGGTTCACGCCGCCGCGAGCCACTTTGGTCGGACGTGAAAAATCGATCGCGACCGTGGCCGAAGGAAAGGCGGAAGATAATTTGCTCTACACGCCTTTTCGCGAGCCGATGGTAGGAGTGTCAGGCTCCGACCAGGAGAAGCTGAAGAGCGAAGCGGCTCAAGTCATTCGTGAGCTGGTGCAACCCGCTTATGCGGACTTACTCAAGTTCTTTCGCGACGAATATGTGCCACACACGCGCGAGACCCTGGCCGCCGAAGCCTTACCGGATGGCAAGACTTACTACCGACAGAAGATTCGCGAGTTCACGACTCTGAATCTTTCCGCGGACGAGATTCATCAGACCGGCTTAGCCGAAGTCGCGAAGCTGCATCAGCAAATGATCGACGTGATGCGTGAGACCGGCTTTAAGGGCGACTTTCCAGCGTTCCTGAAATTCCTGCGTGATGATCCGCAGTTCTATGCCAAGTCACCGCAGGAGTTACTTAATCGCGCGGCGTGGATCGCGAAGGTATTCGATGGCAAGGCAGCGCAATACTTTGGCTATCTGCCGCGGATGCGTTTTACCATTAAACCTGTGCCGCCGGATCTGGCGCCCTTCTATACTTCGGGCCGCGGAGGGCCGGGCGTCTATCTCTTGAATACTTACGACCTGCCGCATCGCCCGCTCTACAATCTTACCGCACTCACGCTGCATGAGTCCGCGCCCGGGCACGCCTTTCAGATTCCGATTGCGCTCGAGCACAAGAAGCAGCCGGAATTTCGCCAGCATGATTATATCTCTGCCTACGGCGAAGGCTGGGCGCTCTACTGCGAAAAGCTAGGTCTGGAAATGGGCATGTATGAGACACCTTACGAACGTTTCGGCATGCTGGGCTATCAAATCTGGCGCGCCGCGCGACTGGTGGTAGATACGGGCATTCATTCGCAGGGTTGGACGCGCGAGCAGGCCTTGCAATACATGCGCGATTACACCGCGTTGCCTGAGCACGAGGTCGAAACTGAGGTAGACCGCTACATAGGCTGGCCGGGGCAGGCACTTTCCTACTACCTGGGCGAGCTAGCCATTGTGCGCGGACGCGAAAAGGCGGAGAAGGCGCTCGGATCCAAATTCAACATCCGCGCCTTTCACGACTCTGTGCTGGAACTTGGTTCCGTGCCCTTGCCTGTCCTTACCGGGCACATCGACCGCTTCATTACCGAAGGCGGCAAAGGCCCTTACCAAGAAATGGAATGAGTTACTTGCGCGCACGGCAATTGTTTGTCTCAGCGCGGCTTCATCCAGTTTGCCAGCGTTGAAGGTCTAATCGAGTCGCGGCAAGGCAGAAAGTAATCTTGCGCATGGTATGGCATCGGTGAGTTTGCCTGCGAACACGCGCCTTTGGTTTCACTCCTTACCGGCGCCGCACCTGATGAGTCAATTGTCGCGCTTAACCGTATTTACGTGATTGGGAGTTTACCGGACGACTCGAGCAGAACATAGCTTTCGGTAATCGGCAGACAGTCGACATCGCTCTGAAAGCCCTCTCATCCGGAATCAACGATACCACCACCGCCGTTACCTGTGTGGACTATCTCGGCGCTATCCTGACTGAAGCCGGGAGGCGGAAAATGCGCCCACGAGTGCACCGCGACGAAAAGTCTGTGCGAGTTATAGCTCGCGAAACCACCTTTGCCGAGCTAATGGCGGAAGCTCTGGATCAAGTCCGCCAGAACGCGAAAGGTAATCCTGCGGTCATGATCGCGCTCGCGCACGCGATCGAGGTTAGTGGCGGTCAAACCCAAAGCAGCGCGCGCCGGAAAGTCCTGCGTGAACAACTAGCTCTCCTCGAGGATATAGCAGGGCGAACGCTTCCATCGGAAGATGAGCGCACAAAAATCCATGCCCAAATCGAGCGGACTCGAGATGGGTTGGTGCAGTAGGTGGCACCATTCCGTCATGTTGAAGAGCTAGCGTAGACGCTCGAGCAAGTGATCGCCAACACGCAGAGCGTTTGCGATGATGGTAAGTGAGGGATTAACTGCTCCACACGAGGGAAAGAAGGAGCCATCCACTACGTAAAGATTGTCGATATCGTGCGCGCGGCAATCGAGATTCAGGACCGATGTCTTTGGGTCCGTGCCGAAACGACAGGTCCCGTTCTGATGTCCGACACCTTCAAGAGGGATGGCTTTCTTCAGGTAGAACTCATCCGGCACATAAGTGTGACTACCATCTACTTCCTTGAGCACCTTCTGCCAGCGGGTGATCAAGCGTTGGTAAGCCTTCTCATTATTCGGGGTGTAATCGAGCTGGACTCGATCGTTTACCCACTGCACCCGGTTTTCGTGGGAAGGTAAATCTTCCGTCGTCAGCCACCACGGCACGGAACGGGTCTTCATCGTCTTCAAGATGAAATCCGGCGTCAACGGTGGGGCTTCGCCTTGCATCATCTCCCACTTGAAAGAGCCGACTAACTGGATGTTGCCCATCGGATAGGGATAATCCTTCTCGCCAAAGTAGAAGTCATTGACCGCGACCGTCTTCATATACTTGCTCGGGTTCGGCTTTAACCCGATGGAAAGGACAATAGCCGCCTTGTGAAACATGAAATTTCTTCCCATCAGATCGGAGCTATTAGCCAGACCCCTCGGACAGGATGTGCTAGCGCTGCGCAAGAGTAAAGCGGCGGAGTTAATCGCCCCGCAAGCGACGACCACGATCGAAGCGGAGTAAGTCTCCTGGCGCTGGCCGCCGTCGAACTCTACTTCAACGCCGGTTATCTCCGTGCCGCTGGCGTTAGTTATCAATCTATTGACGTAAGCTCCGGTCAGGAGAGTGACGTTAGGCAATCCGAAGATAGGACGGATGCAGTTATTGTCCGCGTCCGATTTGGCTTCCAGGAGGCAGGGAAATCCATCGCAGGTATCGCAACGAATGCACTGACTCTGCCAGCGGACGAGCTCGTTGAGCTTAATTCCCACTGGACAGGGAAAGGGATGGTAACCGCCGTCCGCTAATTCATCCTGCAGCTCCTGAATACGCGGTTCGTTACTTACTGGAGGCCAAGGATACGGCATCTCGCTCGGGGGTTCGGTCGGATCCGACCCGCGCAATCCATGCGCCTGGTAGAGTAACTCTGCCTCGTCGTAGTAAGAGTGGTAGTCGAGGTATTTCAGCGGCCACTCCGGCGAGATACCGTCTTCATGCTGGACTTTCTCAAAATCGCGCTCGCGCAAGCGAAAAAGCGCGGCGCCATAAACCTTGGTGTTACCTCCAACCCAGTAGGCCGTCTGCGGGTGGAGCGGTTTCCCTTCGCTATCCTGCCAGACTTCGTCGGTGTGGTAGCGGTTCTGGATGAAGACCGCCTCGGTATCCCAGTTCTCCTTCTCCTGCGGCAGAAAGGTCCCGCGTTCCAGGATAAGGATGCGTTTGCCGCTCGGCGCGAGACGCTGCGCGAGCGCGCCCCCACCTGCGCCAGTGCCGATGATGATAATGTCGAAGTCAGAGGCGGATGTCATAACAATTCTCGCAGCCTACGCGATCCCCCGAACAAATCCGAGCGAGAACGAGTATCACTCCAAAGCAGTTCAACAGACCACAGAAAGCACGAAACTCGGTGCGGACAGAGATTGACATAACGGACCGAAAGAAGGGAAAAAGGCGGCATGAAATACCTGCTCCGAAATTACTTCTGCGTGTTGTGTTGCGGTGCGCTTGTTTTCGTGGCGATTGGGCAGACGAATGCCCTGGCGGCAGAGGAGCCGATCGCTTCGAACATGGCGAAGATCGACGGCTTGCAGATGCATTATTTGAGCGCCGGAAAAGGTCCGGCAATCCTGCTCCTGCACGGTTACGCGGAGGCTTCGCGGATGTGGCGGCCGATCATACCGCTGCTCGCGGAAAAGCATACCGTGATCGCTCCTGATCTGCCGGGGATCGGCGATTCTTCCATTCCGACAAGCGGGATCGATATGATCACTTCCGCGGAACGCATTCATGCACTCCTTCACTCGTTAGGCATCGAGAAAGCCGAAGTCGTCGGTCACGATATCGGATTAATGGTGGCCTATGCTTATGCGGCGAAATTCCCGTCCGAGACGGTAAAGCTCGCACTGATGGATGCCTTCCTGCCCGGCGTCGAAGGATGGGAAGCGATCTACAATAGCCCGGACTATTGGCACTTCCGTTTTCACGGACCTACCCCAGAGGCTCTGGTAAGAGGAAGGGAAGCAATTTACTTCGCTTACTTCTGGAACGACCTTGCGGCAGATAAGAATCATTCGCTACCAGAAGCGGATCGCAAGGCATATGTCGCAGCCTACTCGAAGCCGGGACGGATGCGGGCGGCGTGGGATTACTTCGCTTCCTGGCCTCAACTGGCGAAGGACTTTGCGAAAATGTCGCAAACGAAACTGGACATTCCGGTGCTATCGATTGGTGGCGACAAGTCGTTAGGGAGCCCGCTCGCCGAGCAGGCAAGAATCGTGGCGAGCGATGTCACGGTGGTCGTGATCAAGGACTCCGGTCATTGGATCCTGGAGGAGAAACCGAAGGAGACAACCGACGCGTTGCTGAAGTTTTTGGAGTAAGAAAACTCTTTCGGAAGCCGCATTGGCCGCCGCCGTTAGGACTTTTCCTCTTTTGAAGGTCGCGCGCGCGCTTCGATTCCGAGGAGAGTGGCTTTGTGCTCGAGTCCGCCAGCGAAGCCGGTGAGGTGACCGTTGGAACCGATGACGCGATGACAGGGAACGACGATGGAGAGCGGGTTGCGCCCGTTCGCAGCGCCGACGGCACGGACGGCTTTCGGACGGCCGATTTGTTTTGCGATCGCCGCGTAGCTGCGCGTTTCGCCGAACGGGATCGCCGCGAGGGCCTGCCAGACTTCCTTTTGGAATGCGGTGCCGACGGGGTCGAACTGGAGATTAAATTTGCTGAGTTTGCCCTTGAAGTAATCGTTGAGTTGGCGCTCGGTCTCGAGGAGCACTGGGTGCTGCTTATCTTCCTTTAGTGGGCTCAGCCGCACCCGCTCCGGATCGTCGTTCTCCCAGAGAATCGCGGCTAAACCGCGCTCGGTCGCGATCAACTTAAGGACGCCGACCGGCGATTTCATAGTCTTCCAAGAATACTTCGTCTGTTTGTTTTCGGTTGCCTTCATATCGGCAAGATGAAGCGGTCGTCTCTGATGCGCTGGCCGTTTTCGGACATTGATATAAATTTAATTGCGTGTCCGAAAATGGCCGGTAGACCGTTTCGGATTCGTTAAGGTAGAGGAACTTTGAGCCAAGGAGAATCATGATTGACGACCGCGCTGCCTACCAAGCCCTGACTTCGCACGATCCTCGTTTTGACGGTGTATTTTTTGTTGGAGTAACTTCGACCTGGATTTACTGCCGGCCGATCTGCCCGGCGAAAACACCGCTGAAGAAAAATTGCCGTTTCTTCGCCAGTGCCTTCGCCGCTGAAAAAGCTTTCTTCCGTCCCTGCCTCCGTTGCCGGCCGGAACTGGCGCCCGGTCACGCACCGGTCGATCGCTCGCATCGCCTCGCGCATCTGATTACCCGCAGAATCGATGAAGGTCTGATCGATGACGGCGCGGGCCTGGAGGAGATCGCGACGGAGTTCGGGCTGAGTTCGCGGCAGTTG
Source organism: uncultured Chthoniobacterales bacterium (assembly GCA_964235895.1). GTDB lineage: Bacteria > Verrucomicrobiota > Verrucomicrobiia > Chthoniobacterales > UBA10450 > JACCTI01. The sequence goes on from CAXSCV010000013.1 coordinate 11,428, forward strand.
CGCCGCATCGTGCAAAAGGAACTCGGCGTTTCGCCGATCGAGTTGATGCAAACCCGGCGTCTGCTTCTCGCGAAACAACTGCTCACCGAGACGAAACTGGCCGTGACCGAGATTGCGTTTGCCAGCGGCTTCTCGAGTTTGCGCCGGTTCAACGACGCTTTCGGCGCGCAATATCGCATGCCGCCGAGTGGCCTGCGCAAGCGCGCGGTCGAGCAGCCGCTCCAGATTGACACCGCCGGCACTTCCACTCTGCAACTGAGTTACCGCCCGCCATATGATTGGGAAGGAATCCTGAAATTTCTCGGCGATCGCGTGCTCCGGGATGTGGAACTTGTCACCGCGGAGAGCTATGCGCGCACGGTTCGGTTAGGCAAATCCACCGGTTGGATCAAGGTCGCGCACGCGCCGGAAAAGCGCGCGCTCATGGTGGAGTTCACTCATAGCCTTTCGCCGGTGCTGCCGGCATTGTTAGGTAGACTGCGCAATCTCTTCGACCTAACCGCGCGACCGGACCTGATTGCCGCGCATTTAATAACTGACAAGCTACTGCGAAAAAGCGTGGTGAAGAATCCCGGGCTGCGCGTGCCGGGCGCGTTCGATGGTTTTGAGATGGCGATACGCGCCATCCTCGGGCAGCAAATTACGGTCAAAGCCGCGACCACGATCGCGGGTCGTTTCGCCAAGGCTTTCGGTGAGAAGATCGCGACGCCGTTTCCCGAGCTCACGCGTCTCTCGCCGCTCGCGTCGCGCATCGCCAGAGTAAGTGTAGGAGATATTGCCAAGCTGGGAATCGTGAGCGCGCGCGCGGCTAGCATCATCGCGATGGCGCGCGCCTTTCATTCCGGCGCGTTAAAGCTCGACGCGGGCGCAAATCCGGAAGCCGACATCGCCGAACTCATTAAGCTACCCGGCATCGGCCAATGGACCGCGCATTACATCGCCATGCGCGCTTCGCGCTGGCCGGATGCCTTTCCCAAGGAAGACATTGCCGTGCGGAATAACCTCGGCGGCGTGAGCGCGAAAAAGGCGGAGGAAATGTCGCAGGCCTGGCGACCCTGGCGGAGCTACGCAGTCATGCATATCTGGAGGAACGGTCGCCGCGGTGCCGGCGCACGCCCTAATTCTGATGCCCATAAGAAATGAATTAAAGCAGGTTGAGTTCGCCACGTTCAGCAAGTGAAACGGAGGTTATGACAAGAGACTTAAGATCGATATTAAAAGCGGCTATCGAAGGTCGGGTGGTCCTTCGATTCGTTTACAACGGGAAATCGCGGATCGTTGAGCCACAAACATATGGTGTCAGCACGACCGGAAACGAACTACTGCGCGGCTACCAGCGGGAAGGTGGCAGCAGATCGGGGAGCGTGGCGCGGCTGAAGTTGTTCGAGATTTCCAAAATCTCGAACCTGGAAGTAAACGACGAAAGATTCGGCGGCGCTCGGCCTGAACACAAGCCGGAGGACAGTGCAATGATTGAGGTATTCGCCACCCTTCCGAAGCCCGAGGCTACCTAAAACATTGTCGGGCTAGGCGGTGCTTGCCTGACTACGAGCTAGATGGACGGCCTGTTAATGAGTGCTGAGTAACGGTCAGCATGTTGCCGTTCACATCTTTTCTGGGTCTTAGAGCTTCCAAATCCGATAGCCGTTTGTCCTCCGCGTCTTTCAGAGAATCGTTGCCAGCCATAAACGAGTCTGATTAGGTGAGACATGGCTTTTAAACCTGTTCGTTTTTTCGTGCTCATGGCTCTCCTGGCCTTCATCACCTGCGGCGCCGTCGCCTTCTTCACGCAACGAGCCGCCCACGGGCACACACCAGAAGAACGGACTGCCTACAGAGCAGGGGAAAATGCAGGGAGCGCTGCGCCTGTTGGTGAGAAATTGCCGTATGCTTCGGATATGAACGAGATGGCGCAAAAGGCCTTTCAGAAAGAGGGTGGGAAAGCCGAACCGATGGCTTGGAAGACGGCCTTCGAACATGGTTACGAAGACGGGTTCAAAAAGAGCCATCCCGGAAAATAGCGGAGGCCAAAAAAAATCCGCTGCGCGTTCAGCAATTTCAGCGAGCGGCGGCAGATATGGTTAGTTAGTTACTTGAGTCCGTTCTGCCGGCGTATCTCCGGGAGCTTACTTTTCATCGCGGCTAACTGGTCGCGCATCGAGACAAGGCCAGCGCGAACCTGGCGGTAGTCATCCGGTGATTTGCTTTTCGGTGTGAAACGATTGTCGTGCGCGGCGTCCCACTCGAGCGCGTGATTGATCTCCGCAATCCAGAGATCCGGCTTTCCGCCGGCGTACTCGTTGATCGGACGTCCTACGACCTCGGAGAGCGAAGCGAATAGAGCCGGGTCGCCATCGCGTGGAAGTCCAGGATTTGCCGCGAGGTAGTAGCGATAGCGAATCTGGCCGACATAGAACCAGAAGACGGCTTCCTCTTTGGTGGACTGGTCCTGGAAAAGCCTGGCCGCGAGTTTGTAGTAATCGGCTGGATGCTTGCTTTCGATCCCTTGCTTGAGCTTGGCGGGATTTTGATCCTCCGCTTTCTCTGCCAGCGCCTGGCTTACGAAAACTAACGAGACTAAGGCTACGTAACTTAGGAAAGTCTTCATAGTATAAAAATTACTTTTGCGAAGTATCTTGGCGGCCGGTGTTAGCACTGTAAAGGCCATTCCTTTTGCTCGATCTTCAGGACTGATAAACGATTTGCGGGCGTATTTCGGACTGGGAAGAATACGGCCCGAAAACCAGTGAAGGTTCGCCGGAGTTGCAAGGAGTTGAAGTGGTGCGATGGGAAGTCGAATGGTGGATAAAGGCGATGGAGGTCCACGAATTTAAAGTGAGCGGTCCGTTCGTGGCCCATGACCGATTCGTAGTGCAATTCGATGCTGACGTCACGGATAAGGAGGCGAAGAAGAGATTCCAAATGTCGGAAGTCGGAGTGTATACCGTTGAAGAGGGTAAGATTGCACGGGAAGAGTTCCTACCCAAAGTGGAGTAGCGTTTTGGGGGCCGGCGAGGCTTTGTCGTTAGTTCTGAACCGCGCAGCAGACTCGGCCTAGGCGCGGACGACACCCCTTTTCGGTGCGTGCGCTGTTTAACAAGAAAACCCGGGGGCTTTCGCGGCAGCGCGCAGGACGGATACCTGCGCAGGCGCGACGCAAATCTCGCCGGCTCGTCACAGCTCGAAGTGTTAATCCACTTTGCACGCCGGTGTGATTTCTCTTCGAGGTGATTTTTCTCGCATTATGCAATGATCGCGCGGGCCATTCGCTTCGGATTCGACGAAAACGTCAGAGTAGTGAAGGGCGGAAAAGCGGGGTCTTGAGAACAGCGGCATCCCTAGCATGGTAGCTGCTTGGAGAGTCTCAATGAAAAAATATTCAAAGTTTGTGACGCTCCTCGCGCTGGCTCTTGCCTTTACGGCCGTTCCACTACGATCGCTCTCGGCGGATGATGAGAAGGAATATTCCTTCAAGGTTCATAACACGACCAAGGATAAAATTACCAAGCTCCTCGTTTCTGAAGATGGCAAGGACTACGGCTACTTCGATATTGGAAAAAAAGGGATCGAGCCCGACCAAACGGTGAAACTGGTCTGGGATAAATCGACCAACAGCCAAGGCTGCAAATGGTTCGTCAAGGCCGTTTACGAGGACGGCGAGGAATCGAAGGCAGTGAAATTCGATTTCTGTGAGGAGGATCTGGAACTGGAATTCTAGGAGAGCCTGACACCATCATCGGGTTCAGGAAGTAAGGTCCGCGTTGCCTAACAAATGGTAACGCGGACTTTTGGTTTTCACGGGGCAGAAGAACCTTCCGCTCCGTCCTTTAATGTCCTATTCGACCTCTAGTTCCTTTTTGGACATCCGGTGAGCACTCACCATCTTCCAGCGTCCTTCTAGGTCGAACTTTAGAGTGAAAAGAAAGGCGGCCGCCCCCTGATCTACCCCGCGCGTATCCCAGGCGGCATAAGCATAAATGATGGCTGTGTGTGCGTCGTGCCACGCGTGCACTCTCAGAATATCCCGCGTCGGCGAGGAGTTCCAGACGTGACGCTCGCGAGTGTCGCTGGGTAAGTAATTTCTCGCTAGCTGCGTCAACTGCGCCCGGCCTGATGACAGCTCCGTCAACGACTTTAACTGCACCCATTTGTCGCCCTGCAGTTGATAAAGCACGGTCGTTTCATAGCTGGTGTGCAGAGCATGCGGCGGGCTGTGATTAAAGCCGAATCGTTTTGAATCCGGCGACCAAATAACCGATGCATCCTGCGGCCGGGGGACATCGTCGGAAAGATTCAACACGATTTGAGCGGTGCCGGCCCTTGCGATGACTCCCGAGATGTCATTGGAATATTCCCAATGTTTGTCTGCGAGAGAGTTGGGATTGCTTTGGTCCCCGCATCGCCCGCACGGATGTGCTGCGATCGAAGCACGCGAATAGGATAATGTGCGCTTCAGCATAAATTAGGTAATCGTCCCGGATGAGCGGCAAGTAATGTTGCCAGCATCGTCAGAGAAATGATTTTAGGTCAAGAGCGCTCTTAATGTGGTAATTTGTTACGCGAAAACTCGGGCCCCAAATTTGGTTATATTGTGGGCTGACATTACAGCTTGAGGGAAGATTGCAGAAGGTTCAGGTCGCCTGCCGTTGACGTCGGCGCTTCCTTTGCTATGTGCTGCCTCTGTTGTCCTGGAAAGCTAGATTTACTCTCATCACGACAAACAGAGCTAGGCCTAGGGAGGGTCCACGATTCGCTGGTTCGGCGTTTCCTCATAGACAACTACTGTTCCAGCAATGAAGTCGTGTAACGCGCGTCGCTTACGATTGGTGAGCAGGACTGCGAGCTCGCTGAAAGTCCAACGTTACTAACGATCCTTATGGGTTTCGCCCACACCGGTTCCAGTTGCGCCAGGCGTTGTGAACGTCGCGAGGCGACAAGGTATGAAACTCCGAATCAGTTATCTTCAATGATGCCGGGAGAATGGCGATTGTCGCCCGGACTCCGAGCAAAACGTTCGGTGCCTCGCGCAACACGGCTTGCATACCCAACCCGCTCGCCGGTCTTCTTCTGAACGCGCAGGCGCATGATGAGTTTGCCCGGAGTACCGCCAAAGCGTCGGACCAGAGAGACGTTGTAGAACAGACCAAAGGCAGTCCATGGGATGAAAAGTAGACCTGAAAAAGCCGGTAACGCGGAGCCGCCCAGATGACGAATGCGATGAGGGGCAGTTAATCAATAAGTCCAGTGCGAGCGCAGCAGCCCGGACCAGAACCCGCCGTAGCGGAGGGAGGTTTGTTAGCGCGTCCATCCGTCTAATGGAAGCTGGTCGGATCAGTATTGCGAGCCGTTCGTCGGGTTTTTGACAGGCATCTGTAATTACGCGGCTTCTTGTGATTTCTTGACCGTTGGCGAAAGTCGCGACCGCTCTTTGTTGGATCGCGAGCGCTCCCGGCAAAATGGAGATCGCGCCGAGCGGGATCGGGTTTGCTTTAACGATCTAGGTAACTTGCGGAGCTGGCTCAGCTTCTGAGGGACGGCTAAGGAAGTAGAGAGTGGCGATGAGCGGCGGGATGGTGATGATGCCGCGGAGCCAAAGCTCCGAATGCCAGGGAAGAAGGAAGAGGCGCTCGTTCCAAAAGAGGAAGTAGGCGAAGAGGGTGACGGAGAGCATTTGCCAGGGATCAGCGCGACGCCAGGCGGCGAATGGTAAGATCCAGATGCAGTACCAAGGATGCAAGACGGGGGTAAGTATAAGTGTTACGCCCATAACCCAGAGCATGCCGCGGCGCCAGTTGCGATAGAAGAGGAGGGAAACCAGCAAGACGGCCAGGACGAGAATAACGTTGTAGTGGTAGTTCTTTTGGCGGGGATTCGGCCAGACGGTTTCTTCGATGATCCACCAGAATAGGTCGTTCAGGCGGGTAACGTAGGCGAAGCGGTTTAAGGAGTGCCAGATCGGGATCTGTGGAAAGCCGTAGATGAGACTAAGGAGGCCGGGGATAATCAGACTAACGACTAGCGTGATGGCCCGAAAGCCAAGGGCGAAGAGGCAAAGCGGAAGGAGGAGCAGCGGGATGAGTTTGATGGAAATAGCTATGCCGAAGAAGGCGGCGGCGGCGAGGGCCAGAAGCCATTTGCGGCGCGACTCTGTTTCCAGTTCTACGCGAGTGAGTAGCAGGACGCCCGCGATCATCGGCAGAAGCATGAGGCTATCGAAATGCGCGGCGCCCGCGAAGCAGTAGACAACTAAGGGATTCCAGGCATACCAAGCGGCGTTTGCGTAACGGGCGGTGCCTCCGATCAAGCGAAGAAGCAGGGCGGCGGTCGCAAGGTCGGCGGCGACGAAAAGGAGCTTGTAGAGGAGCGGATTCTCCGAGAGGCGAGTCAGTCCGTTGAAGAGAAGCTCGGCGCCGGGCGGATAGATGGCGCTGAAGTCGCGATGATTTATTTTATACCAGGCGGGAAAGTCTTCGCGCACCTGGTCGAGTTGAGGATCGTCTGGCGCCTGAAGGTAAGGGTTAAAGCCAGCGTGCTGGATTTTACCTTCCCACTGGTAACGCCATAAGTCGTCGCCCGGAAGGAGCGGGAGGGCGAGCAGGCGTAGAAGAATGGCGATACCCCAGAAAAGGGTTGCCTGTTTGCGAAGGCTGAGCGCGCTGGGGAAGCGCCCCACTGCGAAAAGGAAAAACAGGCCACTGCCGATGGCGGTGGCGACGAAGCGCACGGGCATTTGCTCGAGGGTCCAATCGTCGAAGCAATTGAGACAAGCGAAGAGGACGACCTGCGCGAGGAGGGCGAAGGAAAAGCGGAGGAGTTGGTTACGCTGCATGGGATTTTCAGCGGCTCGGGTAACCTAACGAGTGGCAACCGGCGCGGCGATGCGTTGCAAGCCGGCGCGATAAGCGGCCAGGTCTACTAACTCGGCGACGCGTGCCTTCAATTTGAGCGCGCGAAAGGCGAGGAAGGCGATAAAGACAAGGTAGATCAAGATGACCCAGGCGTCGGCGTTGTTGGTGTTGAGCTGATGATAAGTTAGCAGAGTTAGGATGACCAGATTGATGATGACTGTAGTAGCGACAAAGCGGCTACGGAGGGAGACGCGGGTGAGGCATTTCGGGCCGCCGTGGTATTCGGTGACTGTGCGCAAAGCGACGCTCCAGAAGAAGTTTCCGTAAATGTGAATATCCCAATCGTTCCACCCAGTGTCGCTGGAATAGCGCCAGCCCTCTTCGTCCATCAAAGCAAAGATCGCGCCGAGCAAGTGGTGACGATCTTTGCCCTCTTCGCTCCAATAGCTTCGGCGCCCGAGCTGGCCGCTGCGATGGGAACCGGCGGGCAAGAGCTCATGAGTGGCGATGACAGCGCGCGGCGTACGTTTGAATTGCAGCCAGGTGAAGTAACGCGACCAGCCGCGGACGAGCGGTTGCGAGAAGGCGAGGAACATGACAAGCAACCGCGCCGCGCTGGTATCGAATTTTGGTTCGATGCGCGCATGTAACATATAAGAAAGTGCGACGCACAAGGTGCCGCCGAACATGAGGTAAGGAACAATGCGGACTTCCGGGAGGAAAATACCGAGCCCGAAAAGGAAGGCGGTGAGAGCGAACCATTCGACGCTGCGCAAGTAGCTCGCGACTTCGGATTGCGGGGTAGGATAAATCGATTGAAACAAGCCGTCGCCGAAGATGCCGTGGTAGATGATGGGACGGTTAATGAACCAACTGAAGCGCGGCGTGCCGTAAATCTGTCCGCGCCATTTCGCGCTGCCGGTTGGTCCAAAGAAGATGAGATGTTTGAAGCGCAACATCGATTCGGCTTCGCCATAACCTTCCTGTTGTTTGCGGAAAGCTTCGATGGTGAAGCGTCGGTGGTGCCAGACGATGGCGGTGGGACTAAAGGCGATTTCGTAGCCGGCTTGTTGGACGCGCCAACAGAAATCGACGTCGTCGCCAGCTTTGCGATACTCGGCGTCGAACCCGCCGATACTTTCAAAGGCCCAGCGATACCAAGCCATGTTACAACCAGGAATGTGTTCCGCGACCGTGTCGGTAAGGAGAACGTGACTGGGTCCGCCGGGGGCGGCGGCGACGCAGGCTTGGATCCAATTTTGCGCGGGTGGTGAAACGTTTGGCCCGCCGACACCAGCGAAATTCCCGCTAAGCAAAGTGCCGACTAAGTAATAAAGCCAATCGGCATCTGCCATGCAGTCGGAGTCGGTATAAGCGAAAATTTCGCCCTTTGCGGCGGCGGCGCCGGTGTTGCGAGCGTGGCTCAGGCCGTGATTGGTTTGCCGAAGGTAACGAACATTCGGAAAACGCGCGGCGATCTGTGTGGTGTCGTCGGTTGACCCATCATCAACCAGGATGACTTCATAATGCGCGTAGTCGATTTTACCTAACGAGTCCAAGCAGGCAGCGAGAGTGGGGCCGCCATTATAGGAACAAACGATGACCGAAACGAACGGCGTGCGCGGCAAAGGAAGATGGGGCAGGGCGGCGTCGTTCTGGCCAAGTTTCGCGCGCAGAGTGTGGAACGCTTTCTTCGGTTCGCGCTCGCGCGTGACCAAGCCGAAAGCCCAATCGGTGATCTCCTGCTCGCCGGTGAACCATTCGTCCGTCCAAGAAAAGAAGATGGTGCCGGCGAGGCCGCATTTAACCACGCTGTCGACGTGCCAGCCGAGCATCTCGGCCTGTTCGTCCTGCGAATGGCGCATGGTATCCATGCCGAATTCGCCAAGGATGAGCGGGCGATCTTCCGCGAGGTTTTGTAATCGCAGAAGGTAGCGCTCGAAGTCGCGCTGATTGTGCAGGTAAACGTTGAAGCAAAAAAAATCGACGTTTTGCGGCAGGAGGAATTCTGTCGGGGGATAGCTGGCGTAGGAAAAAAGAACATCGGGATTCGCGGCGCGCGCAACGCGGATGAGATGTTCGAGAAACTCCGTGACGCGCCGAACTCCGAGCCAGCGGACCATCGTGCTGGAGATTTCGTTGCCGACTAAGTAACCGAAAATCGCGGGATGTCCGGCATGTTCGGCGACCGACGCGCGGACGGATTCCACCACGGCCGCGCGCGCATTTTTTTCGCGCAAGAACTCGATGTGTTTGGCCCAAGGTAAAGTGATGAGCACGCGCAGGCCGGCGGTCGCGCATTGATCGAGAAACCAAAGCGGCGGCGTGTGATAAATGCGCAGAACGTTCAGGCCGACTGCGCGCATTTGCGCGAGATCGCTCGCGAGTTGCGCGGGCGTGCCGAGATAGAAACCCGACGCGTCCGGTTTGAAGGGGCCGTAAGTGGCGCCCTTGAGGAAGAATTTATTTTCCCCATCAAAGAAGAATTTCGCGACCGCGCGAATGCGACCCGGCGGGGAATTCACAGGCGAGTTCCCTAGTCGATGCGCCAGAGGGACGCAAAGCTTTTACAAGAGAGGCGGCGCGGTTTCGGAATTCGCGTGCAGGATTCGGCGGAGTTTCATCAAGCCGCGACGAATGCGTGCTTTGATGGTGCCGAGCGGTTCGCGGAGTTGATCGGCAATTTGTTGCTGAGTCAATCCGGCGAAGAAAGCGAGCTCGATGGCGCGGCGTTGATCGGCCGACAACTGAATGACAGCGGTGCGCACGAGCGCGCTGGTTTCGTTCGCGGCGACGACTTCGCTCGAGTTGTCGTGAACGCGATTCCAAACTTTCGCTTCACGCTCGACTTGCTCCTGCAACCGATGACGACGTTGCACGCGCCGCAGGCGGTCGATGGCTTTGTTGCGCGTGAGGGTCATGGCCCAGGTGAGTGGTTTTCCGCGTGTGAGATCGAAGACCGCGGCCTTTTGCCAAATCTGCACAAACGCTTCCTGAACGACATCTTCGGCATCGGTCGCGTTGTGAAGAATGCGATAAGCGGTGGCTTGGAGAACGCTGGCGTAACGGTGGTGAAGTTCGCTGAGGCTGCCGAGATCGCCGGCATGAGCATACGCAATATGCAGCGCAAGCGCCGGTCTTAC
>CAXSCV010000013.1:21428-36504 GCA_964235895.1 uncultured Chthoniobacterales bacterium
TTTGACGAATCAAATCAGTGTCGAGCTGCGCGGAAACGAGAGGATTCGGTCGAGACGACATAACATTGTTAATACACAGACAATACGTAGACAATCAACTAGCGATGCAACTTGCGCGCTCAAATTTTTCGGCACGAAGAAGTCGTTAGGCCGTTGCCGCATGGAGCGCGTCGTCAATCACGCGCGCGGTTTGCTCGATGTCCTGTTCGGAATGCGCAGTCGAAAGAAAACCGGTTTCGAATTGCGAAGGCGCGAGGTAAACGCCGTGATCGAGACAATGCCGAAAGAAGCGGCCGAAGATCGCGCGATCGCAACGCTGCGCGGTCGCGAGATTGGTGATCGGCCCGTCGCCGAAGAACAGGCAAAACATGGAACCGAGACGATGAAACGGAAAAGATAAGTGCCGCTTTTTCAAGGCGCTTCGGACTTCCTTCTCAAGTTGCGCGCCTAGCTTTTCCAGAACGTTCCAACCATCGCTGCGTTCCAATTCGCGCAGTTGCGCGAGACCGGCGGCCATGGCGAGCGGGTTACCTGACAAAGTGCCGGCCTGGTAAACGGGACCATCGGGCGAAAGTTGATCCATGATTTCCGCTCGTCCGCCGAACGCTCCGACTGGCAGTCCGCCACCAATGATCTTTCCAAGCGCGGTCAGGTCGGGCGTGATCTGATAAAGTTCCTGTGCGCCGCCGCGCGCGACCCGAAAGCCACTCATCACCTCATCGAAAATAAGAAGAGCGCCCGCTTTCGTGCATTCATCGCGCAAAGCCTGAAGGAAATCGGCGTTCGGAAAATAGAGGCCGGCATTTGCCGGAATTGGCTCGACGATTATTGCCGCAATGCTGTCCGGATTTTCGCGGAAAGTGGCGCGCACAAGTTCCAGGTCGTTGAAAGGAAGCGCGATGGTGAGGTCGGCCAACTGTCGCGGCACTCCCGCGCTATCTGGTTTGCCATGAGTGAGCGCTCCGCTGCCGGCGGAGACGAGCAACGAGTCGACGTGGCCGTGGTAACAACCTTCGAATTTGATGATTTTATCGCGACCGGTGAATCCGCGCGCGAGCCGAACACATGACATCGTCGCCTCGGTGCCGCTGTTGACCATGCGAACTTTTTCGATCGAAGGAATCCATCGACAGATCAGCTCGGCCATTTGCACTTCGAGCGGATTCGGGATTCCAAAACTCAGTCCGTGCGTCGCGGCTGCGTGAACCGCTTCGATCACCACTTCGGGAGCGTGACCGAGAATGGCTGGTCCCCAGGTTCCGACGTAATCGATGTATTCGTTTCCGTCGACGTCCCAAATTTTCGAGCCCTTGCCGCGCTCGACGAAAAACGGTTCTCGATCCAAACCTCGAAATGCGCGGACGGGTGAGTTGACGCCGCCGGGAATAAATTTTTTGGCGTCGGCAAAGAGTTGTGAGGAATGCAAATTCATCGAGCGAACACGGATCTCAGAAGTTGGATGGAGTCGGCAACGACGTCCAACTGTTACACTTTTCTCACGCGAAATCTGAGGACGCGGGCGGTTTCGTTGACAGTTTCCCGCGGCGCTCCTACGCTCCGTTCGCGCAACGGCGGGGTAGCCAAGTGGTAAGGCAGCGGTCTGCAAAACCGCTATTCGTGGGTTCGATTCCCGCCCCCGCCTTTCCGACGAGCGCTCCTAATCGCATGAAGGTCAAAGCGCATCGAGCGTTCGCTAGATTTCGCCGAAAGATCGAGCAGCATCAGGAGTTGATGCGGCCTTGGAAAGGAATGGCCTACCGCGTGACCACGCTCGATTATCCCAGCCCTGAAAATATTTTGCGCGGCGAAGGAAGTTTTCTTTATGGCGGCCGATGGAATGCGCCGGGGGCGTTTCGCGCCGTGTACGGAAGCACAACAGACATCGTGGCCGTCGCCGAATCGCGGGCGACCGCCGAATACGCGGGGATTCCATTTCCGTTTCGCACGCCGCGACTCATCGTGAGCATAGAATTGGATTTGCCGAAGGTGATTGATCTGGGCGATCCGCAAACACTTCAAGCGCTAGAAATCTCCGCGGCGGAGTTTTGCTCGGAAGATTGGCGTAAAGTGCGAGCGCAGGGCTGTGAGAGTTTCTCGCAAGCTTTTGGCCGCGCTGTTTTCGAATGCGGGGGGAGTGCGCTGCTGGCGCCGTCTGCGAAGGTGCGCGGCGGTATTAATGTTGTTTATTTGCCCGAAAATCGTTGCCAAATGAACGAAGCCCAGGTTTGCGAACCGGAAAAACTTGATCGCATCACCAGTATCGAGGAGCAATAATATACACGCAGATATGCACGAAAATGTGCTTGCAGATTATTTTAGAAAGAGCAAAGTTAGAGCATGAAATCCAAGAAAAAAGCCGATCGTAGCAACGGGAAATCTGTTGTGAACGAAAGCGCGGCTGTTTACGGGGCCGCGTTTAAAATGGAACCCGCGCCTGCATTGCAAGAGATGGCGGAAAAGTTCGGACTTCGCCAAGAGATCCTCAGTCGGATGACTGGCTTCTCATTAAGAGCAGTCGCGGGCTGGGCCAATGGCGATAAACCTTCCGCGCCTGTTCGCCGCGCTCTGACAGAAATGGACCGGCTACTCGATGGTTTGGCGAGGCTGATGAAACCAAAAGAAGTCGGCAGGTGGCTTAAAGAACCAAATGCGGCATTCGACGGCTCGAGCCCGGTCCAAGTGATTGAGCGGGGACAAATCGATCGCATCTGGCGGATGCTCTACTTTGTGGAATCCGGCGAGCCAGGTTAGCCACTAAAGTAGAGTTAACGAGACGCTGCACGTCGTAATTTCGCATCCGTGTGACAGCGGGAACGTCGCGTGGCAACTTCGAGAACGCAGACGCGTTACGTTTTTATGTTTGTCGATCGAATCAAAGTTTTTGCGCAAGCTGGCAATGGCGGGCGTGGTTGCGTCAGCTTTCGCCGCGAAAAATTCGTGCCTCGAGGAGGACCCGATGGCGGCGATGGCGGGCGGGGAGGCGACATTGTGTTGCGCGCTGACGTGCATACCGACAATCTCGCCAATCTTTTTTATGAGCCGATTATCAAGGCAAAATCGGGCACCCATGGAATGGGCAAAAAGATGCATGGCAAAGGCGCTATTCCCAAAGTCGTGAACGTGCCCATTGGGACCGTGGTTTATCGCATCGATCCGCCGCCGAGTCGCGCGGACGAAATTGAAGCCGACGGTTCGGATAAGCCGTATATCTCACGTGCGGAGGTAGAATCTGTCCCCGAGCAAATCGCAGATCTTTCGAAAGAAGGACAAGAGTTTGTGCTCTGCGCGGGCGGACGCGGAGGCAAAGGCAATGTCCATTTCAAGAGCTCAAAAAATCGCGCGCCCGTTCAATACACCGAAGGCGAGGAAGGCGAGAACGGCCATTTTCTTTTGGAATTGCGTACGATTGCGGACGCCGCGCTGGTCGGCTATCCAAACGCAGGCAAGTCGACCTTGTTGGGAAAAATTTCCGCCGCGCATCCGAAGATCGCGCCTTATCCATTCACCACCTTGAGACCGAGTGTCGGTGTGGTGGAATTGGATGAATATCGGCGCGCTACTATCGCGGATATTCCTGGTTTAATCGAAGGCGCGCATCGCGACGTCGGCCTTGGCCATGATTTCCTCCGTCACATCACGCGTTGCCATTATTTGCTTTTCGTGGTCGACATCGCGGGAAGCGAAGGGCGACATCCGATCGAGGATTTGCAAAGTTTGCGACGGGAGATTGATCTTTATGATTCGCGTCTCTCGCAACGTCCTTGGTGCATCGTTGCCAATAAGATGGATCTCCCCGAGAGCCGCGAGAATTTGCAAGCCATGCGCGATCGATTTCCGGCGGTTGAAATTATCCCCGTGTCCGCTGAACAAGGTGAAGGAATCGAGCAACTTAAACGGCACCTTGGCGACTGGTTAGGCAAATTCGAGGGAACCAATGAAGGGGCGCCATCCGTTACTTTGTCATCGATGATATTTCCTGCTAACGCGTAGACAACCTTAGTCCACCCGACCAATCCCCCGCACCAATATGGCCGAACGCGTCGTAGCGAGTTACTGCACCACATTTCTGAAGCGAGAGATGCTGCATATCTATCGCCAAGTCACAGCCCTGCAGGATTATCGCACCTTCGTGATGACGAAGGCTTTGCAGAACACCGAGCGTTTTCCCTTCAGCGACATCGAGCTCATTCCACAGCCGCGCATTAATCCGCTGCGACACGGCTGGCTGAAATTTGTCGAGCGTCGTCCACCGATTCTTTATCGCGGCGAATATCAAATGCTGGCGTCGCTCCTCGAACGGCGCGGTGCTGATTTGATGCATATTTATTTTGGGCACACCGGTGTGCATCTGCTGCCTTTCATCGAGCGCTGGAATAAACCGTGCGTGGTTTCATTCCATGGCGCGGATGTCGCGCTGAAGAAAGACATTCGCGATTACGCTCCGAAGTTGGCCACCCTTTTCCAGACCGTTCCCTTGGTTTTGGCGCGTTGCCAATCGTTGGCCGATCGACTCGTTAGTCTAGGTTGTCCGCCCGAGCGTCTGCGCATTAGCCGCACTGGACTTCCACTGAAAGAATTTCCCTATCTGCGACGAGAAGCGCCGGTCGATGGCAGGTGGCGTTTTCTGCAGGCTTGTCGGTTAATTCCGAAGAAAGGCGTCGCGACCACACTCTGCGCCTTCGCGATTTTCCAAAAAGAATATCCAAATGCGGAACTGTCGATCGCCGGAAAAGGGCCACTGCAAGCTCATCTCGAAGAATTAGCCGAAGAGCTCGGCATTTCCGCGAAGGTTCATTTCCACGGATTTCTTACTCAATCGGAGCTTCGCGAATTATACGCGAGGGCGCATCTTTTCATTCATCCGAGCGAAACACCGCCCGACCAAAATCAAGAAGGAATTCCCAATTCCGTCCTCGAAGCCATGTCCACCGGTCTTGCCGTTTTAGGGACGCGACATGGCGGAATTCCCGAGGCAGTCGAACATGGCCGCGGCGGTTTGTTGGTGGGCGAGCGTGATTTTGAAGCGCTGGCCAATGCCATGAAAGGAATCGCGCGTTCGCCGAATGCCTTTCGTGAAATGGGACTGCTCGGTAGCGAATTCGTCTCGGAACATTTCGAGCAAAGCGTGCAGGTGCGCCAACTCGAACGACACTACGATGAAGCGGTCGCTCTTGCCGCAGTCAAGGCTCCGGTTTCGATCGCAAAAAAGCATGTCATCGCGCAAACTTTGCGTGAGCACGCGCCGGTAAAATATTCGCCTAACGTGTGATTCGCGCGGACGGCGAAAAATTTCCGAAAGTCCCTTGTCATCGCGGCAAAACACGCTTTCATAAGCGCCGTTAGCGCCCCCATGTCCGATTGCGCGGTCTTCGCGACCAGCCGATTTGCGAGAAACATCGGGTCGCGGCTCCGTTAAACCGCAATGTTTTCTCGTTTCATTCTCATCTTCGCTTTGAGCGTCGCCTTTCTCGGCGCAGCGGCGTTTGCGCAAGATAATGAACTAGCCACCAGCAAGGTGACGGAGGGCGCGGAAGAGCATCATCTGCCACTGAAACCAGTGGAGATTTTTCACATCGGCAAATTCACCGTCACGAACTCTATGATCGTGACCTGGGTGGTCGCGGCTGGAATCATCATCGTTGCGCAATTAGCCACGCGAAAGATCAAGCCCGTCCCGACCGGTTTGCAGAACTTTTGGGAATGGATGGTCGAGAGCCTCTACAATTTTCTCGAAGGCATGATCGGGAGCGATCTGGTGAAGAAAACGTTTTGGTTTTTCGCCACCATTTTCATTTTCATTCTCTTTCTGAATTGGTTCGGCCTCGTGCCTGGTGTCGGCACGATCGGTTGGGGCCATCACACGGCGAACGGTTCTTTCGAGGTTGATCGTCCATTGCTGCGCGGCGCGAATGCGGACTTAAATCTGACCTTCGCCATGGCCTGCACGTTCTTCGCGTGTTGGATCGTTTGGGCGGTGCAAGCGAATGGTTTTGGCGGAGTCATCATGCATCTTTTCGGACCGAAAGGACGCACTTCGGGCGTTCTCAAGATCCTCATGATCGTGATCTTCTTCATCGTCGGCTGGCTCGAAATTGTTTCGATTTTATTCCGGCCGGTCTCGCTCAGCTTTCGGTTGTTCGGCAACGTTTACGCGGGCGAGATCATGCTTGAATCGATGAGCCACATTGTGCCGTCGTTATCGTGGCTCATTCCGATTCCGTTTTACTTCATGGAGTTGCTCGTCGGCATCGTGCAGGCACTCGTTTTCATGCTTTTGACCGCGGTCTTTACTCTTTTGATCACGCAGCACGAACCTACAGAAGGCGCGCATCATTAATAATTTCGGCGATCGGACCGTGGTTCCCGCGGAGGTCGTTCGATGAAACAACCAACCAAGAAAAACTATGACATTACCAATCCTCGCAGAAATCGCCGGCAAAATTGACGTAGGTCTCGCTGCTCTCGGCGCCGCCATCGGCGTCGGTCTCATCGGCATGGGCGCCTCTTCCGCGGTCGGACGCAATCCCGGCGCGGCTACTCCAATTTTGGTGCAAGCCATTCTCGCGATTGCTTTCGCGGAAGCGATCGTCTTCTACGCGCTCTTCCTCGTTAAATAGCAGAGCGCTCGGCGTGCTAAGTATTCGCACATGAACTTCCTCATTCTGGCGCAGACCAGTGGCTTGACCGATATCGCACGCTCCACCGGCGAGACGTTTGGATTCGATCTTCGAATCTTTCTCTCGCAAGTGGTCAGCTTCGTGATTGTCGCGCTCGTCCTGCGCCGTTTTGCTTACAAACCAATCCTCGCGATTCTCGAGCAGCGGCGTCAGCAGATTGCTGATGCGCAGTTGAATGCGGAGAAGATCAAGCAGCAACTCGCCGAAGCCGAACAGCGGCACTCGGAGATTCTCTCGAAGGCAAACGCACAGGCGCAAAAGATGATCGACGATGCGCGGGAAAGCGCGGTGCTGGTCGGCGAACGTAAACAACAGGAAGCGGTCGTCGCCGCGGAGCAGATCCTCGCCAAAGCGCGCGAAGCCAGCGCAATCGAGCACGAGCGGACGATGACGGAGTTGAAGCGCGAGCTCGGGCGCTTGGTTGTCGATACCACGGCGAAAGTCACCGGCAAAGTGTTGACGAACGACGACCAACGCCGCCTGCAGGAAGAAGCATCGCGGCAGATCGCGTCCTGAGTTTTTGCCTAACGAATGAAGATCAACAAAGAAACGCGCCAGCTTTCCAAGGGCCTGCTGAGCGCCAGTTTCGTCGAGGGAAAATTGGACGCCGAAAGGATCAAAGCCGTCGTGCAATCGTTGATTGAAAAGAAGCCGCGCAACTACATCAAAGTCCTCGACGCTTACAAACGTCTGGTGCGCCTGGAAGTGGAGAAGCGCAGCGCGACCATCGAAAGCGCGAGCGAGCTTTCCGAGGAAGCTTCGTCCGATTTGGTCGCGAACTTGAAAGAGAAATACGGCGAAGATTTGCAGGCGCAGTTTTTGGTCAACCCCGACTTGTTAGGCGGGATGAGGATTCGCGTCGGCAGCGACGTTTGGGACAGCAGCATTCGCAATCGTTTGCAGCGTCTGCAGCAACAACTTTAACCCTTTAGAAAATTATGAGCAGCATTCTCGAAGAAATCGAAACGCAGATCGCGGACCTGAAAACCTCGACCAGCAAAAGCAACGTCGGCGTGGTCCGGGAAACGGGCGACGGCGTCGCGCGCATCGAAGGATTGAGCGACGTGATGTTGAACGAGATGATCGAGTTCTCGAGCGGCGTTTTCGGTTTGGCGCTCAATCTGGAAGAGACCGAAGTCGGCGCGATTTTGCTCGGCGACAACACCACGGTTAAGGAAGGCGACGAAGTGCGCACCACTGGAAAATTGCTCCAGGTGCCAGTGGGCAAAGGTTTGCTTGGCCGTGTCGTCAATACCCTCGGGCAACCGGTGGATGGAAAAGGCCCGATCAAATCCGACATCTCTTATCCGGTGGAGAAAATCGCGCCCGGCGTGATCAAGCGCAAAAGCGTGAACCAGCCGGTGCAAACCGGAATCATGGCGATCGATGCGATGATTCCGATCGGACGCGGCCAGCGCGAATTGATCATCGGTGATCGCGCGACTGGGAAGTCAGTCATCGCGCTCGATACCATCATCAGCCAGGCGCGCCTGAACAAAGCCGCGGAAGAAGGCCGGCTAAAAGATCATCGCCCGCTTTATTGCATCTACGTCGCAATCGGACAGAAAAGCTCGAACGTCGCGCGCGCGCTCGCAGTCTTGGAAGCGAATGGCGCGATGCCTTACACGACGATCGTTTCCGCGCCCGCGTCCGATACGGCGACGAACCAATATCTCGCTCCGTTCGCGGGAGCGGCCATGGGCGAGTGGTTCATGGATAACGGCATGGATGCGCTGATTATTTATGACGATCTCTCCAAGCACGCGGTCGCGTATCGGCAGGTCTCGTTAGTCCTGAAACGGCCGTCCGGTCGCGAAGCTTATCCCGGCGATGTCTTCTATTTGCACTCGCGGTTGCTGGAACGCAGCGCGCGCGTGACCGAGGAAGCCGGCGGCGGTTCGTTGACTGCTTTGCCGATCATTGAAACGCAAGCCGGCGACGTCTCCGCTTACATTCCGACGAACGTAATTTCGATCACGGACGGACAAATTTATCTCGAAACGGATTTGTTTTATCAAGGTGTCCGGCCGGCGATTTCGGTCGGTCTTTCCGTGAGCCGTGTCGGTTCCGCGGCGCAGATCAAGGCGATCAAACAAGTCGCCGGCAAAATCAAACTCGACCTCGCACAATTTCGTGAATTAGCGGCGTTCGCGCAGTTCGGTTCCGATCTCGATGCCGGAACGAAAGCGCGGCTCGATCGCGGTCAACGCATCGTCGAGTTGTTCAAGCAGGGCCAATACAATCCGATTCCGGTCGAAGACCAGGTCGCGATTTTGTGGGCGATGCAGAATGGTTATCTCGATTCGGTTCCGGTCGAGAAAATCAAAGCCTTCCAATTGAAGCTGCAGGAATTTCTGCGCACGCGGAAGGAAGCGATCCTGAACAAAATCGTGGAAAAGAAAGCGCTCGATAAAGAACTCGAAGCGGAATTGGCCGCGGCTTTGGACGAATTCAAAACGACCTGGCAATGATTTCGCTGCTGGATGCTGAATCGCTTATGCGCGCTCCCGCTTTGCCCGATCTTAAGAACGAGATTCATCTCGTGCGGGGCGAGCGTGTCATGCTCGATTCTGCGTTGGCGGAAATATACGGAGTGCCAACGAAGCAGTTGAACCAGCAGCTCAAGCGTAACCAGAAAAGATTTCCGTCAGACTTCGCCTTTCAGCTTACGCCACAGGAGTTTACAAACTTGAGGTCACAATTTGTGACCTCAAGTTACGGGGGTCGCCGCTATCGACCATGGGTCTTTACCGAGCATGGAGCGATCATGCTCGCAAGCGTGCTGAACAGTCCCGTCGCGATCGAGGCCAGCGTGCGCGTAGTGCGTGCTTTCGTTCGGCTACGCGAAATGATTTCCGCGAACGCCGAGTTAACCCGGAAATTTGTCGATCTCGAAAAGCGTTTGGATACTAACGACCGGCAAATCGCTCAGCTCTTCGCGGCCATTCGACAATTGCTTGCTCCGACGTCCGCGAAGAAGCGTGAGATCGGTTTTCATGTGCGCGAGAAATCGGCGCGTTACCGGGTTAAGACAAAAGTCTAACGAATGGCTAATACCCAGGACATCCGGCGGCGGATCAAATCGATTCGCAACACCGCGCAGATCACGAAGGCGATGCAGATGGTCGCCGCGTCGAAAATGCGCAAGGCACAGCAACACGCGCTCGCTGGCCGGCCGTATGCCGGTTTGATGAATCGCGTGCTGGTTTCGTTGCAGCAGCGCACCGACCCGAAACTTCATCCGCTCCTGCAGGTGCGCGAGGTGAAGAAGGAACTCGTCATTATCATCAGCACGGACAAAGGATTGGCGGGCGCGCTGAACACGAATCTCTTTCGCGAGGCCGGCAATTTCACCGCGGATAAAACGGTCTTTGTCGTCGCGGGTCGGAAAGCTCGTCAATTTCTCTCGCGCACACGTCGCGAAATTCTGGCCGATTTCGAATTAAAAGACGCGCCGAGTTTTCCAGAAACGAAGGCGATCGCGAAATTCGCCACGGAGAAATTCCTTAGCGGCGAAGTCGACAAAGTTTCCGTGCTCTACACGCATTTCGTGAACACGATTAATCAAAAGCCGACCGTCCGGACGCTTTTGCCGATCTCGAATTTTGAAGTCGCGCAGGCTGAAAGCCAGGGCGTCGGCGCGGCGACGAACGGCAGTCAGGACCCGATGAGCGAATATGTTTTCGAGCCGAGCGCGGAACGCGTCCTCGATGTCATGCTGCCTTATTACCTGCAGTATCAGGTTTTTCAGATGATCCTCGATGCGCGCGCTTCGGAGCACAGCGCTCGCATGGTGGCGATGAAAAATGCGACCGACAACGCGAAGCAATTCATCAAAGACCTCACGCTCGAATACAACAAGATGCGCCAGGCCAGCATCACGACCGAGTTGCTCGAAATCTCGACCGCGCAGATGGCGGTCGGCAGTTAAATCACATCTATGAATAAAGGAAGCATCGCTCAAGTCATCGGCCCGGTGGTCGACGTCGAGTTCGCGAACACCAAAGAATTACCGTCCATCTACAACGCGCTCGAGATCGAGTACGAAGTGAACGGCAACCCGACCAAGCTCACCCTCGAAGTGCAGCAGCACCTCGGCGAAAACTGGGTTCGCTCCATCGCCATGTCCTCGACCGAAGGATTGAAACGCGGCATGTCGGTGACTGATATGGGCGGGCCAATTTCTGTGCCGGTGGGCGAGGGGACGCTCGGGCGCGTCTTTAACGTCACGGGCGATCCGGTTGATGGCCGCGGCCCCGTTTCCTTCACCAAGCGTTATCCGATTCATCGCAAAGCGCCTGAGCTGACCGAACAGGATACTGGCGCGACCATTCTCGAAACCGGCATCAAGGTCATCGATCTGATTTGTCCATTCACGAAAGGCGGAAAAGTTGGCGCGTTCGGCGGCGCGGGCGTCGGCAAGACGGTCGTGATTTTGGAGCTAATCAATAACATCGCGAAAGGGCATGGCGGCTTTTCCGTTTTCGCGGGAGTGGGCGAGCGTACGCGCGAAGGCAACGATCTTTACACGGAGATGAGCGAGGCCGGCGTCATCGATCAAAAAGATCTGAGCAAATCGAAAGTCGCGCTCGTTTACGGACAGATGAACGAACCTCCCGGCGCGCGTCTACGCGTCGCACTCTCCGCGTTGGCTATGACCGAATATTTTCGCGATGAGCGCAACCAGGACGTCTTGTTGTTCATCGATAATATTTTCCGTTTCTCACAAGCAGGTTCGGAAGTGTCGGCCTTGCTCGGACGCACGCCATCGGCCGTCGGTTATCAGCCGACGCTTGCCGCCGAAATGGGCGATTTGCAGGAACGCATCACCTCGACCAAAAAAGGCTCAATCACTTCCGTGCAGGCCGTTTATGTGCCGGCCGATGACTTAACCGATCCGGCGCCGGCGAACACCTTCGCGCATTTGGATTCCACCATTGTGCTCGAGCGTTCGATCGCGGAACTGGGAATTTATCCCGCGGTCGATCCGCTCGCTTCCACCTCGAAATCGCTCGCGCCCGACATCGTCGGCGAAGAGCATTACGCGGTCGCGCGCGGCGTGCAGAAAGTGTTGCAACGTTATCGCGATCTTCAAGACATCATCGCCATTCTTGGGATGGATGAATTGAGTCCGGAGGACAAACTTTCCGTCTTGCGCGCGCGCAAAATTCAACGCTTTCTCAGCCAGCCATTCTCGGTCGCGGAAGTGTTCACGGGAACGAAAGGCGAATACGTTTCCATTCCCGAAACGATTCGCGGATTCAAGGAAATCCTCGAAGGCAAACACGACGACGTGCCCGAAACAAACTTTTACATGAAGGGCGGGATCGACATGATCCAGGAAACGAAGGCGTAGGTCTAACGAATGGCCGCGACGCTCAAATTAGAAATCGTCACTCCAGAAGCGACCGCATATTCCGAGGACGTGGAGATGGTCACGCTCCCCGGCACGGAAGGCGAGCTCGGTGTTTATCCGAATCACGTTCCGCTTTTGACGACATTAAAACCGGGCGAGCTGCGCGTTCTCAAAGGTGGGCGCGAAACGTTTCTCGCAGTCGGCGAAGGCTTCGTCGAAATCAAGGGCGACGCCGTTTCCGTCCTCACTGATCTCGCGCTGGAAGCGTCCAGTATTGATGTTAACGCCGCGGAAGAAGCGGTCACGCGAGCGCAAGCGGCCATGAAGGAAGATCATGGCGCGGAAGAAGTCGCGGCGATTCAGGCGACCTTGCAAAAGGCGCTCGCGCAGTTGCACGTCAAGCGTCGGCGGCATTAAACGGCAAGCGCGCGTGCGTGTTCCTCTTTCGTGCAGCCAGACGAAACTCTCGGGATCATCGCGGGAAGCGGATCGTATCCGGGCTTAGTCGCGCGCGCCGCGCGACGCGCGGGTGTCAAACAGATCGTGGCCGCCGCCTTCAGCAACGAAACGGATTCTGGCCTAACGAGTGATGTCGAAACGATCGAATGGCTCCGTGTTGGTCAACTCGGCCGGCTGCTCAGTTTCTTCCAGGAAAACGGTGTGCGCCGCGCCGTCATGGCTGGACAAATTGCGCCGAAAAATCTTTTCGACCTGCGCCCGGACTGGAAAGCACTGCTGCTTTTAGCGCGGCTACCGCGGCGAAACGCCGAGACGATTTTCGCCGCGATCGGCCAGGAGCTGGCGCAAATCGGCGTCGAATTACTGCCGGCCTTTTCCTTCATCGAGGATCACCTCGCGCCACGCGGTCCAATCGCCGGCCGCGCCTTGAGCACACGCGAGGAATCGGACGTGGCTTATGGATTTGAAATCGCGCGCGAAATAAGCCGTCTCGATATTGGCCAGACCGTCGTGATCAAAAACGGAACCGTCCTCGCGGTCGAAGCTTTCGAGGGAACAAACGAGACGATCAAGCGGGGCGGCGTGCTCGCGCGCAAAGGCGGCGTCATGGTGAAAATTTCCAAGCCGAATCAAGACATGCGTTTCGATGTGCCGGTGATCGGCGCTGAAACCGCGCGAATCGCCTCCGAGGCGAAGCTGCGCGTGATCGCTGTCGAGGCAGAGCGAACCTTGATCTTGGAAAAAGAAAAGCTGCGCGAGGTCGCGGAGCGCGCTGGCATCTCGATCGTCGGCCGCTAGTTGCAAAGCGCGTTCTGGAATCTACAATCAGCAGTTCACGCGGGGTCTTAGCTCAGTTGGTAGAGCGCCTCAATGGCATTGAGGAGGTCAGGGGTTCGAATCCCCTAGGCTCCAAATCAAGCACTCGTTAGGCGCGGGTTGTCGTCGATACGGTCCGAGAATCTACGGCGCATAACGAAGACGGCCGAATTCCTTGGATGCTCCGTTGATCGGAATCAGCGCCTAGATCAACTCAGTCGTGGACGAGTTTCTTGTCAACCTGCACGATCTTGGCGGGCCGCAGAAGATGGCGAGATGCGATCGAACGGGAAGGGTGGAGATCGCTTAACCACTTTCGGTCGTAATCGAGCCGCTGCTGCGCAAAGCTGTCTAAAATTGCGAAACTGGCGGTGAGTCCGAGGGATAACGCGCATTTCGTTATATGCGTTAAGGGCCGCGCAGCGCTACATATAGTTCTAAACCACAAAATGGTCTCGGAGGGGGTTCGACCCAGGAGGAATGCTGATCGGCTCCATGATGAAGGCTGCGACGTCGCGCCTTTTTAGTCGCGCCTCGACTTTCTCCAGCGCTTGCTCGTTGAGCGGCGGCTTAATCTTGTAGCAATGCGGTAGGAGATTGCTGATCTGCTCCGCTTGGCGGAATCGCCGACGCTCAAGCCGCCGATAGAATTGCCGTGGTAGCTTTCCTCCAATGAGATGAAGCCACGGCGGCCGGTGTGAATCATGGCGGCCTGCAGCGCGAGATCAACCGCTTCCGATCCACCCGTGGCGCGGAAAGCCTTCATTAGGCCGGAGGGTGCCATCGAGACGAGTAATTGCGCGAGTTCCTCCCACGGCGCATCGGAGTAGCCGGGATAAATGTAGTCAGGTCCGCGATAGGTCTTCGCTTCCTTCACCAGGACGGCGTTGCCCCAGCCGAAATTCCCAACGCACCGGCCGGACGAGTCGCTAGAAGCCTTACGGATCGACTGCGATGCGGTAGAAGCCGCGACCGCTTGGTGGGGCGGGGTCGGCAAACGCGAGGAGGGTGCCCGTCGCACCGGTTTGGTCGGCGACGCCGGCGACGGGAGCGAAGGTGCCCGTCGGCGTGTCGGCGCGTTGTAGCTGGTAGGTGTGGCCGGGGTAACTATCGATCGTCACCTTCAGCTGCGCGGGCGAAATGGAGCGGTCGAGACTTACTGACTTTGCCTTAACTACACTGGCGTCGAGGATGGTGCCGTTGTTAATAATGCCGCCCGGCACGGAGACGCTGCCGCTTATCACATCGAGCGTGCCGTTGTTAACTAACGAACCGTTATCGCCGACGAAGAGACTCGCGCCATTCGTAAAGCGCATCATTCCGCCGGAGGCGATGGAGACGTTGCCATTTGCGGTCAGGCTACCGCTGTTGAGTGCTACGAGTCCTCCGTTGGCGACGGAGAGGGAGCCGCTAATCGTCGCCGCACCGTTGAAGATGCCGCCGTTGCCGACGGAAACTCCGCCGTCGTAGAGGCCAGTGCCTCCAGCCGTGCCGTTCACGGTGACGTCGCCGCTGATGCTGCTATTCGCGTTGACCAACAAGGTCGCGCCGCTGGCGACGCTGAGTGGCGTGTTGGCCAGGCTGCCGCCGCCGTCGATGATCAGCGTGCCGGCCTGCACCTGCGTGGCGCCGGTGTAGTTGTTAGCGCCGGAGAGCGTTTGTGTGCCGGCGCCGACTTTGGTCAGGGCGATCTTCCCGATCTGGGACGGATAGGGGTAGTTGTCGACCACGATGTGCAGTTCGCGGCGCGGGTAGGCGCGGGCGACCT
>CAXSCV010000013.1:36514-41435 GCA_964235895.1 uncultured Chthoniobacterales bacterium
GCCGCTCGCGCCGCCGTTGCAGACGGTGAGCGTATTCGTGGCAGGGGCATAGAGCGGAGTAATGCTGCCGCCGTTGCCGTTGAGCGCGCCGACGGACAGGTTCAGCCACACGTTTTGGTTACTGCTGGTTTGACCTAGGCTCACGTTGGCGCTGCCGTTGACCGTCAGCGGACCATTAGCGCTGCCGAGCACCACGTTTGCCGTGGCGGCCGTTCCATCGAGGTAGAGGGTGCCGGCATTCACTGTCGTGCCGCCGGTATAAGTTGAGCTGTCGTTAGGTCCTAACGTGCCCGGGCCGTTGTTGGCCAAGCTGCCGCTGCCGGAGATCGGGACGGTGGTCATGCCGATACCGCCATTATCGGAGAAGTTGTAGGCGAGGGTGCCGTTGTCGACCACGCTGCCTTTGATGTAGTTGCCGTTCTGGATGTCGCCGCTGCGCACACTCCCGTCGCCGAGCTGGAGCGTCCCGCCCGCGTTCACGGTCGTGCCGCCAGTGTAGGTGCTTTGGCCGGTCAAAGTAGTCGTGCCGCCGCTGATGGTCAGCGCGACGGTGCCGGTACCGGTCGCGTGAGCGGCGATGACGCCGCCGTAGGTGCCGTTGCCGCCGCTGACCGTTAACCTAGCCGCGCCGCCGCCGTTGTTAACCAGGGTCCCACCGCTGCCGCCCAGCCCGCCGACATTCACGCTCTGCGCGTTCAGGTTGAGCGCGCCGCTATTCACCGTCATGCCGCCGGTGCCAAAGACGTTGCCACCGCCGCCCGCCTGGAGAGTACCGCTGTTCACGGTCGTGCCGCCGGTAAAGGTGTTCGCGCCGCTCAAGGTGAGCGTTCCGGTCCCAGTCTGCGTCAACGAGCCGCCGCTGCCTGAGATGATGCCGGAGAAAGTGGTGTTCGCGTTAAGACTGCCGACGGTGATGTTCCTCCCGCCGAGAACGATCGCTCCGCTGCCGCTGATCGAGCCGAAGGTTGTGCCGGTCGTCGTGAGGCCGCTGATGTCGAGTATGCCGAAACTCGAATTGTTCGGGGTTGTGCTGCTGTTGAGCTGGACAGCGGCCGTGCCGCCGTTCGCGCTCCCGGTGAAGGCAAATCTCGCTGCGCCGCCCACGAAACTGTCGCCGGTGCTGATCGAATACGATTGGCCGGCATTCGCGGTGAGAATGGCAGGACCTGCGCTCGAGTTGCCCTGGAAGGTCACGAGTGCGCCGGGATAAGGGGTGGCCCTGCCGGGCGATATTTCGTGGCCGGTCGAGCCGTTCGCGGTGACGTAAATCGGCGTTGTGTCGGCGGGTTGCCCCCCCTGAGGAGGGACATTGAAGATAGCCGCCGAGTTCGCGAAAGTCGCGTTTCCCGCGGGCGTGCTGCTGGCGGTTCCGGATAACGTCAAACCGTTCCCGGAAGCGGCGCCAGCGGAACCGCCCTGCGAATCCAATCCGCCGCCGTTAATCGTTAGCGAGACTCCGGATGCAAGGGTGGTCGCGCCGACCGCACCAAGTTCGTCGAGCTGTGAAAGAGTGAGCGACGGGATGTTGTCGCTGCTGCTCGCGCGCCTATTGGCTATCTGGAAATTGACCCTGTCGCCGTTTACCGGCACGCCGTTCGACCAGTTGGCTGAGTTACTCCAGACGCCGCCGAGTAAGTCGCGGGTCGTCTGCGCTTGCGCAGCGGCGGCGAAGGCGATCAGCAGCAGCGCGGCGGCATAGCTCGGTAAGTGCAATCGGAGAAGGCGAGGGGCGTGGGGTGAAGTGCTCATTGTCGGATAATCCCGTTCTTTGGTTTCAATGGGTAAGGCGACAACGGCTCGAAATTACTGACACAAACCAGAAACTTTTTTCGGACAGCCCGCACGAATGTCTTCAGACGGCGCACTTTCTGTGTAAAGATTCTCGGGGAACGATGGACTCGGACGCTTTGCCAGAAGAGGTCACGCAACTGCTCGGACAGTGGAGCGGCGGTGATGGCGATGCGCTCGATGAGCTGATGCCGCTGGTTTACGACGAGCTGCGGCGCATGGCGCATCGGCACATGGCGAACGAGCGGGGCGATCACACCTTGCAGGCAACGGCGCTGGTCAATGAGGCCTTCCTGCGCATGAAAAACGGCGTCGACGCAAAGTGGAAGAATCGCGCGCAGTTCTTCGCCGTCGCCGCGCAGATGATGCGGCACATCCTGGTCGATTACGCGCGGCGGAATACGCGCGAGAAACGCGGCGGCGGCGCGCAGCAGATCACGCTCGATGACGCGATGCTGGTCTCGAAGAACAACGCCGACGAGCTGCTGGCGGTGAATGAGGCGCTGCAAAAGCTCGAGCAATTCGACCAGCGCAGCAGTCAGGTGGCAATCATGCGTTTCTTCGCCGGCCTGTCGGTGGACGAGACGGCGGAAGCACTCGGCATTTCGGCGCAAACGGTGCACCGCGATTGGCGCCTCGCACAGGCGTGGCTGCGGAACGAACTCAACCCGAGCGTTTGATTTGCGTCACGTCCGGGCGGAGCTGATTCCGAACTGCGAGATGACTCCGGAACGTTGGCAAAGGATCGGCGAGTTGTTTGACGCGGTGCTCGCGCGGCCTGCGAAGGAATGTTCGCAGTTCCTCGACGAAGCTTGTGCCGGTGATGAATCGCTTCGCGATGAAGTAGAGGCTCTGCTCGCGTCTGATCGCGCTGAAAAAGGCGGGCTCGAGAATATTGCGTCCGATGTCGCGGCGGGTTGGGCGGACGAGAGCGATGGCGACGACTTAGTCGGCAAAACCGTAGGCCGTTATCAAGTCCTTTCGGTTCTCGGCTCCGGCGGGATGGGCGAAGTTTATCTCGCCAACGACACGACGCTCGACCGCAAAGCCGCCATCAAGTTACTGCCGCGAAGGTTCACTCGAGATCGCGATCGCCTTCGCCGTTTCGAACAGGAAGCCCGCGCCGCGTCGGCTTTGAATCATCCCAATATCATCACGATCTACGAGATTGGAGAGTGGGATGGCAGGCGCTTCATTGCCACCGAGTACATCGAAGGCAAGACGCTCCGGGAAGGTCCGCTTTCCGATCGCACGGCTTCTCAAGTCCTCGAGATCGCGATCCAGACGACGAGCGCGCTGGCGGCTGCCCACGCTGCCGGCATTGTGCATCGCGACATCAAACCCGCGAACGTCATGATGCGCAGCGATGGTTACATCAAGGTGCTCGACTTCGGTCTGGCGAAGCTGACGACTGCTCGCACGGATCTCGACGTCACTGAGGCCGGGCGCGTGATGGGCACGATCAACTACATGTCGCCGGAACAGGCGCTCGGACAGCCCGTAGATCATCGGACGGATATCTTCAGCCTCGGCGTTGTGCTCTACGAGATTGCGACCGGCCATCGTCTCTTCGATGGAAAAACGGAGGCCGCTACCTACGATCGCATCCTTAACCAACCTCCGCCGCCTATGCGCGAGTTTAACGCGACATTGCCGGTAGAGCTCGATGAGGTCATCGGCCGTGCGCTGGAGAAAAATCGCGATCGTCGCTATCAAAGCGCGGAAGACTTTCGCAGAGATCTGAGACGGCTCGCGCGAGGTAACGAGCAGACCGAAGCAGCGAAGACCACGTTACTCGCGCGACGCGCTGCGCGGCGGAGCCGAACCTGGCGCGTCGCCGCCATCGCAGCAGTTGTGCTGGCGATAGCAGCAGCGCTGTTTTTTGGCGGCAGGT
This sequence comes from uncultured Chthoniobacterales bacterium, assembly GCA_964235895.1. Lineage (GTDB taxonomy): Bacteria > Verrucomicrobiota > Verrucomicrobiia > Chthoniobacterales > UBA10450 > JACCTI01. The sequence goes on from CAXSCV010000013.1 coordinate 40,197, forward strand.
TAGCTACTTCAACTCGCACCACAGTTCTACCTAACGAATCGACGAAATCGATCGCCGTGTTGCCGTTCGATAGCTTGAGCAGCGACAAGGAGAACGTCTACTTCGCTGATGGGGTGCAGGACCAAATCCTCACTGACCTGGCTAAGATCGCAGACCTGAAAGTCATCAGCCGCACTTCAGTCATGCAATACAAGAGCGGCACGCAACGCAACCTGCGCGAGATCGGCCAGCAGCTAGGTGTCGCGAACGTGCTGGAAGGCAGTGTGCAACGTGTCGGTAATCGCGTCCGGGTGAACGCGCAGCTAATCGACGCGCGGAGCGACGCGCATCTCTGGGCGCAAACCTACGATCGCGACCTTGCGGACGTCTTTGCCATCCAAAGCGAAATCGCGCAAACGATCGCCGACCACCTGAGGGCTACGATTTCACCCGAGGAACACGCCGTCATGGTGCAGCCTCCGACGAAAGACGTGCTCGCGTTCCAGCTCTATCAACAGGCGCGGGAAATGAAGGGTCATAACTCCGACCCTTCCGCCGGGAAGCGGCTCTTTCAGGCTGTCGATTTGCTCCACCAGGCCGTGCAACGCGATCCGCAATTCCTACAAGCCTGGTGCCTGCTAGCGGAGGTTCAACTCGATCTCTACTGGGAAGGTCTCGACCATTCCGACGCCTGCCGCGACGCGAGTCGGGCGGCAATTGAGGAAGCCGCGCGACTCCAACCCGAGGCAGGCGAGACCCACCTAGCGTGGTCCATTTATTTTTACCATGGCCTTTCCGACTATAATCGCGCGCTCGACGAGCTGGCGCTGGCGCGGCGCACCTTGCCAAACAGCGCTGACATCCCGTTTTACACCGCCGCAGTCTTCCGACGGCAGGGGCATTGGGAAGACGCGATCCGTGAATTCAGGCACGCAGCCGCACTGGACCCGCGCGGTTTTGCTGTTCTGTCGGAAACCGCGCATACCGAGGAAGCGATGGAAAACTACGCGGAGGCAACGCGGCGCTACAACCAGGCTTTGGCCGTCAATCCGGGAGACGTTTACACTCGGGAGCGCCTCGCATTAATCCCGTATTTCGAGCGGGCCGACGTGCGGCCGCTGCGCGCACTCAACGCCGCGATTGTAGCTAACGAGCCAGCTGCCGTCGAAGCCAGCGCCTACTTCCGGCTCTACGCCGCCTTGGCTGAGCGCGACGAAGCTGCCGCCCGCGATTGAGAGCGACACACCCTCGACGGCGACC
>CAXSCV010000013.1:41445-46856 GCA_964235895.1 uncultured Chthoniobacterales bacterium
TGCCGCCCGCGCGGCGCTCGCCAGCCTTTCTGCTCGGGGCTTTCAAACGACGGACTTTTACCTGCCGCCGGAGTGGTTTGCCGGGCTGACCGCCCGCACTTTTGGTGACGAAGCGGGGGCGCATCAGGCCTTTCTCGCCGCGCGCGCGAAGGTGGAGGTAATCCTGCGCGAAGAACCGGATTACGCCGCCGCCTGGAGCGCGCTCGCGTGGATCGACGCAGGGCTAGGTCGGAACGAAGACGCGCGCTGACCTATGCGTGGACCGGCGAAAACGACCTCGCAATCCAAACTCTCGCGCACGTAATCCATGCCCGCGTCGGCCTCTCCAGCGGGATCCGCTATGGATCGCTCAAGCTAGATCCGCAATGGGACCCGTTGCGCGGCGATCCGCGCTTCGACAAAATCCTCGCTGATCTCGCCCCGAAAGACGCGCGCTGATGGGCTTGCCCGATGGGCGCTCAACGGACGCGCTTTTTGGGGGCATAGCTCACTTGGTAGAGCGTCTCGTTCGCGATGAGTCTTAGCCGAGGCAGTTCACTCTTCCCGACGCCGGTGCCGGTCCAGATTAGGAAACGATCGCGGGCGCAGAGTCAGACTTCCGGTGGTCGCAACGCAGCGAGATAGTTTCGATTGAATGCTTCCAGGGCGGCAGAAATGTCCGGGCCAAATCCGGCGATTCCATCGGTGATCGAAGACCCGAGCAACGCGACCAATGTGCCTCGGCGCTTCGAAATGCGTGGACGGCGCACGGCCGCCGGCGTGCGGATGCAACATGCAGTAGTCTTCCATTTCGCGCGCGGCTTGGCGTGTGCCGCTGAGAGCCGCCCGGCGAATGGTTGTTACCTGAGGCGCTTCATCGCGTGCCAAGTCCGTCCGCGGAGAGCAGCTCTTCGCATTTTCTTGTGCAATGCGAAGAGCTGCGTTCCGCCGGCACTGCGCTACGAACGACCGCGGAGACGCGTCTGGGCCATCTCGCGCGTCTCACCTCGCGCGAACAAGAAGTCACGCATCTCGCCTGCGAAGGCCGCAGCAATCAGGAGATCGCCGATGAGACGGGCCTGAGTTTGCAGATGGTGAAGAAACATCTGCATACCATCTTTCGAAAAATTGGAAGTGACGAACCGGAGCCGGCTGATGGCCCTGATGGGTTAGCTAGACGACGATGCTCAAAGACCCTGCGGGAGGCTCCGGTATCTCAGTCCGTCGTCACCGACACAGCCGACTCGATATCAAATGGCCAAGGGTTGTTGGAGGGGGTTCGACCCTCGAGAAATCAACATTCCGAAGCGGCCTTCTTGACCAAATCAGACGAATTTCACAAAAGGGGAATGGACCCCCTAGGCTCCAATGTTATAGGACGCACCTTTGGGATGATCCGTTTTTTCGCGGGGATCGAAAGTGTCTGTCGAAGCGCGGATAATGTTCCGGTCTCCGATCTGTTTGAGACCGACTCCGAATTATTCGATGAAACCTTTCCGACACATCATCGTCATACCGATTATTTTGTTGGCGGTCGTTGCGATATGTCCCGCGCTTCGCGCAGAGGAATTGAACGAGAACGATCGGCAATTTCTTGCGCGCTATGAAATGGTTCGCGCAGCTCTCGCTGCCGACAATTTGGCGAATGCAAAAGCTAGCGCGCTGTCCTTGGGGAAAGAGGGAGAAGCGCTGGCGCGAAGCGGGACGATTGAGAATGCTCGTGCGGCTTTTTCGAAATTGAGCGCCCGGGCGATTTCGTTGGCGCGCGGACGCGATGGTTATTATGTCGTGCGTTGCCCGATGTTGAAGGAGACGTGGCTGCAACCAGCGGGCACGCTTTCAAATCCGTACGCGGGACAAACCATGCCCGAATGCGGAATGATTTTGAAATAGATGCGAGCGATTGGCCGCGCTCGCCGAAAGGAATTCGCGCGGTTAAAAATTGCCCGCGGGAAGGTGGGCGGCTTTCCAATCCATCGCCATTCGAATGCGCGCGCGTCCGCTCGGATGATCGAAGAAAATAAATTCCTCCATCGGTGACGGATCGAGCTTCCGGTAGGTGCCGAGTTTGAGCGCGACTTGCGCCATGCCGATCGGTTCGCGGGAAGTGTTAATGCCGAAGGCGTCGGCTTCGATTTCCGCTGTGCGTGTGGCGGTGTTATTGATCGGCGTGAGAAGGAATCCGATCGTGCCGAAGATCAACGCAAGCAGGGGCACGCCCGCGAGATCGGCGATGCCGCTGAGGCGCCAGCTTTGGCCCCAACGGCGGACCGCGGCGTTAAAGGCCCACTTCGCAATGGCGAAGGAGATGAGCGAAATGAGCGCGAAGTTTATCAGGATTTTCGTGATGTGATTCAAAACGTAATGACCCATTTCGTGCGCCATGACGTAGCGAATTTCCGGAAGCGTGCATTGCTTGAGCAGGTTGTCGTTGAGCGCGATGCGCGTGGTGCCGAGGAATCCGGCGACGTTCGCGCTGACGCGGTTTGATTGCCGCGAAGCGTCGACTTCGAAGACTTGCTTAACGGGAATTTCGTTGGCGCGGGCCATCGCGAGGATGGGCTCGGTGATCTTCGGATCGTCGAGCGGTTTGTACTTGTTGAAGAGCGGCTCGATATAAATCGGCGCGATCAAAACGCCGATGGTCAGGAAGAAAACGACGATGGCCGCGCCCCAGAGCCACCAGGTCTCCCTCGCTCGGCGGAAGACTGCGTAGAGCGCCGCGAGGAGAAGAGTAGCGGCGACCATCGCGATAACTAAACCGATCAGTTGCTCGCGAAACCACGGACCGAATGTTTGCGTCGCAAGGCCGTAAGTGTGCTCGCGAAAGTAGTTCTGGTAAACGTCGAGCGGGAACGAGAGAAGACTCGTTAGGCAAATGTAGGGAATGGCGTAGAGCGCGACTTGGAAAAAGCGGAAGCGCGTGGTGCGTTCGGCAAAATCGCGCATGCGCGCAGAAAGGCCCGTGCTCAGGAGCAAAATGGAAATGGCCGAGGAGAGAAGAAAATTCCAGAGGATCAGCCAGTAGCCGCCTTCGAAATACGCGTCCGATTTTGCGCGTTTATCCGCCGGAACGGTGTCGAGCCACGCGCGCGTCGCGGTCGCGGGATCGGCGTCGGGAGCGATCGATGGCAACACGGGCGCGGGCGAAACCGAAGGCGAGGAATCTTGCGCGCGGGCTAGCGGAGAAAGCGCGGTAGCCAGGAAAATAACGAGATAGACGAATAGGGTCGACGGTTTCATGAAGCGGCAGGGTAAAAGATTCCGCGCGAAAGGGAAGCCGCGGTTTTGCTCGCGCTGGCGGCGCCTTTTTGCCGATACGGAGATGAAGCCGCGGCACGACGCGAACGCGATTCATTTGTTATGAGCGACAAAGAACAACCGCATCCGGAAAAGAAAGTGACGCCGGCGACGACTGACGCGCCACAGGAGGAATTCATCGAGAGCGAAAGTGTTCCATCGAAATCGGAGACTAAGCGACCGCCGGAAAACGAGGCACCGGCCTAACGAGCGGTTGTCGCCACGCATTCGCTAGATCACCCGATCGAGCAACGGTTGGCCGCCGGTGAAGCGCTCGAGATTCCGCAAGAAATGGCGAACCAGCGTCGCGGTCTCGTGCGCGTGGCCGCCGGCGACGTGCGGTGTGATGAAGCAATTCGGTTCGGCTAGGAGTGGATGGTCGTTAGGCAACGGCTCCGGTTCTGTGACATCCAGCCACGCGGCGGCGAGGTGTTTGGAGCGCAAGGCTTCGAGTAGCGCATCTTGGTCGACCGTCGCGCCGCGGCCAATATTATAAAAGAGCGCGCCGGGTTTAAGAGAATCGAAGCGCGCGCGATCGAAGAGATGACGCGCCTCGGAGTTGTCGGGAAGAATATTGATCACGTGATCGGCCTCGGACAGTGCGGTCGGGAGTTCGTCGGCGGAGAGAATCGGGACCGTCTCATCACCGCGCGCCTTTCGTCGATAACCGGAAATTTTCATCGCGAACGGCCGCAGCATTTCGACGAGCCGCGCCGCGATCGCACCGTAGCCGAGCATCACGACGGATTGACCGTCGAGCGGAACGGAAGCGTTGCGGAGCGCGAGCCATTTTTCGCTTCCACCAGTCGCCTGCGTGGCGAGCGAGCGCGGGAGATCTCGCGCTTGCGCGAGCATGAAACTCAAGAGGTGCGTCGCACAAGCATCAGCATAAACGCTCGCGCTGTTGCTCAAAGGAATGCCGCGCTCCGCGAGTAGCGCGCGCAGCTCTGGGGTGTCGTAGCGCGTGATGCTCGAGCTGCTGATGTGAATCCATTTTAGCTCCCGCGCCTCTGCGATTGCGCGAAGATCGGGCTGGCCGAAGGCAATGTCCGCATCGGCAAATTTGGAGTCCGGCGCTGCGGTGGTCAGGACGGATGTGGCCGGCTTGGAGGGAAAAATCAATTCATGTCCGCGAGTTCCCGCACGCAACATTTCCAGAACATCGGGCGGTGTGGCGAAATCGACGAAGATGCGAAATTTATCCATGGAGACCTAGGCGTCCGTCGCATGATAGCGAGGCTTGCGCTTTCGGCCGCGCAATTTATTAGGAAGCATGTCCGAACACAAAGCCACTCTTCTTTGGGAACGCGGCGACGCCGAGTTTTCGTATCAAAAATATCCGCGCGACCATACCTGGACCTTCGATGGCGGTCACGAAATGACCGCGACTGCTGCCCCGGCCTATCTCGGCAATCCGGCCAACGTTGATCCCGAGGAAGCATTCGTCGCTTCCCTCTCCAGTTGCCACATGCTGACCTTCCTGGCCATCGCTTGTAAGCAAAAGTTCGCGCTCGATTCCTACGAAGACGAAGCCGTCGGGCATATGGAGAAAAACGCCGAAGGCAAGTTAGCGATCACCCGGGTCGAACTGCATCCGAAGATTAGCTGGTCCGGGGAGAAGACGCCCAGCGCCGAGGAGCTAGAGAAGATGCACCACGCCGCGCATGAGAACTGTTTCATCGCCAGCTCGGTGAAAACTGAGATCACGGTTGTAAAGTAAGAGGACCGCGCGCGAACAGGCTCGTAGGGATTTCAACTAAAAAGCATCGGACGCCCATCTTAACGACGGTTGGTTTAAGAGTTGACAAATTACTCGTAAGAATCCTTTACGGTTCGCCGAGGCTTTGCTTAACTGTGGCCAAGTTCATGCAAGGGGCGTGGACAACTCATCAAGGGCTTAACTACAATGCTAACTCGTTCTCGTTTTCTCGCGCTGCTTCTCCTCGCTGGTTCTCTTCTCTTTCCCGCGGTCGCTCCCGCGCAACTCTCCGTCGCCATCACTAACCCGAACGTGGTCGTGCCGGCCGGGACGACGGTTAACTTCATGGGCACGCTGATGAATTTGAGCCTGACCGATACTTACTCGCTCGATAGCGCCCAGGTGAACAATGCCTTCTTTAACCTTACAAGTT
>CAXSCV010000013.1:46866-52788 GCA_964235895.1 uncultured Chthoniobacterales bacterium
ACGCAACTGCCGATCACGGGTGCGACGATCAACTCTGCTCTGTTTGATCCGCGCGGCGATTTTTCCAACCAATACCGACCGGGCGACTCCTACACTGGCGTCATTTTCTCGATCTCGATTAGTCCCTCGGCCCCCACGGCGTTTTATACCCTGGTTCCGGGCTCGGCCGCCTTTCAGTTCTTCAGCCACGATGTGACCACGGGCGGAAGCCAGTTCATAACCAATGGCCCCTCCATGATGAGTATAACGGTGGTGCCGGAGCCATCGGCGAGCGTGTTAGCGGGCGTGGCGCTGGCAGGCCTCGTCCTGATGGTGCGACGTCGCCGTTCGGGCGTTCGTCTACAGTAAAATCCGTAGGTTAAGCCCGTTCTCATACGGACTATCTCCCCGCGACGACGGCTAATAGACCCTCGCCCGACGAGGTTACGGCTTGGGCGCGAAGCTCAAGGCTCTGCTCCGACGCCGGGCAGTGAGAGCTTTATTGCCGACTAAGAAAGCTAGCCCGAGAAACGAGCAAACTAAGACGCTCGGTTCCGGGACGGGCGCGAAGCTCACGTTAAGCGTGCTGTTAACTAAGCCATTCTGGCCTAGCGGATCGGCGGTCGTATCTTCAAACCGATGGGACGCCGTTAAGGTATAGGTTTCTCCGGCATTAAGCAGACCGCTCACGCCGAGGGGAGAAGCCAAACTCATGTCCCCGCTGGCGGAATGCAGGTTAAACATCTCGGTATAGTTACTCGTTCCCGGGAGGGTACGGAAGATCGACAGCGTAGCCTCGAAGCGAACCGTCTCTATAACGGTGAAGGTGACTTGAAAGAAGCTCTCACTGATCATGTGCACGATGCCTCCACCTGGCAGAGGTCCGGCTGTAGTATAAGAGAGTCCCTGGGTTACCGCGAAGCCGAGTGCGCCCATGGTGGAGTGTTGATTCGCTGAGGCCGCGGCGTGACTGCGGAAGGAAGAGAAATCAGGATCTGCCCAATCCGCGGAAGCGTTGGCCGTCCCGTCGAAACTGCCAAACTGCGTCATGGTCTGCGATTGGGAAGCTGTCGTGCTTCCATTAGAATGACCGGCGAGAGTAAAGACGTCGACGGAACGATTCGCCGAAACTAACTGAATCAGATCGGCGCGGGCCGAAAGGCTCCCCCATAAACAGACAATAACGGTAACTGTGCCTAGGGCCGAGATTCTCATGAGCAAAGTCTCCCACAAGCGCTTAATTTCCGTCAACGGCCTTGAGAACGCGGCTTCGAAAGTCAGGTAAAGTGCGGGTGTAAATCTCTCACTAGCAAAGTTGCCGTTGCGAAAGCGCTCTCATTCGTCCACAGATTGCGCAGATTTTTTCCGGCCCTCCGGCTGGGTTTGATCAATCTAAGTCTGCGAAATCAGAGAGCTATTTTCCGATGGATAAACCAACCGACGCGCAACGCATGGAGAAGATCGTTAGCCTCTGCAAACGGCGCGGCTTCATTTTTCAGGCGAGCGAAATCTATGGCGGCCTCAACGGCGTTTGGGATTTCGGACCGCTCGGCGTCGAGTTGAAGCGAAATCTGAAAGATTATTGGTGGCGCGTGATGGTGCGAGAACGAGACGACGTGGTCGGTCTCGATGGCTCGATCCTGACCCATCGCGCGGTCCTGAAAGCAAGCGGACATGAGGAGACTTTCAGCGATCCGATGGTGGATTGCCGGACGTGCAAGGCGCGGATGCGCGCGGATCAAATCCCAGAAAAAAATGGGATCAAACAATGCCCGCATTGCGGCGGGAAAGATCTGACCGAGCCACGTCCATTCAACCTCATGTTCTCCACGCAGATGGGCGCGTCGGCGGATCCGGATTCAATCGCCTATCTGCGGCCGGAGACGGCGCAGTCGATTTTTGTGCAGTTCAAAAATGTGCTCGATACCGCGCGCAAGAAGTTGCCATTTGGGATCGCGCAGATCGGCAAGGCCTTTCGGAATGAGATTAATCCGCGCAATTTTATTTTCCGCTCGCGCGAGTTTGAGCAGATGGAGCTGGAATATTTCTGCGCACCAGAAGAGGGGATGAAGCTCCTCGATTACTGGCTGGAAGAGCGGTTGAAGTTTTACGAAAACATCGGCATCCCGCGCGAGAAGCTGCATGTGCTGACAGTGCCGGATGCGGACCGGGCTTTTTATTCAAAGGGAACGTACGATATCGAATATGAGTTTCCATTCGGCGTGCAGGAACTCGAAGGCGTGGCCTACCGAACCGATTACGACTTGACGCAACATCAGCAGGCGAGCGGCAAACCGCTGGAATACTTCGACGAAGAGACGAAGGCGAAATTTATTCCGCACGTGGTCGAGCCGAGCGCAGGCGTTGACCGCACGGTGCTGGCGCTTTTGTGCGAGGCGTTCGATGAAGAAACGGTCACAGACGAAAAGGGGAAATCGGAAACGCGCACCGTTTTGCGATTCCATCCGCGGATGGCGCCGATCAAAGTTGGCGTCTTCCCGTTGCTAAAAAATAAACCGGAGCTGGTCGTGAAAGCGCGCGAAGTGCAAGCGCTGCTGCGACCGCACATGATGGTTTTTTATGACGAGGCGGGAGCGATCGGCCGGCGCTATCGTCGGCAGGATGAAGCGGGAACGCCATTTGGCCTAACGATCGATTTCGAAACGCTCGGCGAGAAGGGCGACGAGATTCGCGACACAGTGACGTTGCGGCATCGCGACTCGATGAAGCAGGAGCGAATCGCGATCAAGGACTTGTTAGGCAAATTGCTTCCGCTGGTGAGTTGATCGCCAATGGAGAGCGACGCTTTTCGTGAGCATTGCCTGAGCAAGCCGGGCGCAACCGAAGGGATGCCATTCGGCCCGGACGCGCTCGTCTTCAAAGTCGCTGGCAAAATGTTTGCCCTGCTCGCGCTCGACGAAGTTCCTGGCTCCGCCAATTTGAAATGTGATCCCGATCGCGCGCTGGAATTGCGCGATCGTTATGAGCAAGTGCGGCCCGGTTATCACATGAACAAAAAGCACTGGAACACGATTGAGCTCGGCGCAGGACTTCCGTCTACAGAAGTGCGGGCGATGATCGACCATTCATACGAATTGGTCGCCAGCAGCTTGCCGAAAACCGATCGCGCGAAATTAGCACTCGTTAGGCCGAAACGGCCGCCGGTGAAACCGCGCGAAGCTCAATCTCGCCGATCTCCAAACGCAACGCGGCGTGCGCGACGCTGAGGAAACTGTCGGGCGGATCGGTCAGAGCAACACGGAGTTCCCCGGGGTCAGCCGAAGGCGCTGTGAGATTTTTTTCCTCGAGTAAATCCCGCACGGCCGTGGCGCAATTTTCCGCGGAATCGACCAGCGTAATTTCATTGCCTAACAAACGGCTGATCGCCGGCCGGAGCAGGGGATAATGCGTGCAACCAAGGACGAGCGTGTCGACGCCGTCATCGAGGAGCGGTTGCAGATATTGACGCAAAACGGCATCGGTCACATCACTCGTTAGCCAGCCTTCCTCGATCAGCGGCACGAGTAACGGGCAGGCGCGCGCGCTTACGCGCACTTCAGAATTCATCTCGCGCAAGGCGCGTTCGTACGCGCCGCTTTTGATGGTGGCCCGCGTGCCAATGACGCCGACGTGGCCATTCCGCGTCGCGGCGATGGCAGCGCGCGCGCCGGGTTGGATCACGCCGGTCACGGAGATCGTCAGATTTTCCTGTAAAGTCGAGAGCGCAACCGCAGAGGCAGTGTTGCAAGCAACGACGATGGTCTTGGCATTTTCTCCCAGAAGAAGCGCCGCGATTTCGAGACTGTAACGCTGCACGGTCGCCGCGCTTTTCCCGCCATAAGGCAGGCGCGCGGTATCGCCCAGATAATAAATGGACTCGTTAGGCAACGCCCGCCGCAATGCGCTCACCACGGTCAGCCCGCCGATGCCGGAATCGAAAACGCCGATGGGGCGCGGATCGTTTTGGGCGTTCATGCAGCGGCAAATTGGCGCGACGCGGAGTGGCCGCAAGTGGTTAGGCGCCGCGCGCGCGAGATTCGGTTTTCGTTTTGCAATCACGGCGGCCTCCCGGATGATTCCCGCTCAAATGGCTGAGCTTTCGAAAACGTACGAGCCGACGGTTGTCGAACCGAAGTGGTATCGGTGGTGGCTGGAGCGCGGCGATTTCCGTGCCGATGCCGCCTCGTCGAAGCCGGCTTTTTCGATCGTTATTCCGCCGCCGAACATCACGGGCGTGCTCACGCTTGGCCATGTTTTGAACAACACGATCCAAGACATTCTTGCGCGTCGCGCGCGCATGCTCGGCTGCGAAGTTTTGTGGCTGCCGGGGACGGATCACGCCGGTCTTGCGACGCAGACAGCGGTGGAAAAGTCGCTCCGCAAAACGGAAAAACTGACCCGCCACGATCTCGGCCGCGAAGAATTCCTCCGTCGCACCTGGGAGTGGCGGGAGAAACATGGCCGCATCATTTTCGAGCAATTGCAGCGGCTCGGATGTTCCTGCGATTGGTCGCGTGAACGCTTCACGCTCGATGAAGATTACGCGCGCGCGGTCCAGCAGGTCTTCGTCGATCTGCACGCGAAAGGACTGATCTATCGCGGGCGGCGCATGATCAACTGGGACCCGTCCGCATTGACTGCGCTTTCGGACGAGGAAGTGATTCCGACGAAAAGCAGGAGCACACTTTATTATGTGCGCTACGAGCTGGTCGATGAACCCGGCCAATTTCTCGAGGTCGCGACCACGCGGCCGGAAACGATCATGGCCGACGTGGCGCTGGCAGTGCATCCGCGCGACCCGCGTTATCAGCACTTGTTAGGCAAAGAATTTTGGCGGCCATTGGTGCGAGCAAAAATTCCGATTATCGCCGATGAGGCGATCGATCCGGAATTCGGCACCGGCGTGCTCAAGGTCACGCCCGCGCATGACAAGGTCGATTTCGCAATTGGTCAACGACACCAACTGCCGGTGATCGATGTGCTGCATCCGAATGGTCGCATTAATTGCCCGGACATGCCGGAGCTCGACGGTCTTGATCGTTTCGAAGCGCGCAAGAAAGCAGCGGAGTTGTTAGGCGAGCTCGGTCTGCTCGCAAAAGAAGAGCCGCACGAAAATACCATCGGCTACAGCGAACGTGCGGGGGTGCCGATCGAGCCGCGCCTGAGCGAGCAATGGTTTTTGCATTATCCGAAAACACCGGAAGCGCTCGCGGTCGTGCGCGAACATCTCATTCGGTTTTTTCCCGCGCATTGGGAGAAGGTTTACGCGCAGTGGCTGGAGAACATTCAGGATTGGTGCATCAGTCGGCAGGTCTGGTGGGGCCATCGCATTCCGGCATGGCATGCAACCGTAGCGCAAGTTTCCAACTTGCCGGCGGGAGCGGGTGGGATCTTTCGTGGCTTCGACGAATTCGCGGAGGTCGAGGTAAGTCGTCGCAATCTTCCGCATTGGAAACAAGAGGGCGCGACTTATTTCGTGACCTTCCGCCTAACCGATTCTCTCCCCGCGGAAAAGCTCGCGGAGCTGGAAGAAAAGCGCGCGCAGTGGCTCAAAGAACATCCGGAGCCCTGGAGCAATGCTGCGAAGCGGGAGTATTTTGAGCGATTTTCCGCGCGCATCGAGGAGTGGCTGGATGCGGGATTCGGCTCGTGCGTCCTGGCGGACGAGGAGAACGCCGCGGTGGTCGGGCGCGCCATGAAACATTTCGATGGGCAGCGTTATCAATTGCATTCCTGGGTGGTCATGCCGAATCACGTTCACGCGCTGCTCACGCTCGCCGGTCATTCGTTAGGCGACATTCTCCATTCCTGGAAGCGCTACAGCGCGCAGGAAATCAATCGGGCGCAAGGTAAGAGCGGACAGCTCTGGCAGCATGAGTCTTACGACCACATTGTGCGTGACGCGCAGTCGTTGCGGAGGATCGCGGAATACATCGAGCAAAA
>CAXSCV010000013.1:52798-60081 GCA_964235895.1 uncultured Chthoniobacterales bacterium
GGCAACGCGCAAGTTGGAAACTTGCGCCACGAAGAAATCCGCGTGCAAATCGAGTCGCCCGGCGAAGGCTGGACGCAGGATCCGGACACGCTCGATACCTGGTTCTCGTCCTGGCTTTGGGCTTATCAAACGATGGACGCGGCCACGCGTGCGAAGTTTTATCCGACCTCGGTTCTGGTGACCGCGCCGGATATTATTTTCTTTTGGGTTGCGCGCATGATCATTGCCGGCCTCGAGTTCAAGCCGGGAAAAAGCGAGCGCGACGAAGATAATATTCCGTTCCGCGATGTTTATTTTACCGGGCTGATTCGCGACCGCTCCGGCCGCAAGATGAGCAAGTCGTTAGGCAACTCGCCTGATCCGCTCGAGTTGATGGCGAAGTTTGGCGCGGATGGTTTGCGTTTTGGTTTGATGCGCATCGCACCGAGCGGGCAGGACATTCGTTTCGACGAAAAGCAGATCGAAGAAGGGCGCAATTTCGCGACCAAACTTTGGAACGCGGCACGGTTCCGGCAGATGCACGGAGCGAGCGAGGCGGCGCCGGATTTGCGCAAGCATGAGCTCTCGATCTACGCGCAGGAAGTGCTGGCGCGACTCGACGCCGCGATCGATGCGATCGAGCAATCGTATGGCGAATATCGCTTCAACGAAGTGGCGCAGACGCTCTACGATTTTTTCTGGAACGACTACTGCGATTGGTTCGTGGAAGCGTCCAAGACCGACATCTTCAGCGAGAGCGAAACGCGGAAGTGTGGCGCGCTTGCGGTCATGGATCACGTGCTCTCGGGCGTGCTTCGTTTGCTGCATCCGTTCATGCCACACATCACAGAAGAGCTTTGGCACGTGATGGGTTTTGGCGGCGAAGATTCCAGCATTCAATTTGCTGCGCCGCCGACAAAATTGTCACTCGCTCCGAGCGGGAACGAGCACGTCCGCGCCGTTTATGATGCGGTGCAGGCGGGGAGAAATCTGCGCGCAGAATCGCGCGTGCCCTCGAACAAGAAAGCGCAGTTTGTCCTCGTGACCGCGGAGAAATGGATCGCGCACGAACTGCCGACAATCGCGCGTTTCCTCAATGCCGAAGATCTTTCGATTCAGCAAAAATATGAAGCGGCGGCGGGCGTGCCAGTGGCCGCGACGTCGTTAGGCGAATTGTATTTGCTGATCGCGGCCGGTGACAAAGATGCGGAGCGCGAACGTTTGGAGAAAGAGATCGCGCGCTTGAACGAAGAGTTGCGCACCGTGAACGCAAAGCTGGCTAACGAATCGTTCGTCGATCGCGCGCCGGCTGCGGTGGTGGAAGAGCATCGTCGGCGCAAGACCGATTTCGAGGAGCGGCTGGCACAGATGACGCGCGCGCGCGAGGCGCTCGAATAGCGCCAGGAACGTTGCTCTTCGTGCGCGCGTTTGTTTAAGCTGCGCCACCGCTTTCGCATGAGCCTCTGGAAAAAATTTCTCTGGATCGCTGTGGCCATCGTTGGGCTCGGCGCGATTTATATTCTCGCGACAGCGCGCGGCGAAAAAATCAGCGCGCTTTGGATCATCGTCGCCGGCCTTTGTTGCCTCGCGATCAGCTACCGCTTTTACAGCCGCTGGCTGGCGACAAAAGTTCTGGGATTGAACGACGAACGCGCGACGCCGGCGGTCGTGCAGGAAGATGGAAAAGATTTTGTCCCGACGAATCGCTGGATGGTTTTCGGTCATCACTTCGCGGCCATTGCCGGACCTGGTCCGCTGGTCGGTCCGGTGCTGGCCGCACAATTTGGTTTTTTGCCGGGAACACTTTGGATTTTAATCGGCGCGACACTTGGCGGCGGCGTGCACGACATGATTGTGCTCTTCGCTTCGGTGCGGCGACGCGGCAAGACGCTCGGCCAAATGGTGAAGGAAGAAATCGGCGCGGGTGTCGGCGCGCTCGCTTTGATCAGCGTGCTTGCGATCATGATTATTTTGATGGCGGTGCTGGCGCTGGTCGTGGTGCAGGCGCTCGCGAAAAGTCCGTGGGGCGTCTTCACCATCGCGACGACAATTCCGGTCGCGCTCATCATGGGATTGGGCTTGCGCAGCGGTCGCATCAGCGTCGCGTGGATCACCGCCTTCGGGTTGCTCGGATTAATCTTCGGCGTCTGGGGCGGACAATTCCTAGCGCATTTCCCCACCGTGCAAAGTTGGTTTTTGCGCGATGAAAAATGGTTGGCCTGGTCGCTGATGATTTACGCGTTTGCGGCTTCGACGTTGCCAGTCTGGTTGCTCTTAACGCCACGCGATTATCTCAGCACGTTTCTAAAACTCGGAACCGTCGCGGCAATGGCGGTCGCGGTGGTGGTGCTGCGTCCGACCTTGTTAATGCCATCGATTTCGCGCTTCATCGATGGCAGCGGGCCGGTCTTTGCCGGTCCTGTTTTTCCCTTCGTTTGCATCACGATCGCTTGCGGCGCGGTCTCCGGTTTTCACTCGCTCATCGCTTCCGGCACGACGCCGAAAATGATCGCGCGAGAGGCGCGCATCCGCGACATCGGCTACGGCGCGATGGTCGTGGAAATGATGGTCGCGTTGATGGCGATGATCGCAGCTTGCGTGATCGAGCCCGGTCAATACTTCGCGATCAATAGCAAGGGCGCGCCCGCGGAGATCGTCGCGAAAGTCAGCGCGCTCGGATTTCCCGTCACGGAAGCGAGCATGCATGCGCTCGCGACAAATCTCGGCGAAGCGACCATGTTTGGACGCGCGGGCGGCGCGCCAACTTTTGCGGTGGGCATGGCGCACATGTTCGCGCGCATCTCGTCAAACCCGACCGCGCTCGCGCTCTGGTATCACTTCGCGATCATGTTCGAGGCGCTCTTTATCCTAACGACACTCGACGCCGGGACGCGGGTCGGACGTTTTCTCTTGCAGGACTTGTTAGGCAATTTGTGGCGGCCGCTGGGCAATACGCGTTCGTTAGGCGCGAATGTTTTCGCGAGCGGGTTGCTCGTGGCGGCCTGGGGATGGTTTTTGTATCAGGGCGTTTTGGATCCGTTAGGCGGGATCAATAGCCTCTGGCCGCTCTTCGGTTTGGCGAACCAATTGCTCAGCGTGATCGCCCTTTGTCTTGGAACCAGCCTGCTGATAAAGATGGGAAAGCGTCGCTATCTTTGGGTGACGCTGGCGCCGCTTTGTTTCATGACCGCGGTCACTTTTTCAGCCGGCTGGTTGAAGATATTTTCCCACGATCCGAAGATCGGTTTCCTGAGCGGTGCGAACTCGTTAGGCCAAAATGCTGCGCTCGCCGCGCCGGAACAAGCGGCGGGAATGATCAGGCAGGCGGGTGTCTGGCGTTTCGATGCCCTGGTCGCGCTGGGATTTCTCGCGCTGGTTTTTTTGATCGTGGCCGGGAGCGCGTGGGAGTGGTGGCGGCTGCTGCGCGGAACCAAACGAGCCGTTTTGCACGAGGCCGAATTTGTTCCGTTGAGCGCTACGCGCGCGCGTGCCACATCCGCCTAACGAGTGCTAGCGCCGGTGCAGCGGCACGACAATTTCCTGGTCGCGCCGCATCAGAACAACCTGGCCGTCTTCGATGGACTTGACCGTGAGCTGGTAAGTTTGTTTGCCCATTTGCAATCCAAAAACCTGCCCTTCCTGCATCGTCTTTCCGTTCACGATCGCAAACTTTGCCGAGGGATCGAGCACGATGGAGGTGACGACAAAGGCGGCGGGCGAAACTTCCGGACCGGCCTGTTCGTTCGCCGATTCTTTTGCGGCGGGTTTCCAGCCGATGGGCCAGAAAGGATTGCGCGCGCTGTCCTCCGTGGAAAAGGAGGATTTATTTTTCAATTCTATTACGGCCGGTGCGGCAGGCGCGGCTGGTTTGGCTATTTCCGCATGAGTCGCCGGAGCGTCTGCCGCGAGTCCGTTTCGGAGAGCCGCACAAGCAATGATTGTGATGCAGAAAAACTTTTTCATCGCTTCATGAGTGCGGTGCTGACGAAGAGTGTCGTCTGCTGAAACTGCGCATCGTCGGTGCCGCTTTTGATGCTCAACTTCGTAATGGAAAGGAGCGGCTCGGTATTTTCCAGACCGGCGATCGCTTTTCCGAGCGCATTGAAATCGGCCTGAGGGAGTTCGATTAGCCAGGTGTAATTTCCCCAGTCTGCCAACTCGGGTTGCTTAAAGGGAGCGGCTGCGCCGTTGGCATCCGGTTTCGCGACAACCTTGTCGATCTTCTGGTTAGCGAAGAACGATTTGATGCGCGGCGGGAACCAAGCGATCGGCGCTCCTTCGGGACTGAGCGCCTGCAAGGCCGCATAGCGCGCGGTTGCGCTGCCGGCTTCTCTTTCCAGATTTTTTGCCCGCACCATCTCGCTGTCCGAGGTGCCGATTTTTAGCTGAACATCGCTAATGCTTTGTTCCATGGCCGCGCGGCTACGGTTGAGCGGGCCGAGGAAAAAATTGAAGTAAACGTAAACCAGCACGACGAAGCCGAGCGCGCTCAGCACCAGCTTTTGAATCTGATCTTTGTTCAGTTTGATCTGGGTCATGTCTTTGGGCCGCGCGCGGCGACGGGCGAGGAACCGGGTTTGCTCGCTTCGCTGTTTCCGGGTTTGAAATTCACCTCGAGCGAGTAGCGCGCGATCGGCATGTTTGTTCCGGCCACGTTCACCAAGGTGTCGAGATCTTCCAACGTCTTAAACTCCACTTTCACGTCGCCGTATTTTTGGCTGAGCTGCTCGGTTAATAATTGGCGCAGCTCTTCCGCGGCGGCGCGCGGCTCACGACCGGCCGCGACTCCCTGAATGGAAACGCTGACCACTTTGTCGTCACTGACCGCGCCGTCGATA
Organism: uncultured Chthoniobacterales bacterium; assembly: GCA_964235895.1. Taxonomy (GTDB): domain Bacteria; phylum Verrucomicrobiota; class Verrucomicrobiia; order Chthoniobacterales; family UBA10450; genus JACCTI01. Next base: position 57,616 of record CAXSCV010000013.1, read on the forward strand.
GCGGTGAGTTGCGCGTTAGGAGCGACACAGCGTGAGATTGTTTCCAGGAACGGTCCCCAATAGAACCGCCCTTCCATCAAGGTATCGAGCACCTTGGTCGTGTTGATGATGCCGGTCAGTTCCTTGGAGCGCTTTTGCGCGGCGGTCACGTTCGGCTCTTTCGTAGCCCACTGCGCTTGCACCGCGCTCAGGCGCTGCTTGGTCGCGAGCGTTTGATAAGCCTTCAGCATGTAGAAGAGGACCATGATCGCGAAGAGGCCGCCCAGGACCATGATGCCGATCTTGAGCGGATCGCGCTGGCGCTGGCGTTGCTCCGAAAATTGTTCGTGGAGGAGATTGAGATGGAGGGGCATGAACTAGTTCCGCAGGTATTCGAAAGCCGCGCCGCAGGCGACGTTGAGAGAAACAAACTCGTTAGGCAAAGCCTGCCGTTTAGCCGCGGGCAAGGCGACCTCGCATGTCTCCAGCGGGTCCCAGATTTCGCAGGGCAACCCGAGCTCGTCGCTCAGGATTTGCAAAATGGTTTCGGTGCGCGCGAGTCCGCCGGAAACAAAAATGCGATGAATCGTTTCCTCGCGCTGGCCTTCAAAGAAGCCGATGGAATTGCGCACTTCCGTGGCCAGGCGCATCAAAGAAGCGCGGCAGACATCAATCATGCCGGCGTCGCCCTGGCTCATCATCAAACGCGCAGCGGTCGGCTCGAGCGTGCCCTCCGCGGTCAACGCCTGATGGAGCGACTTGCCGCCGTAATCGACGCTGCGCACCAGGACCAATTCCTTTTTGCTGCCGATCAGAACCGTGCTGTGCAGATGGCCCATATCAAGCAGCAGGAAAGTGTTGTTCGCGAAAACTTCCGGGTAGGCCAGCTCGAAGGCGTTGAACGAACAAACCGGCGCGAGCTGCAAAATGTCGGGCGTGACGCGCGCTTTTCCCATGGCATCGGAAATTTGTTTGACGGCCGGCCGCAACATTCCGCCGACGAGATATTTTTTTAACGCCACACCGTTCATGACCGCAGTGTCCCCGGAGTTATTGCTCTGGCTCTCGCTCCCGTTCGCGAAATTTCCGCCACCGCCATTTGCGGAAACCGGCGCGCAATCGAGCACGAAATCTTTGCATTCCTGATTCAGCACCGCGAGGCCGTTCAAGCGCAGCGCGTTTCGGAGGAGATCGACCGGCGTCTCCGGTTGCTCGATGATGCGCAGCAAAACGCTCGGATCGGAGATCGCCACCGCGCAGCCTTTCGCGCTGCTCCCCAGATCGCGAAAGAGCAGTTTGAGTTGCTCGGCTAAATCTTCCGCGGTCGCCAATTCCTCGGGCACTTCGCGCGAGGCGTAACTCGTTAGGACAAAACGCGCGTCTCCTTTGCGCTGGAGCAAAACTCCTTTGAACGAGTGTTTGCCGAGATCGATGCCGACGACAGAATTTCCGCGCTTAGCCATGGTGCTACCGTCCCCTGTAGCGGGAACTGTGCCGACTCCGCGCGCTTTCCGGCTTTTGCCGCGCCCGCGTTTGGAAAAGTTAATGTGAGCCGGCCGCGGCTTTCTCCGGCGAGCGATAGCCGAAAAATTCCCGCGCCTTGATGATCTCGACCACTTCCGGTGGAACCATTTTTTCCCAGGCCGGATTGCCGGATTGCAATTTCTCCAGCGCGTCCGGCGGATAAATGCGGAGATATTCCGGATTATATTCGGTCACCTCGTGGATGAAATCGTTGTCGATCAGATAACGAAAGAGCGAGCGAAGATTCTCCGCCACCTGCACGTTCGTCGCGGTCAGTAGCTCGCCGGAATGCTCGTCCAGCACGGGATAAACGTAGAGTTTCAGCCCGCTCTTAAACATGCGACCGAGCGCTTCCAGAATTCCGCCTTCCAGGTTCAGATAATATTTTTCGTCGAAGATTTCCATCAACGTGCTCACGCCCATGACGATGCCGATCATCTTGTTCGTGTAACGCGCGAGATACGCCGCGAGCCGATAATATTCTCCGAACTTCGAGATCAATACCGTGCGGCCGAGCGCGCCGAGGATGTCCACGCGCGCGAGAAAATCGGCGTGATTGAGCTGACCTTCCGAAAGCAAATTCTCCAGCGTCATCTCCATCAAGACGACCAAATCGTCCTCCGAATATTTGCATTGCTCGAGAAAGACCGCGCGCGCGCCATTCAACATGTCGTTCGTCGTGTACGTGACCGGGCGAAAACTTCCGCGCTCCACCAGAATGGCTTTTTTATAAAAAACTTCCGCGGGCTGGACCGTCTCGCCGTCGGCCGTGAACATGACCGCATTCGTTAGACCCTGGCTGACCAACTGCAGGCTCATAAGGCGATTGTCCACACCCGCGTAGGCCGGACCGGAAAACTTAATCATGTCCACCTGGATGCGGTCTTCCGCCAAGTTCTCCTGCAACGACGCGATCAATTTTTCCGGCTGATGAAAATAGAAAGCGCCATAAAGCAGGTTTAC
>CAXSCV010000014.1:0-59162 GCA_964235895.1 uncultured Chthoniobacterales bacterium
TGCGCGACGCGCTCGATGAATCGATTGAGCGGCATCTGGTTAGTGATGTGCCGGTCGGCGTTTTTTTAAGTGCTGGGATCGACTCTACGACTCTTGTCGCGTTGGCCGCGCAGCGGACCGAGGAACCGTTGCGCACGTTCAGTATTTCTTTCGACGATCCAGCCTTTGACGAAGGTGGTGTTGCGGCGAGGACCGCGGCACACTTTGGAACTCAGCATACTGATTGGCGACTTGATTCCGCGACGGCGAAAAGCCTGTTGGGGGAATTCCTCGCGCGATCCGATCAACCAAGCATCGATGGCTTTAACACCTTTTGTGTGTCGAAGATGGCGCATGATCACGGATTGAAGGTGGTGTTGTCAGGTCTGGGGGGAGATGAAGTCTTCGGAGGTTACCAGTCGTTCGTGCGTGTGCCGCAGATGCTTAAGGCGAGCCTAAGACTCGGAGTTCTCGGTCCGGCGCGGAAGCTGGTTGGCCAGGCTTTGGAGTTTGCCTCCTCGCCGCGCGTCCGACGGCTCGGGAGTTACCTGGAAGGCAAGCCGGAGATGGAAGCGGCTTATCAATGCATGCGAGGTATTTTTACGGCGCGAGAGACGGACCGATTGTTGCCTTTATTCGGCGGGCATGGCTTGAACGGCGCGAAGCTTGCAAAGGCAGAGCTCCCTTCTCAGCCAACCTTGGAGGATGAAGTGAGTTACCTGGAATTAACGCACTATATGCGGAATCAGCTTCTCCGGGATAGCGATGCGATGAGCATGGCCTGGAGTCTGGAACTGCGCGTGCCTTTTGTTGATCGGAAGTTAATCGAGACGGTCGCCAAGGTGCCGGCGCGCTACCGACTGGCGCGTGGTAAGCAGATATTGCTCGACGCAGTGCCGGAGATCCCGGCTTGGGTGCGGAATCGGCCGAAGCAGGGCTTTACCTTTCCTTTTAAGGACTGGGTGACGACTGAGTGGCGGGATGTCTTTGCGCGAATCGAGGAGCATAGCCCGGTGGCGCTGGGGAATTGGTATCGGGCGTGGTGCCTATTCGCGCTGGAGAGCTTTCTCGCGCGCAATGGAATTGAGAGATTTTCGAGCGTCGATTAAGGGCATCTCTCGGTTCGAGGGAGCGCATCAAGGTTGGACGAATTGGGAAGGATGCCCATTCGGCCCGAGGGCTGGCCGGCTCCAAGGCGATGGGACAGATATGCTATCCGGCCCGAGGGCGGGCCGGCTCCAGTAGAGATTGCGGGGAGATTTTAGCGTTTCCTGCTGACAACGTGAAATATTCGCCGCTAGGATACGCACTCCCCAGAATATGAGTTTACCTGCGCCAATTGGCGATGATTCCGCGATCTTTGCGGAACCTTTGCCGCGACCTAGCTCTACGGAACCCGGCGTTTCGTCGAGGCGCACTTCTTTTGCTCGGGCGCGGCTCGGGCGATGGCGAAAGCTTTTCGGGCACGAGTGGATTGTCACGGTTGGTCTTCTGGGCCTGGACTTGGCGCTTTGGGTAACGATCTATCTGACGGCCACGCTTGTTCGGGACGATTCGTTCTTTGTTACTCCGTTGCAGTTTGGGTTGGTGGCCTTTTTGCAGCTCATCTGCATCATCGGTGCGATGGCGGTGATCGGCGCCTATAATCGGCACACGGAGATACGCGGGCTGCCGTATGCGACGGAGCATGTCTTGGCCTTACTTGGCGCGGCTATGTTTAGCGCGCTTCTTGTTTATGCGGCGGCGGCCTTCGATGAGACGATGAAGCCGAGCCGCGCCGCTTTCACAATTTGCTTTGCGGCCTTTCTTGTTCTCTCCCTGGCTTATCGGCGATTAGTTTGGAGGTTTATCGCGGCTTCCACGGCGCATCGCGCCTTTCTGGTGGTGGGCGGCGGTCCGATGGCGGCGGAATTTTATCGGAACTACAAGTCGTCGGTTAATCGGCAACGCCTGGAGTTTGTCGCGATTGATCCGAAACGCATTGGGCATCGCCTGGCGGGGCCGGGGTCGCCGATTATCGAGGGCGATCTGGAGACGAAGCTCGATCGGTTGGATCAGAGTTATAGCGGCGTGGTGGTGGCGGAGCGGATCGATCGGCTGCAACCGGAGTTACTCGATCGGCTGGTGCGGACGCAGTTTCAGCGGGTGCGTGTTTATACGATCGAGTCATTTCATGAGGCGCACTGGCGGCATGTGCCGATCGAGGCGCTCGATCCATTCTGGCCGTTGCAGATGGGTTTTCAATTGGCGCGCACCTCGCCTTTTCATTATCTGAAGAAGGGTTGCGATCTGGTTTTTGCTTCGCTGCTTCTGGTGATTGTTTCGCCGATTTTGCTGTTTGTCATGCTGGCGATTTGGCTGGAGACAGGCTCGCCGACGATCTTTCGGCAGACGCGTGTAGGACGGAATAATGAGCTTTTTACCGCTTATAAGTTTCGGACGATGCGGGCGAGAGGAACGCGGAAGTCGGAACGCGGAACTCGGAACTCAGAAACGCGGAACGCGGACACGCGGAAGTCGGAAAGCGGAGCGAGGAACGCAGCGGATGTGGGGAACGCGGAAGCAAAGAGACAGCCGGCTGAAAGCCCGCTGGCCGCACAGCCTGAAAGGCTGTGTTACGAGGGGGCGATTGAGGGAAATGGGCAGGAGTGCGCTGAGGAAGATGATATTTATACGCGTCGGGATGATCCGCGGGTGACGCGGGTGGGACGGTGGCTGCGGAAGCTGCGGCTGGATGAGTTGCCGCAGGTGGTGAATGTCTTTCGCGGCGAGATGAGTCTAATCGGGCCGCGCGCGGAATGGATCGAGTGTGCGACGCGCTATGAGAAGGTGATTCCCTTCTATCATTTCCGGCATCTGGTGAAGCCGGGGATCACGGGCTGGGCTCAGGTGAATTACCCTTATGGCGAGAGCGATGCGGATGCGATCGAGAAGCTGAAATACGATCTGTATTACATTCGCAATTATTCGCTGAAGCTCGATCTGATGATCGTTTTGAAGACGGTGTATACGGTTCTTTTTGGAAAGGGACAATAAGCGCCGCTTTTGTTCCTTTCCAAAAAGAACCGGAAGTAGAAAGTAGAAAGGCTAAAGTAGAAATCGGAGAAGGATCTCGAGCAGCGGACGAAGCGGTTCGCGTTAGCGGTGCTTAAGCTTTGTTCCGGCTTACCGCGTGACCGGGCCGCGGAAATTCTAGCGCGGCAATTGATCCGGTCTGCCACTTCTGTGGGTGCCAATTATCGCGAAGCGAATCGGGCCGTGTCCCGCTCGGATTTTCGGAACAAGATCGGGACCGTGCAAAAGGAAGCGGCGGAAAAACAATACTGGCTGGAGCTGCTAATCGAGAGCGAGTTGACCGACGAGACAGCGCCTCTGATTCACCGGGAATGTTCGGAACTGCTTGCGATCTTCACCGCGATAGGCAAGAAGCTGAATCATGACGAAACGTAAACCGGTCGACATGCTGAGTGTTTTCTACTTTGGCTTTTCTAATTTCTAATTTGCGATGGCGCGCCGCGACATCGCTCTCATCACCGGCATTACCGGGCAGGACGGCTCGTATTTGACCGAGCTGTTGCTGGAGAAAGGTTACGACGTTCACGGTGTTGTTCGGCGGACGAGCAATCTGACGCGGTCGCGGATCGAGCATTTGCGGACGGATGAGGCGCTTTATGGGAAGCGCCTTTTTTTGCACTACGGGGATCTCTCGGATGGGACGACTTTGCGCCGGATCTTTGCGCAAGTGCAGCCGACCGAGGTCTATCATCTCGCGGGGCAAAGCCATGTGGGATTGAGTTTTGAGATTCCGGAATCGACCTGCGAGGAGATCGGAATGGCGACGCTGCGGCTGCTCGAGATCGTACGCGATCAGAAGCAGCCGGTGAAATTTTATCACGCGTCAACTTCGGAGATTTTTGGCTACACCAAGGAGTCGCCGCAGACGGAGGAGACGGCTCTGGCCCCAGCCAATCCTTACGGCTGCGCGAAGGCGTTCGCGACGCAGTTGGCGCGCGTTTATCGGCAGTCCTACGGGATGTTTGTTTGCAACGGCATTTTGTACAATCATGAGTCGCCGCGGCGTGGCGAGAATTTCGTTACGCGAAAAATCACCAAAGCAGCAGCGCGAATTTCACGCGGGCTGCAGCAGGAATTAATTTTGGGAGATATGGAGAGCCGGCGCGATTGGGGGCATGCGCGCGAGTACGTCGATGCCATGTGGCGAATGCTGCAGCACCAGACGGCGGATGATTACATCGTCGCGACGGGCGAGACGCATTCGGTGCGAGAATTTGTCGAGATGGCTTTTGCGGCGGTCGATCTGCCATGGCAGGAGTTCGTTAGGCATAGCTCCGCTTTCGAGCGTCCTTCGGAACCGATTCTTTTGGCGGGTTCGCCGAAAAAGATCAAAGCGGTGCTTGGTTGGCAGGCAACGGTGAAGTTGCCGGAGCTGGTGCGCGAAATGGTGGAGGCGGAGGTTGCAGAAATTAGAAATTAGAAATGAGAAAGTAGAAATGCGGGACGTGGAACTCGAACGCGGAACGTGAATCTTGCAAGAATGACGTCCAAGTCGGTTTTCCTATTTCCCGCGACGTCACGATAATCCCCTGTATGACACGGAGTCAGATTGAGAAGGCGATTGACCGGAACCTTCCGTTTGTCCTGAAAATGGCGGATGGGAATGAGTATCCTGGCCCACACCGCGATTTTGTGGCGCTTCCACCCAAGGCTGCTTACGTGATTGTTTTTGATGCCAAGGATGAGGATGATAGCTTCGATGTTCTTCCGCTTCTGACGATGACACGGTTGCGTCAGTCGGGGAGCAGATCATCGAATGTGTTCGTGAGGAATAACTAGTAACCAATAACCATTACCTGTTAGCTCCTAACTGCTAACCTCCGGCATCGGCCGGTTGGCTCAGTAACTTTGGCGAGGGCGCGTAGAATACGAGCCTTCGCCTTTTCCATATCCGGGCGAGGCGTAGTAATAATAATAGCCCGCACCGCGGCGGCGCGGCAGGCGGTTGAGGATGACGCCGGCGGGACGTCCGCCTGCTCCGGTTAACATGCCGAGCGCGCGTTGCACGGCGTTGCGCGGGGTTTTGTTGGCGCGGACGACCACGCAAACGGTTTGCACAAGCGGCGTCATGAGCAGGGTATCGCTGACTGCGAGAACAGGCGCGCTGTCGATGACGATGCGATCGAAATTCTCCGAAGCTTCGGCGACTAACTTGGCAAAGGATGGGCCGCTAAGAAGCTCGGCTGGATTCGGCGCGCGTCGGCCACCGGTGAGGATGAAGAGTTCGCCGGCCGTCGCTGCTAGAATGGAGGATTGCTCACCGTTGACGAATGGCTCCAGGCGACCAGCGGAAACGGAACGCACTGCGCTTTGCAGATCGCTTTCGCCGACGAGGTAATCAACGATACCGGCGTTCTCGTTTTCCCCTCCGTTGGTCTCGTCCAGTGGGAGAAAAATCTTGTGCAGGCTGGGCCGGCGGAGATCGCCGTCGATGAGCAAGACGCGGTGACCTTGTTGTGCAAGTGCGAGGGAATAGTTAGCACTCGAAAAGCTTTTTCCCTCGTTAGGTACGGCACTAGTAAAGAGGAAAACTTTGCGTTCCGCTTCCGGCCCGAGAAGCGAAAGTGAGGCGCGCAGATTGCGGAATGCTTCCGCGGCGGGGCCTTCCGGTGCCTCGGCAACCAGGCGATAAGTAGCTGCTCCGCTCGGCGGCGTTTTTTGATTGGGCGTGTCGGCCGTGTCAGGCGCATCGCCTTTGCCGATCTCCGGGACGGCGGCGAGCACGGGTAGATGAAGGTTTGATTCAGCTTGATCGACCGTCTTGATCGAGCGGTCGAGAATATCGGTCACGTAAACAAAACCGAGTCCAAGCGCGAGTCCGCCGAACAAGCCGAGCAGCATCGATTTCATGGGCTGCGGACTAACTGGCGCGCCGGGGAGAGGAGAGCGTTCGATGACACTTACCGCGTTAGTCTTCACGTCCTTCGTTAGGTTAGTTTCCTTGATCTGGCGAAGGACACTTTCGTAAAGAGCGCGATCGGTCTCGGCCTGGCGGGCAAGTTCCTGATAACCGATGGCGGCGCGGTTCAGCGCGATGGCGGCTTTCTCTTGTTCGCCGACGAAACCTTCCATGTTGTGCTCGGCCGCACGCGCTTGTTCGAGGGTGTTACGGAGGACGGCAGGCTGCGCGAGGACGGTGCGACGCAAAGCTTCCTGCGCTTCATTCAAGGCGGCGCGCGCGGCGATGAGCTTCGGATGTTTGGACTTATAACGCTGTTGGAGTTGCGCAACGGAGGCTTCGAGTTGTGCGACATCGCGACGGCGATCGTTAACCTGTTGCGAGGTGGCAATGCTCGGGATGCTAAGGAGTGCTTCGATGTTCTCGCCGATGCCGTCGATCTGTTGCAGCTCGCTTTCCAGGCGATGTCGATCGGCCTTAGCTGTGGTAAGCTTGGTACTTAACTCCTGGAGCTTGTCTTCAACCAGCCCGCCACGACTGCCGGTGCTACCAGCGCCTTGTTGACTGCCGGTGGTGGCAGTGCCGCCGCCGAGCTGGAGCGCATCGGGCGTCTTGGCCTTGTATTCGGCGACCGCAGCTTCGCTTTTTTGCAGATTTTTCTTCAGCCGTTCTTCTTCTTCCAGGAGATAACGAAGCGTGTCTTGGTTACTGAATGCGCGCCGCTCGATTGAGTAACGAATATATTCCCGGCCGACAGCGTCGGCCAGACGTTGCGCGACGGCAGGATCGCGATTGGTTACGTAGACATCAATCAAACGCGTGCCGCGCCTAACGACTGGTTTGATCATGCGCGAAAGCGCGCCGCCCAAGGCATCCTCGAGTGGAGTGAACGTGGTTTCTGGCACGAGCTGGTCCGGGTCTTTTGGTAATGCCGATGCCCGCGGCGGTGTCGCCTTGGCGGCCGGTTTCGATTTTTCATCACTGCCAACGACGGAGACGCCGAGTAATATTTTGCCTCCGTCATCGGCCAAACCTTCCGCGCGCACGACGCGATCGAGCAGGCTGCGATTCGTTAGGTTCTGCTCGATCGTGCGAAGTGCTTCCTGGCTAGCGAGAAACATCGAACGCATTCGCGTATTCGGATCTTCCGAGCGGATCGGTGTTGGATCCTGCACATCAACTTCGAGAACAATGTGCCCCTGGTAAAGCTTCGGGGTGCGCGCCAGATAAATAAGGGAAGCGAAAAATCCCGCGAGAACACAGAGAACAACGATCCAGATTTTCTCAAGAAGGGCATGCCAGAAATGGCGGAAATCGAAGCCGCGGCGCTCGTGACCATGATCGAGGGAGCTGCCAGTGGTGGGAGAAAAAATCTGACCGGACACGGCGGGCGCGGAGTGTGAATTGGTGGCTGGAAGATGTGGAGCAGGCATGGGAAATCCGATACTAAAAGATGCTTTCGCCTACGGTGATCGTGTCGCCGGGTAGAATGCGGAATGCGCTGTCGCCTTTAGCGACGCGTTTGGCGTTAACCCGCAAAACTTCGTCGCCGGAATTTTTTTGTCGGCGCACGCTGATGCGTTCGGGCGCGGCGATACGGGTATAGCCACCAGCCATGGCGACCGCTTCGAGCAAGTCGATTCCGCCGGGACTGCCTTCGGGCATTTCGTAACTGCCGGGCCGATTGACTTGGCCGAGAACGGTGAAACGGCGTTTCGCGTAGCCAACGAGGGTGACGTTCAATTTCGGACTAACGAGATAATCTTTGCCGAACATTTCAGTGAGCCGCGCGGTGGCCTGAGTGAGTGTAAGGCCGGCGAGGTGCACTGAGCCAAGCAGAGGCAAGCTGAGATTACCTTCGCCATTCAGCCGGGCGTTCGTGCGGAGATCGTCCTCGCCAAAAACTTCAACCGCGATCTGGTCATTCGCGCTGAGCACGTAACCGGCAGGTGCGCTCACGCCGCTGATTGCCGGTGCCGCGGAAGTGGCGATCGAGGATGATTGCGTGACCGGTGCGGTTTGGTTTTGCACCGGCGGCGGATCTGTTTGGCCGAGGCTGGGCCCGACGAAAATTACCGCACAAGCCACGGCGAGAGAAACGACGAGGCAACGAGTTGTCTTTCCAGCACGCGTGATGGCGGAGTTAAAAAGTGAGCGAAGTGCGCAAGCCGATTTGATTGTCCTCAAAGCCGAATCCTTCCGCTGACGTGTTGTTTTCTCGATGTAAATAATAGGCCCCCAGCGTCCAGAATCGGGTGAGTGTGACATCAATCGCCGGCTGAAAATAGAAGTAGTCATCATTACGGGAGGCCCCGCCATTATCTACGGCATTGAAATAGCGAAGGTTTTCGAAACCGATCGAAAAACCGAAATAGACCCGTTGAAAAAATCTTTGCCGCGCGCTGAGAGAGATGGTGGTGGAGGCGTAATCCTGTCCGGCAAAGACGGCGGAATTCTGCGTGCGCCGGTCTCCCTTCAACGAAATGCTGGTGCCGTCGAACGGCTGATAACTGGCGCCGATTTCGTAAACCGGCGAGATGTAAGTGCTGCCGCGTGCATCGCCTTCAAATTCGCGAAACTCAAGGCCGCCGGAAGCATCGAGATTGACTTTGCCGCTGAGTTGATAAGTGAAGCGGGCGTTGATTTGTTGGAAGGGTTGATCCGGGGTTTTTGATTCGACCCAATTATATCCGGCGGTGCCACCGAGGCCGACGGTTAGCTTCGGGCTATAAATATAATTAATGAAAAGATTCGCCTGGAGCGTTTCGGAGCCGATCAAATCGTCGTCGTATTCGCTGGCGGTATGCTGCAAGCCGCCGCTGAGAAATGTCTTGCCGCTGAGATCGTAGGTGAAATTTGCGCGCGTGTTGAAGGTGTTGACGCTTCGATTCGCGCCGGCATCGAGATTGACCGACGGAACCGAATTCGGACTGAGCGAACCAGTGTTGTAATTCGTTCCATCCAAGAACTGAATTTCTTCACCGAGCGTGATGATTAATCCACGGAAATGATACTGGCCATCCAAGCGAATAATGTGCTGGAAGGAATTTGCGCGCGAGTGGTCGGCATACAGAAAAAAACCGGGCGCGTAATCCAGCCGAATGAAATTCTGATCCGCTCCGACGATGTCGCCGTAGCCGATCGTGAGGCCGGGCTCGAAGGCGAAATAAAAATCCGCGATGCGATTATTGTTCGCGAGAAAAATGTTGTCGTCGTAAACGGTGCGCAGGCCCAGGCGAAAGGCGTATTGAAAACGGCGAGGCACGGCGGAGATCGCTTCCGCGATAATTTCGGAACGCGCGCCGGCATTCTCTGCGAAACCGATTTTGCCCGATTCCGCAGTTGGTGCGATTGCAGTTGGCTCCGCCGAGACAGGTTGTTCGAGAGCCATTTGATACGGCCCGATTCCCGCAACGCGAGGTGCCGAGTCTTTTCTGGCGATCGAGGCATCGACGCTGCCGCAGATCGCGAGCGTCGTAACGAAGGCCATGGCATATGTCCGGAATAAATTCATCAAGGGTCGCGCCATTCGCGGCGCAAACCGGACATCCCACCGCAATTACGAGATTGCTGCAAGAATTGAGATTAAAAATAGCCCCTCCCGGCTCAATGAACTTCGCGAAAAGTTGAAACACTCTCGGCATGCGATCTGCTTAAATCCGAGCATGATATTCGCGCTTGCGACGGTGATGTCGGTCTTCGCTTCCATGGGTCTTCTTTCGCTTCGATTAAGCAAAGCGCCCGAAGGTTTCGAAGACGAACGAGGATTTCACTTTAGCCCTTCGTCGGGGAAAGGGCGGAAAAAGTCCCGCAGCTTGCCGAGCGCGGGTGTGCAGCGTCGCCAGAATCAACCGGTGCGAATTTCAGTTTTGCCGGATCATTTGTCATCGCGCGCGCATTGATTTCGGTGATCGTGACCAGCGCCGAAATCGCTGGAAAATCAGAATTGGCGACGACGGGCGGGCGGCAATAAAATGCAAAGCGACTCATCCAAGAAAGCTTGCATTTCACTCGAACTCCTCGGAAGATCGCGAACGGGTGGTGCATGACGCGTCCCAAAAACAGTTTCACGATCTCGGGGCAAACGCGTTCCGACCGTGGGCACTGTGGCGGCAGCGCAATAAACGAGGAAGCTGTTGACCGAAAGAAAGCCTTTGTAGTTATCTCTACTAAGCCTAGTGATTATATCCGCTGCTGAGACCGGCACTAGCAAAAAACCTTATGAGAAAACACGAGTCTTTCCCCGGAAATCCGGCGAACGACCAAGGGCGGCAGCTTGGTCGAATGGAACGATTGCGAACTTCGCGGGTTACATTCCGTAAAGATTAATAATGCGCCATCACAGCAATTTTCAGAACGAGCCCGCGAATCGCTTTTCCGGAAGCGCCGGCGAACGCGCGGCCGAGCCGTGCCTTAACATGCAAATCGATTCGGCTGGCTCTGTTTCCGAATTCCTCAAGGGCGCGATCGTCGACCGTTTCGTTCGGGAAAGGGAAATCTGCGCAAATTCTGCACGAGAATCGTTGGCGCAATCGTATGACGAAGAACCTGTGGAGCTTCGAGTTTTGCCTTCGCCCGATATCAAATCGCCCGCACGCGGTTTCAAAATCCCCGCGTGGAAAAGAATTCTCGATCTGGTCATCATCTTCGTCGCCTGGCCGATTTGGTTTCCGGTCATGGTGTTGATCATGCTCGCGATCAAACTGACCTCTTCCGGGCCGGTTTTTTATCGACAGGAACGCGTCGGGTATCGTGGGCGGCGGTTTATGATTTTCAAATTCCGGACGATGAAGGTGGACGTCGATACCGGCGTGCACGAATCGCATTTCGAGCGGTTGATCGCGTCCGATTCGCCGATGACAAAATTGGATTCGCATGGTGATCCGCGGTTGATCCGCGGCGGAAGATTTCTTCGCGCGGCGGGGCTCGACGAACTACCGCAAATTTTGAACGTTTTGCGGGGCGAAATGAGCCTGGTCGGTGCGCGTCCCTGCACTCCGCATGAGTTCGAGCGTTACCAGCCGTGGCAACGCGATCGCGTGAATGGCCCGCCCGGTCTGACCGGTTACTGGCAGGTCAATGGCAAAAACAAAACGACGTTTAGCGAGATGATCGAGATGGATATTTTCTACGGGAAGAACATGTCCCTGCGTCTTGATTTTCAGATTATGTTTTGGACCATTCCAGCGATCATCGGACAGGTCTGGGAAACGCGCGGATCCACGCTTGCTTGGAAATCGCGGCGATCCTCGGCGGCGCCGAGTTTATCTTGAGCGCGGCAGAATTATAAACGACCGCATGGAGCAACCAATTTCACTTGGGGTCATCGGCTGCGGCTACTGGGGGCCGAATCTGGTCCGCAACTTCAAGAGCCTGCCCGAGTGCCGAGTACGCGCGATGTGCGATCTGAGCGAGTCGCGCCTAAAGCACATGCGCTCTGTTTACAGCGACGTGGACGGGATGACCGATTGTCACCATTTTTTGAATGGAATCGGCTTGGATGCGGTCGTGATCGCGACGCCGGTAAAGCATCATTTCCCGTTGGCGAAAGCGAGTCTGCTCGCGGGCAAACACACGTTGATCGAAAAACCAATGGCCGCTTCCTCGGCCGAATGTGAAGAGCTAATCGAGATCGCGGAACGCAACGGGCTTGTCCTGATGGTCGGGCACACATTTCTCTATTCGTCGCCGGTTCGGAAAATCTGCGAAATCGTGCAAGCGGGAGACATAGGCGACATTCGCTACATCAACTCGCGGCGGTTGAATCTTGGTTTATTCCAAAAGGACATCAACGTGGCCTGGGATTTAGCGCCGCACGATATCTCCATCATTCTACATATCCTGGGAGAATTTCCGCTGACCGTGAATTGCCAGGGCAACGCACACGTTACGCCGAACATCGAAGACGTAACCAACATGTCGTTAACCTTTCGGCACAAACGTTTCGCGACCATTCAAAGCAGTTGGCTGGAACCTCGCAAAGTGCGCGAGATGACGATTGTTGGAACCCGTCGAATGATCGTTTACGACGATTTGAAAACGCACGGAAAGATTCGTGTTTACGATGTGCGCGTCGAACGTCCGCCGCACTACGACACCTTTGCCGAGTTTCATTATTCTTATCATTACGGCGACAGTTACATCCCGCACATTCAGCAGGAGGAGCCGCTCAAAATTGAGTGCCAACATTTCCTTGATTGCATCACCAAAGGATCGCGCCCGGTTTCCGGAGGCAACGAAGGTTTGGAGTTAGTCAGGATTCTTGAAGCCGCGTCGGCCTCGCTGAAACAGAACGGCTCGCCGGTGACATTTTCGAAAACGCAAGCCATCGTTTCTTCGGCCGAGCCGATTCCTCCGCGAGCGGTCAAGCCTGCCGCGGCGGAAGTATGACCCGCGGCCAGCATCAGCTCATCGCGAGCGATGTGAAGCTGGGACGCAACGTGCAGATCCGCGAGTTCGTGAATCTCTACGGCTGCGAGATCGGCGATGAAACAAAGATCGGCACCTTTGTAGAAATCCAAAAGGGCGCGAAAATCGGCGCCCGGTGCAAGATTTCCAGCCACACTTTTATTTGCGAAGGCGTGACGATTGAAGCCGGAGTATTTGTCGGCCACGGCGTGACCTTCATTAACGATCGCTACCCGCGCGCGACTGCCGAAAGCGGCGAGCTACAAACGGAGGCAGACTGGGATTGCCAGCGGACGCTGGTGAAACGAAACGCCTCCATCGGCTCCGGCGTGACGTTACTTGGCGGAATAACCGTAGGCGAAAACGCCATCATCGGAGCGGGAAGCGTAGTCACGAAAGACGTTCCGTCGGACGCCACCGTCGCTGGGAATCCTGCGCGTTCGACCGCCACTTTCGCGGGTAACCAATCATGAAAGTTCCATTCCTCGATCTCCATGCTCATCACGCGCCGCATCGCGCTGAATTCGATAAGGCTATTCGCGAAGTGATTGATAGTAACGCCTTCGCCGGCGGTCCGTTCGTGACCGCGTTCGAAGAAAAATTTGCGGCATTTTGCGATTGCCAACACGCGATCGGCCTAGGCAGCGGAACCGAAGCTATCTGGCTCGTGCTCCTGGCCGCGGGCATCGGCGCCGGCGATGAAGTCATCACGGTGCCGAGCACTTTCATGGCAACCGCGGAGGCCATTAGTTATTGCGGCGCGACACCGGTCTTTGTCGATATCGACCAGCGTACTTTCACGATGGATCCAGGCGCGCTTGCCGGAGCGCTAACGAAACGAACAAAGGCGATCATTCCAGTTCATCTCTTCGGTCAATCAGCGGACATGGATCCGATTCTAGCTTTCGCGCGGGAACATGGTTTGCTCGTGATCGAAGACGCGGCACAAGCGCACGGCGCCGAATACAAAGGACGCAAAGTAGGTTCGCTCGCGCATGCTGCTTGTTTCAGCTTTTATCCTGGAAAAAATCTCGGCGCCTTTGGCGAAGCGGGCGCGGTCACGACGAACGATGACGAGTTAGCCGAGAAGATCAGGATTCTGCGCGATCACGGCCAGAATCGAAAATATCATCACTCGATGATCGGGTGGAATTGCCGCATGGACGGAATTCAGGCCGCGGTTTTGCAGATCAAACTAAAGTATCTCGAGCGCGGGAACGAGCTGCGGCGCGCGCACGCGCAAAGATACCTTCAGGCGTTACGCGATGTTGAAGGCGTGATCGCGCCCGAGGCAGCCGATTATGCGAAACATGTTTATCACATCTTTGCCATTCGCGTGCAAGAGCGGGATGAAGTAATGCGGCTCTTAGAGGAAAAGGGGATTGGGTGCGGAGTGCATTATCCTATTCCTGTGCATCGGCAAAAAGCTTACGAACATCTCGGACTGGGCGAGAGTTCGTTCCCCGTCTCTGAAACGACCGCCGCAGAATTCATTTCGTTGCCGATGTTTCCAGAGTTAACCACGCAACAAATCGACCAGGTCGCGGATGCCTTGCGCGAGTCCGTAAGCGTCGGCGCGCTCTCTTGAGTGGAACTTCCGATTCTGGGGCGTGCGTAGAAATTGTTGATCCGAGAGAAGATTCCATTTGGGACGAACGGATCGCCGCGCATCCGGACGCTTCCATTTTTCATACTACCGCCTGGGCGCATGTCCTTAACGAAACCTACGGCCATAAGCCGACCTATTTCGTCCTTTCGCAGAATGGACGCGACCAAGTCTGCCTTCCGCTTATGGAGGTTGTCAGTCCTCTTACCGGACGTCGAGGAGTAGCTTTGCCCTTTAGTGATTTTTGCCCGCCGCTTTTCTTTGCGCAAACTCAAATGCCTTTACTGCAAAAGCATCTTTCGGAGCTTGGACGTGCACATTCCTGGAAGTATCTCGAAGTGCGCGGCGGTCCTCCCTTACACGCGGAGTCATTGACTAACCCTGCCACCTTTTACGAGCATTCGCTCGCCTTGAACGATCCCTCAAGTTTGCGGTCTAATTTCAGCGACTCTGCGCGTCGGGCTTTGAGGAAAGCGGAACGAAGTGGACTGGTCATTCAAATTACCCGCGCACAAGAAGCGATAACAAAGTTCTACGAGCTTCATGTTCGCACCCGCCGCAAACATGGAGCGCCGCCTCAG
Source organism: uncultured Chthoniobacterales bacterium (assembly GCA_964235895.1). GTDB lineage: Bacteria > Verrucomicrobiota > Verrucomicrobiia > Chthoniobacterales > UBA10450 > JACCTI01. The sequence goes on from CAXSCV010000014.1 coordinate 14,549, forward strand.
CCGATGCGATTTTTTCAAAACATTTACCGGCACCTGATCGAAACCGGGTTCGGTTTTATCGTGATCGCCAGGAAACTTTCAGAGCCGATCGCGGCCGCCGTCTACTTCACTCATGGGGAAAATGCCGTTTATAAGTTCGGAGCGTCGGATGAGAGATTTCTTGAGTCTCGCGCGAACAACTTGGTCATGTGGGAAGCGATCAAACACCTCTGCGCCAGTGGATTCAAGAATCTGCACCTTGGTCGAACCGCGCCTGACAATGCAGGCTTGCGTCGGTTCAAGCTGGGCTGGGGTGTGGAGGAGAAAGCGCTAATTTACTGGAGGCTTGATCCGGTAACGGAAAAGTGGACAAACCGAACGATTGCGCCACCTTCCTTTGCGCAACACATCTTTGCGCATTTTCCTCTAAGAATGAATCGCTGGGCAGGGTCTCTGCTCTATCCGCACTTGGATTGAGGCGAATTTATGGCCGAACTCTTAACTGATACGCAACCCGCGGCCACCTTGGGCTTGGGCGATATCTTTCATGCCTTGTTCAAGCACAAGTGGAAGATTCTCATCTGCACGGCCGTTGGGATTATCGCCGCTCTCTGCGTGCGGAGCTTTTATTCGCCGGTCTACGAATCGCACGCCAAGCTGCTCGTCCGTTACGTTCTCGAACGCACGCCGATCGATCCGGTTGATGCCAACTCTGGTAAGACTTCCGATAACGTCATCGGTTCGGAAGTGGAAATTCTAACAAGCTGGGATATCGCCATGCAGGTCGCGGATGCAATTGGCGCGAAACGGCTTGTCCCTGGTTCGGTGGGAGCGGCTTCCAAGGTCGATGCGGCGGGGGTGGTAAGCTCTGGTTTGACCGTCGTCTCAGGTAAAGGCAGCAACATCATCTTCGTGTCTTACGCAAATCCGGATCCAGAACTCGCTACCTTGGTCTTGGATGAATTGTTGAATCGTTATTTCACCAAACATCTCGAGGTGCACCGATCAGCCGGAGCCTTCGACTTCGTTACTCAACAAACCGACCAAATCCATACTCGCCTAACCGAAACCGAAGATGCGCTTAAAGCGCTCAAGACAAAGGCGGGAATTGTTTCTTACAACGATAGCTCGACTGCTTTAAGCGCCCAGCTCCAAAAAGTAGGTGATGAGCTCTACACGGCCGAGCAAGATCTAAACGACCAGCGTATTCGGGTTAAGCTCATGGAGGAAGCTGCTAAAAAATCCCCCGATCAGCCTAAGGAAGCATCTACCCCTGCCACCGCCAGCGGCGAGGTGCAGCATTACCAGGCGATGGTTGGGAGATTGAACAACCTCCGTCAGAGTCAGTTGGACCTGCTCTCCAAATTCACACCTGATAATATTCTGGTGAAATTCAATCGCGACGAAATCGCCGACCTGGAAAAGCAAAAAAAGGCCCTTGAGGATAAAGTTCCGGGTCTCGCCACCGCCGCGGCTCCCTCTAGCTCGCCTCCGCCGACCGTCGCTTCTGAGAAAGCGCATCTGGTCGAAATGGAAATGAAGACGGAGAACTTGCGCGCTCACCTCGCCAGTATTCGTGAAGCGATCAAGCGACTTACCGAAGTCGGTTCGCAGATCGCCGACCTGGAACGCAACCAGGAACTGGAAATTGCCAATTACAAATACTTCAAGAATACACTGGAGAAAGCGCGTATCGATGAAGCTCTTGATCCCGCGAAGATGCCGAACATCAGCACCGTGCAGAGACCTTCCCCGCCGACACGGGTGTATGGCAAGCGGGATAAGATTGTAAAATTCCTTGCTGGTGGTGCTCTTGGGCTGGCAATCGCCTTAACTCTCTTTAACGAATTGTTGCTCAATCAAACCGTCAAGCGTCCCTTGGAGTTAGAGAAGCGCTTGGGTACACGCCTCCTCGTTTCCATTCCTTTCACAGGTGGCAAACGCCGCCTCCGCCTTCCTTGGAAGAAAAAATCCGGAGACGCCCTCGCGGTGCGAAACGGCTCGGCTCCTTTGGCTCCTTGGGAGCCTGGACACTTTATTCGTCCGTACTCGGAAGCTATTCGCGACAGACTTGGCCTATACTTTGAGCTGAACCGGATGACCCATAAGCCGAAGTTAGTCGGAGTAACCAGTTTCGTGAAGGGAGCGGGTGCTTCCACTCTGGCCGCAGGGTTAGCTGCTGCTCTTTCCGAAACGGGAGATGGGAAGGTGCTGCTTGTCGATGTCAACCTGGGCCCGGGAGAGGTTCATCCTTTCTTTAATGGCCGGCCCGCGCTTCCCCTTATGGCCGCTCTAAAATCAAACGGTGACCTGGCTTCTGCGGCGGACAATCTTTACCTCGCTACCGTTGGTTCCACCAACGCCGGTCCCGCGCAGCTGGGTCTGAAGAAGTTTTTCGATCTCATGCCAAACTTGCAGGCTAGCGACTTTGATTACGTTATTTTCGATATGCCGCCACTTGGACAAACCAGCCCTACTCTCGGGATGGCTGGTTTTATGGATAAGATTCTCCTCGTGGTAGAAGGAGAAAAAACGAATCGGGATGCGATCAAGCGTGGCTATGACGCACTGGTCGCCGGTCGTGACAACGTTGCAGTCGTTTTCAATAAGGCTCGCACCTATGCGCCGAAATGGTTGCATAGCGATTCGTAGGTCTTGCGCCGAAAAGTTCGGCGCTTCTCTTCAGTCGTTAGTCCGTGCTACGAAATAAGATTTATTATCAGGTAAAGCCTTTCGTTCCGCAGGCTCTGCGAACGGCTATTCGACGAAGGTTTGCCCTACGACTGCGAGATCGCGTGCACGAGAGCTGGCCGATTATGCCGGGCTCGGAACGTCCACCGGAAGGTTGGGCTGGCTGGCCCGCAAATAAAAAATTCGCCCTAGTTCTGACTCACGATGTCGAAGGCATTTCCGGGCTGAACAAATGCCGCCGTTTGATGGAGCTGGAGCTGGAAATGGGGTTTAGCTCCTCTTTTAACTTCATTCCCGAAGGCGGTTATCCTGTTTCGTCTGATTTGCGTGCCGAGTTGGCACGGAACGGCTTTGAGGTAGGTGTCCACGATTTGCAACACGATGGTCGCCTCTATAAGTCGCGTTCGGATTTTAACCGCAAGGCACAGCGCATTAATCATTACCTTAGGGAATGGAAGGCTGCCGGGTTTCGCTCCGGCTTCATGTTGCATAACCTGAACTGGCTTCACGAACTGGAAATTCAATACGACATGTCGACCTTCGACACGGATCCGTTCGAACCGCAGCCGGAAGGACGCGATACGATCTTTCCCTTTGTTGTCACGCGGCCTGTTCGCGGTCACTCCTTGGCTGCTCTTCAATCCGAAAGTTACGTGGAGCTGCCTTATACTTTGCCGCAGGATTCGACGCTCTTTCTCCTTCTTCGGGAATCCGGTCCGGAAATCTGGATACGAAAGATCGAATGGATCGCGCGGCATGGCGGGATGGCCCTCGTTAATGTTCATCCCGACTACCTTCGATTTGAGGGCGAGCGTGGCTCCCGGCGGACGTATCCAGTAGAATATTACCGGCGCTTTTTAGAACACGTTCGCCAGAAGTTCGAGGGTGAATTCTGGCAACCGTTGCCGCGAGACTTAGCGAAGTTCGTCACTGCGATGGATGTTCTTCCTGTGGTGCGTCGCCCTAAGCGCATCTGCATGGTAACACATTCGTTTTACGAAAGTGACAACCGGGTAACTCGTTATGCCGCGGCCTTGGCCGCCCGTGGAGACAAGGTAGACGTGTTTGCGTTACGGCGATCGCCTGAATTACCTGCGGAGGAGGTGATCGAAGGTGTCCAGGTTTTCCGGATTCAAGATCGTTTTGGAAAGACCGAACGCAGCCGTTTCGCTTACCTTTGGCCGTTGCTTCGCTTTCTGAAAACGTCCGCGCGTTGGGTCACGAAACGACACGCGGCCGAGCGCTACGATCTTCTGCATATCCATAACGTGCCGGATTTTATGGTCTTCGCTGCCTGGTATCCTAAGTTAACCGGTGCCCGGGTGATTCTCGATATCCATGACATCGTGCCAGAGTTCTACGCCAGTAAGTTCGGTATTTTACCAAGAGGCATCATCTTCGCCTTGCTCCGTTGGATGGAGCGAATGTCGGCGGCCTTCGCTCACCATGTGATCATCGCTAACGATCTTTGGTTGGCGAAGTATGTCGAGCGGACGCACACCGATGGCCGCTGCACACCTTTCATCAACCATGTGGACTCATCGATCTTCACTCCGCGGCACAGGGAACGGAGCGATGATAAGTACATCATCCTTTTCCCAGGCGGTCTTCAATGGCATCAAGGCGTGGACATTGCGCTGCGGGCTTTTGCGCAAATAAGAGCAGAGCTGCCTAATTGCGAGTTTCATATCTATGGAGACGGCAGCGCTAAGGAATCGTTGATTAGTCTGGCGGGAGCACTCGGCCTGAATGGCAGTGTTCGTTTCTTCAAACCGACCAGCGTGCGCGAGATTGCCACGGTAATGGCGGAAGCAGATCTTGGTGTGGTTCCGAAACGGGCCGACTCCTTTGGCAACGAAGCTTATAGCACGAAGATCATGGAGTTCATGGCTGTGGGTGTGCCAGTAGTAGTATCGAGCACTAAGGTAGATCGATATTACTTTAACGAATCAGTAGTGCGCTTCTTTCCCTCGGGTGATGCAGAGGCGTTGGCCGAGCAAATGCTGGCGCTTTTGCGAAACGCCGAGACGCGCCGAGGCATAGTCGGCCGCGCGTCCGAATACGCGGCGACTCATTGCTGGGAAAATCGAAAAGACGACTATCTTAACCTGGTCGATTGCCTCTGTGCCTCCGATACCGTCCCGACAGTCTCAGCGCCACAATTAACGCAAAAGGCTGCCTAGATCCGAATAACGAGTCATGCGTGAGCTAATCGAGGAGACTTTGATTTCGCTTCAGCAGTGGGTGGAGGCACGAGCGCACAAGGGATACGATCCCGGCGACGGGCTAACCTCTTTCCTGCGCCCTCTTACTTTCGGTAATATTTTTGCGGAGCGCATCCTGCAACAGTTAATCTGGAAAGCGCCGATCAATCTTCGTCCGTTCCTTGGCGTGGTGCCGCTGGAGTCGACCAAGGGTCGCGGTTTTATGGCCTGGGGATATTTGCACCTACATAAGGCCTCCGGCGACAGGTCCTATCTTCGGAGAGCTAAAGATTGCCTTGATTGGCTGGATCGCGCCAGAGAAGACGGATACGTGGGGCACTGTTGGGGGAATCATTTCGATTTCACCACTCGAACCGGCCGCATGAAAGCGCATACTCCGACCATCGTCTGGTCAGGCTTAATCGGTCAGGCTTTTCTCGAATATTACGAACAGACCGGTGAGGAGCGTTATCTGGACATCGCGGAAAGTGTGTGCCGGTGGATTTTGACGCTGCCACGAGAAACGACTAACGAAGGCAGTTGCCTAAGCTACACTGGGGTTTATCAGCACTCCGTTCACAACTCAAATCTTCTGGGCGCCGCCATGCTGGCACGGACTTGGAGTTATCGCGCCAGACCGGAATACCTCGAAGTTGCACAATCGGCCGTTCACTATACCTGCGCCAATCAACGACCTGACGGCGCATGGCTTTACGCGGAGGATGCGCAACATCCGTGGATTGACAACTTCCATACCGCCTACATTCTCGATAGCTTGAAACGCTACGCCGACTCCACGGGCGATGACTCAGTCAGGGAAAATATTCGACGCGGTTACCGTTATTTCAGGGACGTCTTTTTCGAGCCTTCTGGCTGCCCGCGTTACTACCATAACAGCACGTATCCGATTGATATCCAATGCGCCGCGCAGGCCATAGACACTTTCAGCTTCTTTTCGGCGGAAGAAACGGACGCGCTTTCCATGGCCAAAAAAGTCGCGGCTTGGACGATCGAGAACATGCGAGACGAGACCGGCTATTTTTACTATCGTCGTTATCCCTTGCTGACAGCTAGGACGCCATACTTTCACTGGGGCCAGGCGACCATGTTCAAGGCCCTGGCGAATCTTCTTCTCTCTTTAGATATGACAAACCAAGAAAACAAAAAGTCAAGGCCCCTGGCAGTCGCGGAGGTCTCTTAGCCGAAGGACGCCATTCAGATTATGGATGTATACCTAGAGGAATATAGCGCCGACGACGCCATTACGCGTTACACGTCACGGACGGCGGGGCATGGGATCAGTTATCTCCTGGAAAACGATTATGCTGAGATCTACCGGTCGGCGATTAACCGTTTCTTGAAAATCCCAGCCGACCAACCATTGAGGCTGTTGGAGTTTGGTTGCGGCGGTGGGATGAACATTATCACGCTGGTGTCTTTGCTGGAGCGAAACGGACGTGCGGTGGAGTTAGCGATCGGCGCCGATTTCTCTGAAAGATTGGTCGCGGCGGCGAATAACGAGAGTAAGACCTTACTTTCGCCGGCGTTGCGAGAGAAGATGCACTTTGCGGTTGCGCGAAATGAGAATATCGCGTCCGACCTACAGAAGGAGCTGAATCTCCCGGCTAGCGAGTTGACTAACTCCTTTCATGTTATTCTAGGGGTAAATACTTTTCGTTACTGTCATCGCTTAGGGAAAGAAAAGGAATGCGCGGCGGATCTCGCTTCGTTGTTAGCTCCCGGCGGCGTTTGTATCATGATTGATATGAACCGGAAATTTCCCGCTTTCCGCAGTAAGTTTCGCGACCGGAAGACGAAGCCGGAAGCGGAACGCTATCTACCTTCGCTGGAGGAATATTCCTCGCCCTTCTCGACGGCGGGGCTTGAAATTCTACGCCGGGAAAACTTTTGTTGGATTCCACACTCAGCAGGTCCTTGGTTAACGCGTTTGTGCCGGCTGGCAGCTCCGATTTTGAATGTCGTAGCTAAGCCTCGAGCGATGCGTTCCCTGGTTGTTTCGCGAAAGAAGGCTTAATAACAGTCGCCTTCGGGCGCTAAATGAAAAACGTTCCCGTCGCGGTGATTGCCGGGGATTCTTCCGCGACCTCGACCGAGCGGTTAGAACGGTTATTGGAGTTCTTGGGCATTCCTTGTGAGCGACAGCGTTGCGATGACGCCTCCATCACAGAGGAAATTCGCGAGGTCGGTGAAGGGATAGTCTTCGCACCGTTGAAGGCGGCGCCGAGATGGTTAGAAGCACGCGAAAAATCGCGCGGCTTTGAAAAATCCGCGGCTCCTCCCGCGTTTTTCTACAGTTTGGGCGACGAAACAGGATCGGATAACTCGTTAGGCGCACTAACCGGCGATGAAAATGATAACATTGAAGATGTCCGATGCGATGGACTGGAAGCGATCGTTTCCGAGGAGTGGCCAAGGTTGACCGGCCCGTTGCATGGTTTACGATTTAAACTAACGCCGCGACGGGGCGAACGCGTCGCGCGCCTTCAACCCAAAGGTTCGATCTCGGACATCATCCGAAGCGAAGCGGGTTCCCATTTTTTTTGTTGCGGCACGAAAGCAGGGCGAGCCTTTGTTAGTTCCAGCTCAGAGATTCCCGATCTCGACCAGCCCGTCCTAGGAAAAGGCTATAACGCGCGCGAGCAGTTCTTCTCCGCGGCGCCGTGGCTTATGTTTTTGAAATGGGCTTTCCGCGGAGTTTGTTGGGAAACCGAAGAAGCGGGCGCGTGTTTCATCGTCGACGATCCTTTGCTGCGGATGAATTACGGCTTCTGCGATTTTCGCCTGCTCGACCGGCAAATGAAGGAACATTCGTTTAGCACGAATATCGCAATGATTCCCTGGAACGAACGCCGCACTTCGCGCGAAATGGCGTCGTTAATTAACGACAGCGAAGGCCGGCTTTCCGTTTCGGTGCATGGTTGCGATCACACTGCCCGCGAGTTCGGCACTGACGACCGCGACGATTTGAGCGCGAAAGTGAACACGGCCAAGCGACGCATGGCCGAACATCAAAAAACAACGGGAATCGCGCACGACTCAGTCATGATTTTTCCGCAGGGAATTTTCTCGCGCGAAAGCCTTGCGACCTTGCAGAAGAAAGATTTCGCCGCGGCGGTAAACACGGAGCCGTTGCCCTTCGCGCGCCGGGATGAAACGTTGACGATCCGGGATTCGTGGTCGGTAGCGATTCAGCGTTACGGAAGTTTTCCGCTGTTTACTCGACGATATCCGTCCGATGGAATCGAGAATTTTGCTTTCGATATTCTCCTCGGCAAACCGTGCCTGGTCGTCGAGCATCACAATTTTTTCAAAGACGAACATCAGGAAGTCGTGCGCTTTGCGAAGGCGCTCAATTCACTGAATGTCGAGCTTCATTGGCGCAGCCTCGGCGACGTGATTAAGCGAAGTTATCAATCGCGGATCGGGGCGGACGGCGTGGTGGAAATCCGCATGTTCGCGAACGAATTATTGCTCGAGAATCGCGAAAAGACGGCGCGCGCATATCGCGTCGAGAAAGCCGATAAAGGAAGCGCGGGCGTTCGCGAAGTAACAGCCGACGGCCGCGCGCTGGAGTGGAAGACCGATGGCTCGACTCTGGTGTTTCGCTGCGAAATTCCGCCGCGCACAACAATGCTAATCGCCGTCCGATACGCGTCTCCGGAAGAAGAAAAGAGCCAAACCAGAACTCCCTTTAACCGTTCCGCTAAAATCGCTGCGCGCCGATACATGAGCGAATTTCGAGACAATTTTCTTTCGCGGCACGATGGGCTTATGGGGATCGCGCAGCGAGCTAAGGAACTTCTCGCGAGCGTGAAAAGCTGAACGCGCGCACTAGTCACAATTCATGTCGACGATGACCGATGCCGTTTCCGATTTGTCCGCTGCGCCGACTGCTCGTCGCGATGCGGAGCGCGGGCCGAAGAAGTTGAGCTACGTTTTGATTACGCCCGCACGGAACGAAGCGGCTTTGATCGAAAACACGATTCGGTCCGTGCTCGCACAAACGGTTCTTCCGACGAAATGGATCATTGTCAGCGACGGCTCGACGGACGGCACGGATGAAATCGTGCAGCGTTATCTCGAGGAAAATTCGTGGATGGAATTGCTCCAAATGCCGCCGCGAGAAGCGCGGCAGTTCGCGGCCAAAGCGCACGCTTTCAATGCCGGCTACGCGCGCATGCAGTCATTAGACTTTGACATCATCGGGAACTTGGACGCCGACATTACCTTTGAGCCTGACTACTTCGAGTTCTTGCTCGCGAAATTTTCAGCCGAGCCGCGGCTTGGCGTCGCCGGCACGCCGTTCGTGGAAGATCATTCGCATCAAGGTAAACACACCTACGCGCATCAGTTCGCGCAACTCGAGCATGTCTCCGGTGCCTGCCAGCTTTTCCGTCGTGAATGTTTCGCAGCGGTTGGCGGTTATAAGCCGGTGCCGGGCGGTGCGATCGACTGGATCGCTGTCACAACCGCGCGTATGAATGGATGGAAAACGCGCACTTTTCCCGAAAGAGTTTGCTTTCATCATCGCGAACTCGGGACGGGCAACAACAGCCCGCTCATGGTGCGCTTTCATTACGGAAAGAAGGCCTACTACGTGGGCGGACATCCGCTTTGGATTCTATTGCGCGGTCTTTTTCAAATGCGCGAAAAGCCTTACTTGCTCGCCGGTTTATTTTTTGAACTTGGCTATCTCTCAGCCTTCGCGCGTCGTATTCCCCGAGCGGTCGAGGGACGCCTGATGAAGTTTCATCGCGCCGAACAAATGTCGCGCTTAAGCGAATTGGTTAGGAAACCGTTGCGACGCTTCCGAGGTGCGAGAGCGCGCGACGTTTAATGCTCATTATTAATGCGGATGACTGGGGACGCTCGAAAGCTGCGACCGATGCCGCGGCCAGTTGTTTTACAAGCGGCCGCATCTCTTCAACCAGCGCGATGGTTTTCATGGCCGACTCGGAGCGCGCAGCTCAAATCGCGAACGAGATGAACATCGACGTGGGCCTGCACCTTAACTTTTCAGAAGCGTTTAGCGCCCCCGGGGTCGCACGGGAAGTAGACCAAGCGCATTCGGCCATCATGCGTTTTCTGAAGTTTAACAAATATGCACTTCTTCTTTATCATCCATTTCTGCGCCGGCAATTTGCTCTAAGCTTGCGCGCGCAAGTGGACGAGTTCACGAAATTATACGGTAAGGCGCCATCGCATTTGGACGGACACCAGCACATGCATTTGTGCAGCAACATTCTGGTCGATCAACTCTTGCCTGCGGGAACGAAAGTGCGCCGCAGCTTCTCTTTTGCGGCCGATGAAAAAGGCGCGATCAATCGCGCCTATCGCGGCTGGGTGGATCGGCGGTTGGCGCGGCGACACCGGACGACAGATTATTTTTTCGCCCTCGCTTCCAATCTTCCGACCGAACGACTGCGCAAAATAATTAGCTTCGCTCGCGAACACGTCGTCGAATTGATGACGCATCCCGCAGTCCCGGCCGAATTCGATCGGCTGATGAGCGAAGATTTCGCGGAGATGATCGAGAAGGTTTCGTTAGGCGCTTCCGCCGCGATCTAAACCGTGAACGCCACCCCACACATCACCGTTTGTATCTGTACTTTCCGGCGGCCTGAAGCCCTGCAACGGCTACTGGAAGCGCTCGACACACAACGCACTGAAGGCGGTTTCACGTTTTCAATTTCCATTTGCGACAATGACGTTGCGCAGTCGGCCTCTGCGGTCGTGGCAGCGTTTCAAGAAAAAGCAGCGCGCGAAATTGTTTACGTGTGTGAGCCGCGTCAGAACATCGCGCTCGCTCGCAATCGAGTTCTGCAAACGGCGCAGGGAGAATTTGTTGCATTCATCGATGACGATGAGTTTCCCGCGCCCGACTGGCTCGCGAAATTATTATCAACTTGCGAAGCTTACAAAGCGTCCGGCGTTCTCGGCCCGGTCCGGCCGCATTTCGAGCAGCCGCCGCCGTCTTGGATTGTGCGGGGACAATTTTGTGAACGCCCGGAACACGCAAGCGGTCGGATTATGAAATGGGATGAGAGCCGCACGGGGAATGTGCTTTTTCGACGATCGATTCTCGAAGGATTGAGCGAGCCCTTTAAGGAAGAATTCGGCACGGGCGGTGAGGACAAAGATTTCTTCATGCGCATGATCGATCGGGGCTTTATTTTTGTCTGGTGCAACGAGGCGGTTGCATACGAAATCGTTCCGCCTTCACGCTGGACGCGCAGTTACATGTTGAAACGCGCGCTCCTCCGCGGGCGCAACATTCTGAAGCATCCCCAGGGACGTATCGACGCCTTGGCGAAGTCGCTTGTGGCGTTGCCAATTTACACGCTGATGCTGCCGTTCACTTTGATCTTCGGACAACATTGTTTCATGCGTTATTGCATCAAGTTTTGCGATCATCTCGGAAGATTTCTCGCTCTGCTAAGGATGAATCGCATCGCACGGCATGTGTGAATTTTGTTCGCGATGCAACTTGCACCGCAATGAGTCGTGAAAGTCTTCATCGGTTTCGCCGAGGCGCTGGCCGCGCCGGAAACGGCTTGGAGTCTGGTCGATGCCGGCTTCGAGGTGATCACTTTCTCGCGACGCGGACGACGCGCCGCTCTTCGCCACAGTCAATATGTGAGCGTCGAAGAAGTCACCGCGCCGGAAAAAGATTTCGCGGCCACGACGCAAGAACTGGCGGCTTTATTTTCCTTAGAATCGAAAACCGAAACGTCCGTTTTCCTTCCACTGGACGACGCCTCGGTTTGGTTAGGCGCGCAGATGTCCTTGCCACCGGGATGTCTCCTGGGTGGACCGCGCGGCGTGCAGGCAGAACTCGCGCTCGACAAAGGAAAACAAATCGAAGCAGCCCGCGCTGCGGGTTTTTATTTACCGGAAACATCAATCATTTCACGCGAAGACGAACTCGATCAGATCACTCTCAATTTTCCCCTCATTCTTCGACCTGCCCACGCGGTTCTGCCGCATGGACTTGGCCTAACGAAAGGAACAAATTGGATTTGTTCGGATCGCGCGGAGTTGGAGCGCGCAAGGCGGAGTTGGCAGGGAAAGTATCCACTTTTGGTTCAACCTTATTTGCAAGGAGTGGGCGAGGGCGTCTTCGGCTTTGCGACTTCGAAAAGCGTGGTTGCCTGGAGTTCGCATCGACGACTTCGAATGATGAATCCGCACGGCTCCGGATCCAGTGCATGTCGCTCGCGGCTGGTCGATGAAGAGGTTCGGGTCGCTGCGCAAAATTTTCTTACCGCTGTGGATTGGCGTGGACTTTTTATGATCGAACTTCTTCGGGACGACAACGGCCGCTGCTCGTTTGTCGAGTTCAACGGCCGGCCTTGGGGCAGCATGGCCTTAGCCCGGCGGCAGGGATTGGATTATCCGGCTTGGAACGTAGCGCTCGCGCGCGAACCGGATTTTTCTCCGTCTCTCGCCGCAGCCTTTGACCGCGAAATGGAATGTCGTAATATCGGGCGCGAGCTAATGCACTTGCTGTTTGTGCTGCGCGGTCCGAAATCGCGTGCGATTCACAATTGGCCTTCATTTTGGAAAACGCTTCGCGAATTTCTCCGGCTTCCTCGACCTACTTTTTTCTACAATTGGCGACGGAACGACCGGAAAGTTTTCTGGAGCGATATCGTCAACACACTCTGTGACCAAGTCAGCAAACGGAAGAGCTAACGACCGCAAGATTTCGATCGCGTGCCATGTCCATTCGGATTGGTCTTACGATGGAAAATGGCCGCTGGCCAAGATTGCGCAGACGTTTGCCCGGCGCGGGTATCGCGCGGTTATGATGACGGAGCACGACCGCGGTTTCTCTGGAGAAAGGTGGATCGATTACCGTGCAGCCTGCGCCGCTGCGAGTTCGCCGGGCTTATTGTTAGTGCCCGGTGTTGAATATAGTGATCCGGCCAACCTCGTTCATGTTTTGGTTTGGGGTTGTTCCTCGTTCTTCGGCGAAGGACTTTCCACTTCCGCTACCCTCGCCCGAGTTCGCGAAGAAGGAGGAATCGCCGTCCTGGCGCATCCTTCGCGCCTCAATGCCTGGCGTCAGTACGATCCTGCGTGGACACAGAATTTTCTCGGCGTCGAAGTGTGGAATCGCAAAACCGATGGATGGGCTCCCAGCCGGTCGGGCGGGATGATTGCACCTAACGAATCGTTACTGCATTTCGCAGGCCTTGATTTCCATGATCAGCGTCAACTCTTTCCTTTGTCGATGCTTGTCAGCGCCGCTAGCGAGCCTAACGAAGAAGTGATCATAGAAGCTCTTCGGTCCAGGCGGGCCTCGGCTTGTGTGTTTGGCCGCGAGCTAAAGAATGTGCTGAATCCCGGCGCCGCGTTTGCTTTCACCGCTGTGGAGCACATCCGTCGTCCTCTCGCGCGGACTGTCAGAAACGTCCGTCGCTACTTAAGCCTTCGTCGCCCGAAGGCCGCGGACCAAACTGCCTGATTTGTTGTTTTCCGTCGCATGGTCTCCCTAACTGAACCGCCCGTTGTGAAAACGACCCCGGAGCAATCTGAGCGCACCGAGATCCCAAGCCGTGGCGTCGTAGTTAATGGTAAAGGATTGCGCATCGCTTCGATAAAGGACGAAGAATGGATTGAAGAGGCGCCGTTAGATGACCCCGAGCCGTTCATTGCAAAAGTTCGCGCGCTTTCACCGCGCGCTGATCTTTTTACCTTCGCCGAGAAAGCTGGAACCTTACGGCCTCGGTTTCCCCGATATCATTTGGAATGGGATAACGTTGCTGTCGTTCCGGTGACCACCTTCAAAGACTGGTGGGAGAATCGCGTCCCGCAGGAAACGCGGAAGAATGTTCGCCGCTCGCAACGCCGCGGCGTAACTGTGCAAGAATCTGTTTTTGACGATGCGTTAGTCGCAGGCATCAAGCGCATCTATGACGAAGTTCCGCTACGACAAGGCAGGCGCTTTTGGCATTACGGAAAGAGCCTCGAAACGATAAAACTGGAGAACTCTTCCTATCTTGAGCGAAGCGATTTCATCGGTGCTTATCTCGGCGATCAACTGATCGGTTTCATTAAGGTAGTTTACGTGGGAGGAGTGGGCAGGATCATGCAGATCCTCGCAATGAACCAGCATTTTGACAAACGACCAACGAACGCCTTGCTAGCTAAAGCAGTCGAACGTTGTTGTGAACGTGAGATGCAATTCTTTGCTTTTGGCAAATATGTTTATGGAAAAAAACGTAACAGTCCGGTGACGGAGTTTAAGCGTCGCAACGGCTTCGAAGAACTTCGCATACCTCGATACTATGTTCCGCTAACGTCGGTCGGTCGGGTTGCCCTCGCCTTAGGGTTGCACTCCGGTGTGCGTAACCTTCTGCCGGAAACCGTAACCGATTTCCTGCTCAATCTTCGCGCAAAGATTTACGCGAAAAGTCTTCCAACCTCAGGCCATGTGCCGGTGTAGCTTAACGCTAGAGCAGCCGAATCGTATTCGGCAGATGGAGTGTTCAATTCCTCCCGCCGGCTTCCAATTTGTCAAGCGATGCCGGGCATAACTGGCAGAATCGGCGGTAAGTGGGAGTCCCTCGGCCAGGATATTGATCAGATGCTGCAGCCGATGATGCACGAGGCCTTTTATGGGGCAGGCGCTCACGTTAGCGATAATAGCTGTGTGGGTTTGGGTGCGACATTTCAACCTAAGTCTTTCACAGCGAACCAGCCTTTTTGGAATCAGGATCGGACTGCCTGTCTCGTTTTCGCGGGGGAATGTTTCGGCCTCCGCGAGATGATGAATAACGAAGATAAGATCGGCGACCAAAGTAGCAATGGCGCCGGCTCCGTTCTCAGTTTATATGACCGTTGTGGAATTGCGTTTCTTGAGAAGCTTAACGGAATTTTTAGCGGCGCTATTGCTGATTTTAGGCAAAAACGAGTCTTTCTATTTAATGATCGATTTGGATTGGGGCGTATCTACTTTCATCAGAAGCAGGACACGTTATATTTCGCTTCTGAAGCGAAGGCGTTACTCAATATCCTGCCTAAGCTAAGGCAATTGGATTTAGTTGGTCTTGCAGAACAGCTATGCTGCGGATGCACGTTGGAGGATCGAACACTGTTCCGAGAAATTTCGCTCCTGCCGGGCGGTTCCGTATGGAGCATCGCCTTTGACGGAATTGTAACTAGGAGCCGCTACTTTAATCCTTCAACATGGGAAGCGCAGGACCTGTTGAACGAACAGGTTTACCAGCAAGCCCTGCAGGAAACCTTTTCGAAGATTCTGCCGCGCTACTTAGAAGGAAACGAGGCAATCGGAATGTCGCTCACGGGAGGCCTCGACGGAAGGATGATAATGGCACACGCTAATCCGTCGTCTGGCAATTTACCCTGCTACACATTCGGCGGGAGTTATCGCGATTGTGCCGATGTAAGGATCGGGAAGAAGGTCGCAGAGGCGCGAGGTTTTTCCCACGAAATCGTTCCGGTCGGCAACGACTTTCTTCGGGAGTTTCCTGCGCTGGCTGAAAAAAGTGTGTATCTTAGCGATGGTACAATGGAAGTCAGTGGAGCGGTTGAACTTTACGTTAATCGTCTCGCGCGCGAAATTGCTCCTGTCCGATTGACTGGTAATTACGGGTCGGAGATTCTCAGACGGAATGTGGCCTTCAAACCCTCGGTTGATGCGGCCTCGCTGCTAAGCGATGAGTTTGCCGACAAACTCCAAACTGCTGCGGCTACCTATCGTCGCATCCGGGACGGCAATACCCTATCGTTTATTGCGTTCAAACAGATACCTTGGCATCACTATGCCAGGCTTTCCCTGGAGCAATCGCAGCTCGTGGTTCGTTCTCCCTACTTGGACAACGAGATAGTTTCTCTTGCCTATCGTGCCCCTGCTAGTCAGTGGACCAGCTTATCTGCCTTACACGCTGTTGCGAGCGGCAATCAGAGACTAGGTCGAATCCCAACGGATCGAGGGTTAACTCTCACTCCGCAATTGTTTGTATCGACGCTTCTGCGCGGGTGGCAGGAATTTTTGGTACGGGCTGAATATGCCTATGATTACGGTATGCCCCAATCATTAGCACGGGCGGACCATGCTCTTGCTTCCTTGAAGCTTGAGCGTCTTTTTTTGGGGCGCCATAAATTTTATCATTTCCGCATCTGGTACCGTAATCAGTTAGCTCCTTTCGTTCGCGAAGTGTTGCTTGATCCGCAGACGCTCTCGCGTCCGTATTTACGTCGCGATGCCGTAGAGCGAACGGTGCATGAACATGTAAACGGGTTGCGAAATCACACCACGAAAATCCACAAGCTTCTGACGACGGAACTTATTCTTCGAAAGCTTCTCCGCCAGAGTGGCAGTTCGCCTGTCGCGCCGAGCACGCGGGCGCTGGCGCATAACTAGAACAATGCCTCCAATAATTGCCTTGGCTGCTTGCCTCGGGTTTAGCTTTTGGATGATCCGCCAGGACATTCGTCGCCGTCCCGGCCTTTCGAGTGCGGTTTGGGTTCCGACTATCTTTGTTGCTATCCTGGGATCGCGGCCGCTCTCGATGTGGTTGAGCGGCTTCGTCGACGCCACGGGAAATCTGAGCGACGGGACGCCGATCGATCGGAATTTCTACCTTGTCGCTATCCTTGCGGGCTTTTACATCCTCTCGAAGCGAAAGTTTCGTTGGTCGCCCTTCATCTCTTCGAATAAAGCGCTTTTTCTCTTCTACGGATATCTTCTACTCAGCGTGCTGTGGGCGGACAGTCCATTTTCGTCATTCAAACGTCTTTTTAAGGATTTTGGTGGCATCGTCTTAAGTCTTGTGATTTTGACGGAGGCACGGCCGCTGGATGCGATAAAAGCCGTGTTCGTCCGGTGTGCTTACGTTTTCTTTCCTCTTTCGTATTGCTTCATCCGTTATATTCCGAACCTAGGGCGTGTGTACAGTCGAGGAGGGGATATGGAGGCTACGGGAGTCACGTGTCAGAAAAATTCCTTAGGGGCGCTGATCGTGATCTGCGGTCTGCCGGTAGTGTGGAATTTGCTGGAGTCTTGCCGAGACCGAGTGGCAAAGAAGAATCGTAGGGTGTTTTACGGTGAACTACTTATAGGTATTATTGGCCTGTACCTCCTTTACCTTTCTAGTAGCAAGTCGTCGTTGGTTTGTTTCGTCGTGGGCGGGATAATCCTTGCTTTTCCGTTTGTCCCTGGCTTCAAGGAAAAGGCACACAACCTTGCTCTCTATATGCCTCTCGCAGCGGCCGCATGGTTTCTTCTGGACGCAACGATCGGAATCAAAGAGAGCGCGCTCGAGGGGCTTGGCCGGGATGCGACCTTTACAGGAAGAACACTGGTCTGGGACTTCCTCTTGAAAGAAAAGACCGATCCGATTTTCGGCACAGGGTACTATAGTATCTGGGCGACGCCGTCGTTTCGGGATAGGATGCCAGATTGGATGTCGAACTCCGCTCACAGTGGTTATCTGGAAGCTTACATCGATGGGGGATATATCGAGATCGTGCTACTTGCAGTGCTCCTAATCGTCGTCCTACGGAAGATCCATAAAAGTCTCGCTCGAGGTGAGTCGGGCTCCACTTTGCGGCTGGCCTTTTTTATGAGCGCCGTCCTTGCAAATCTCTCCGAATCCTACTTTGCGCGGCTGAGCTTGGTTTGGTTCGGTTTCGTGCTAACCACCTGTTGGGAGACGCCTGATTATCGTGCCGCTTTCGGCTCTGTTCTAACACCCGTCGACCCCGTGCTTACCCAGCGTAGGGCAGATGTCGTGCACGCATAATTCGGCCAATGAACATCCCCCGGCGACTCATCCAGACTGGGCCGAGTTCTCTTTTGAAGCCTTTAGCAAAAGCGGCGACGGTTAATTTAACCTTGCTCCACCCGGAGTGGGAGTATCTCTTTTTCGATGACGCCGCCGTTGCAGATTTCGTTAAAACCCAGTTTCCGGAATACGCTTCTGTCTTTCAAGGATTTCGACATCCAATTCAGAAAGTCGATTTTTTTCGTTACCTCGCGGTCTTTTATTTTGGCGGATTCTACTTCGACCTCGACGTTTTCCTGGCTCGCCCCATCGACGATCTTCTTGAAAATGAAGCGGTCTTTCCCTTCGAAGAGCTGACTTTGAATCGGTATTTACGTCGGCATCATGGCATGGACTGGGAGCTAGGGAACTATGCATTCGGCGCTCAGGCTGGGAATGCTTTTCTTAAGTCTGTGATCACGAACTGTGTTCGCGCTCAACGTGATTCGGCGTGGCTGAAACCAATGACAAGAGGCATCCATCGTCTCCTCCGTTCGGAGTATGAGGTATTGAACACAACAGGGCCTGGACTGCTTTCCCGCACCTATTCGGAGGAGTCCGAGCTTTCCTCAGCGGTGACCGTTCTCTTTCCGCCCGATGTGAGAGATCCTTCGGGTTGGCATCGATTTGGCGACTATGGCGTGCATTTGATGAACGGATCGTGGCGCTCCGAGAACCATAATCTTCTACGTAGGATCGCTTGGAAGTGGGAAAGTTTTACGAAAGCGCGTCTTATGCCGGAGAGCCACCGTCTTGGTCCACACAGATCGACGAAATCAATCTTGTCGACCGGAGTCTAGGAGCTTTCGCGCTCATCTTGGCAGGAAAATGTTGGTTACAAGACTCAGAGGTTGCTCTAAGCGTATCGCTGCGCGAATGTTGTCGCGCCGATCGGTTCAAATGCGCAATACGCAACCGATAATCTCCTTTACCTTCGATGACTTTCCGCGCTCGGCACTCCGGATTGGTGGCAGGATATTAAAATCGGAGGGCCTCCTTGGAACCTACTATGCTTCTCTCGGGCTGATGGGAACGATTGCGCCCACGGGAAATATTTTTACAGAAGCAGATCTTCACCTGCTTCTGGATCAAGGGCACGAGTTGGGTTGCCATACCTTCGAGCACTGCGATGCTTCTAACACGCCCTCAAACGTCTTCAAAAAAAGCATCGTAAAGAACGCAAGTGTTCTCGAGGCGATTGAGACGGGCGCCGTTTTCAAAACCCTCTCCTATCCGATCGGAAACCCGCGCCCGGAAATCAAGCGTCTCAGCGAACTCCATTTCGCGGCTTGCCGGGGCGGCGGTCAGACAGTCAATCAGAAGACCATCGACTTAAACCTCCTATCGGCCTTCTTTCTGGAACAGAGCCGGGATGATCCGAACTCCGTTTACCGGTTGATCGACCAAAACGCTCGGGCAAACGGGTGGCTAATCTTTGCTTCTCACGACATCCAGGGCAGCCCGACACGCTATGGTTGCGAGCCGGCTTTTTTCCAAAGAGTGGTCCAACGCTCGCTAAAGAGCGGGGCAAGGGTTTTGCCAGTAGCGCAGGGTTTGGCATTGGTTAGCGGCAAAGATGAGTAGCGACGTGCTGGTGGGAGATTCCCAGACCGTCGTGTTGCAAGGGAGGCGACCGAGAATTGCTTCGTTAGATATGACGAAGGGTGTACTCGTAGTGGCGATGGTCGTTTATCATTCGTTTAATTATTCGCTGGATTACAGGCTCGGATTTAAATATCTCCCATTCTTGCCCCCTTCGTTTATTCTTATCACCGGCTTTCTTATCGCCCGGCTTTATTTCAACCCTGTGGCCGCCCGGGATCCCAAGTGTCATTTAAAACTGCTTCTTCGGGGACTTCGCCTGCTTGCCATTTTTACCTTGCTCAACGTGGGAACAAATATGGCAGGTGGAGTGAAATGGGGGGGCGAACCGCGAGGTGTCGGCTACATTTTCGAATACTGGCCTGAAATATTTGGCATCGGTGGAGGTCAGTTTGCCGCCTTCTCTATCCTTCTGCCGATCGCCTACTTGCTGATTCTTAGCCCGGCCTTTATCGCCTTAGATAGCCTGGGCCACTTTCTTGCTATCATTGCCGCTCTTGCGCTCGCAATTGCTGGAGCCCTCATGAGCCGAGGAGAAAGCGGGTCAGTAAATCTCGCGCTTTTAAGTAATGGATTCATAGGAATCGCCGCAGGTCGAATTCCGGCCGCCTTCCTCGATAAGGTTGGCCGCTTTTGGCTCGTTTTTTGCGCGCTTTATGGTGCACTTCTGATAACGGCGAACGCAGGTTGGCACACGCCGCTGGACCAGCTTCTGATCGCCTGCGTAGCCCTCATGGCAATTTTCAGCGTATGCATGGCGATTGGTTGCCGGACATTTTTCAGCCGTCGGCTGATCAGCCTGGGCAGATACTCTTTGCTCGCCTACATCGTGCAGATCGGGGCGCTTCAGGCGTTAACGCGCCTGGTCGGTCGCCGTGAGCCATTCACATTGCTCTTCACCTTCCAGATGTTTGGTGTTCTTCTGCTGACGGTAATGATGGCAGACGGGCTTGACTGGAGCCGCAAGCGGGCGACTTGGGTCGACGTGCCATACCGAGCTGTGTTTGCCTAAACGATCAAGACTTGGGTTATTCGATTCGATGTCGCTTCGCATTTCGTTTCCAAGTCACCTTTTTCTGACCTTTTCTCCTGGGAACCAGAGTTTGGAGGCGACAGTCCTTTGATTGTTTTATCCCAATGCTCCGGAAAATCTCCTCGCTCGGGCGCCCGCGATGCGAGAACTCGAACCCGTTTCCTTCGGCAAATTCGCGTCGAGAGAAATACGTCATGACCATGCACAACGGATGAGCGGCACAAAACCACCGATATACGTCGAATTCGGCGCGGCATTTGCTTTGTAGAATATTCACCTTATGGAAATCGGAATTATATGTCTCGGCCTTGTCCGCCTCGTTTCACAGCTTCTAGTCCTACTTGCGTTTTTTGTTGTCTCGCCGATCTCCTCGGCAGAAATCATCCCGGCGGCTCGCACAGCGCCCTGGCTTGGCAACGTCGGGGTTCCAGGTGGCATTCCGGCGCGCCCTACCGTTTATAAAAACATTGTTACAGATTTGGGCGCTGATCCTTCGGGTGGGACAGATTGCGGCTCTATAATACAAAATGCGCTCGCGAACTGCCCAACGGGACAGGTAGTATACATTCCGCCAGGAAACTTTCTGCTGAGCAGCCGAGTCTACCTGGCTTCGAAACAGAACGTCACTCTTCGAGGGGCTGGGCAGGGCAAAACCGTCATCAAATCGACCGGAAACGGCGGCTATTTCCTTTTCGGCTCACAACAATACCCGGCTCCCAACACGTACGTCCCTATAACGGGAGGGGCGACAAAGGGCAGTAACACTATTACCTTAGGAGATACCTCCGCTTTTATTGTCGACCTGCCTATGGGTATTGCTCCAAAGCTGCCCCAATGGGCGCATAATCTCGGAGGAGTGAGCGATAACACGCGGACCATGCGCATAACCTTCAAAGTGCGGAGCAAGACAGCAACCACGGTGACCTTCGACCCACCCTGTCCCTTTGATTTTAGCCAAATGCAGCCGACGGCTCGCCCCTTTGCGGGACCTTCGGCTGGCTACAACTTTATCCAAGGTATCGGAATTGAAGATATGACTATGGATCTAACTAGTAGCACCGTAGGATGGGCATTAGAATTTGAACAAGCATGGGGCTGTTGGGTTAAGGGCGTTGAAATCAAGGCGGCCTATAGTCGACAAATGAGGTTTGGGACACTTGTTCGGGGTGAAATTCGACAGTGCTATACCCATGATGTCCAGGCCTCGGGCCCTAACCATGAAGGTATTGATTTTGACGGGGACTGCTGCTGGAATCTGGTGGAAGACAACATTTGCAACAACGGCGGTGCTTCCCCGATCCAGTTCGGCGACGCAACGGGAGCAAATGCCTGCAATGTCGTAGCATATAATTACGTGTTGAACACGGCGGCTTTATTTTGGGACATCAGTTTCAACCACTCGCCGCACAACATGCTCAATCTCGCCGAGAGCAATTTCATCGATAACTTTAAAGACGATGGTTATTACGGATCCGCAAGCCATAACACACTCTTTCGTAATCGCATTCGGGGAGCGCTGGAACTAAAACATTACCAGACCTATTACAATATCGTCGGCAATGTCCTCGGCACCGCCGGAACCAGTACCGACTATGAAACTGAGAAAGTGGATTACTATAATCCACCTGGCAGCAGCATTTATCCAATCTACGCCCTCGGTTTCCCAAATATCGGTAACACATCCTATTCGGGATTCCTCCAGGCTACGAATCCACCCGATTACAGTTCTTTGACGAATGATCTCTCCGCTCCCGATAATCAAAAACTCGATCGTAATGTGGAGGCGACTATCCTGCGCCACGGAAATTATGACGCAGTTAATGCCTCCGTAACCTGGGATAGCAATATCTCCGATCATACTATTCCAAACAGCCTTTATTTAACGGCGAAACCAAATTGGTGGCCAGCTGACCTAATCTGGCCTCCCATTGGCTCGGATCTCACGCCGATGACAGGCGTGCTTCCTGCGAAGCGACGTTTCGATTCGATGGGCGGAGCATTAGCTGCGCCAACAGGTCTCCACGTTACGGCGCCATAGTGGGAGGCGTAACACCCGCTAGTAATCGGTTATACGATATTCAGTCGGTCGCAAGTTGATTGGACCGGTCTTGCCATCGTCCGCGATTCTTCGCAATTTTTAAGGAAGGCGTGCGCCGACTCGTAAAGAAATTGGCCCGGCATCTGGGGTTAAAACGCGTTAAAGGGGTCGCTCCGCCTTCGACCCGTGAATATTTGGTCGACCTACACAACCGACTAAGGGTCGACCAAGCGTATTGTTACGATAGCGATTCCTCGGTTCATGACGATTTGCTGACGGCGTTCTCTTCCGAGCGGGTTCATCTTGGCTTGTTTCTTCCGAAGACGGCGGGCCCAACGTTTTTTGGAGTCTTACTTCTTCAGTTGGAAATCGATTCGAGTGAAAATCGAAATGCAATTTTCGACACGTTATGGCTGCATGGGGCCGAAGTGATCCTAATAAGGGCGAGCCTTGGCCTATTTTTAGTCGACTCCTTCGAATTGACGGAGCTCCTTAAGTTGTTACGAATGGCGGGCTTTTATTTATACGACGTTCTTGATTCTGAGTGCCTCAGTGTTTTTGATGCAGCTTCCCGTTCGATAACTATGGCCTTTGAAAAGGCGTCGACCGCATTTGACGGTGGGAATGCTGGAGGCCGTCTGCGATGCAGAGAAGCTGTTGTATACCTAGATCAACCGCTAGCAAGATCTTCTTCCTTAACGCGTTTGGCTGGCCCTGGAAGTTTCGGTTTCCGAGCGGGCGTGTTAAATCCGGGGGCTATTTGGGACGCAGGCCGGGTCATACTTCTTGCCCGCGGCGAACACATTCCGTGGGCGCATAGCCGTCAGGTTTCATCGCAGTTTTTTGAGGGTGTTCGCCCCCTTCTCATTGAGTTAGACG
Source organism: uncultured Chthoniobacterales bacterium (assembly GCA_964235895.1). Taxonomy (GTDB): domain Bacteria; phylum Verrucomicrobiota; class Verrucomicrobiia; order Chthoniobacterales; family UBA10450; genus JACCTI01. The sequence goes on from CAXSCV010000014.1 coordinate 37,790, forward strand.
AGCTTTTGTCGGTTGAAAGTACAAGGGAACTGGATGTGAATGGCCAACCGTTATTCCTTGAAAGCCGGGTTGAGGACTATCGGCTCTTTCGATTCAAGGGCGAACTGCTTTGTGGTCATTCTATCTTTCCCCGACCCGAGGGAAACCACAGAAGCGGGGCGCTAAAACTTAAGAGCCTCATCATTAAAGTGGGGGTTTCCAAGGTTGACATCTCAAAGCGAAAGCTGTCCTTCCTTGGAACGCCGAAACTTGATCTGACGACGAAGCGAACAGAAAAGAATTGGGTCTACTTTGAGCAAGGCGTGGATCTTTATCTAATCTATTCTTTCGCGCCATATCATCTCCTAAAGTCACGGAATTGGCCAGACTTGGACTTTGATTCCGTTATGAAGGGAACGGTGCATGGAGGTGTAAATCAGCTCACTTCTAACCTTAGAAATAGCGTTAATCCGATCGATTACGACGGCAAATATATGTTGCATGTCGTGCATGAAGTTTTTCCGCAACTGCGCTACGTCTTTTGGGCTGTGCTGATCGAGAAATCAACCCTGGCTCCCGCCATGATCAGCTCCCGGCCGCTGGTTTGCGGGTGGCGTAGTGCGCCCGCTTCGATCATTTACGTCTCATCTATTATCGCACGACCTTCGGATATTCTTGTTTTTGCCGGTCTAAATGATTCAGCGACGGCGGTGTGGTCGGTTTCTCGCGAAGATCTAAACGCAAGTTGGACGCCAATTGTCTTTGCGAATGAACAAGAATTTTCCCATGGGAACTGATCATGATCTTGCGATTATTATTCCCGGCTACAAATCGGAATATCTTGCGCGAGCGCTGCACTGTGTCGCGCAACAAACAAACCAGCAATTCGATCTACATGTTTTCGACGATGCCAGTCCCTCGGATTTGTCAGGTATCACACGGGATGTTCTTCGAGCGAGAAAGCATTCCTTTCATCGCTTCGAATCCAATCTGGGCAAATATTCTTTGGTTCGGCATTGGGAACGCTGTATCACTCTCACGCGAGCGCCTTGGATTTGGTTGTTTTCTGACGATGATCTCATGGATTTGGAATGCGTGGAGGGGTTTTATCGGGCGCGCGAGGCAAAGGAGGGCGCTGCCGATGTGTATCGCTTTGATGCCTGGATGATCAACGAACAAGACACCATTGTTGGTCTACATAGCCACCATCCAGAAGAGGAGTCGTGGCTTGAGTTTGCTTTTGCTCGTCTAAGTGGATGGCGACCCTCGTTCATGCAGCAGATTATTTTTTCGCGCGAAGCCTGGAACACGGCGGGTGGCTTTGTCGACCTCCCTCTAGCTTGGTGCGCTGACGATGCAGCGATCGTCGCGATGAGCCAAAGGCGGCTGATTAGGCGTATCGATAAAGCGAAGGTGTCTTGGCGCCACAGCCCTCACAACATCTCGCCGGACGGCTCCTTCGCGAGTGGGAAACTAAAGCTCCGCGCAGTGTGTCTTTACCTAAAGTGGCTTTCCGGACAGCTTCAGTGCTCAAACGAATCTATCTTTGTCGATGATCGCCGCGCGTTCGCTTCCGCAATGCAAAAATTTCTTAGAAGAGCAGTAATTTCTGAAGGACCCTTCGCCGCCATTGCCGCATGGAATCTGCTGATCTCGACAGCTAAGGAGATCTGTCAGGTGTCGCCACTTTCTATCATGCCAGATATTGCTCTTGGTCTCGCGTCTAGAGCGATTTTGGGGTTGTCAGCCCTATTTAAATCTGTTGATCGTCGCAAAATGATAGCCAATCTAGGAAAAGAATAGCGCTCGTGACCGTCGATATTCCGCCTTTAGAACAGGAAATAGTCATTCCTGGACGCGCTCCCACAGCAGAAGAATGGACTAGTAGAATTACGCCTCACCGGGGTTGGTTCGATTGGCGTCTCGCGCAGCTCTGGCGTTACCGCGATTTGATAAGCTTGTTCGTTTGGCGCGACTTCGTCTCTGCTTACAAACAGACAGTTCTGGGGCCGGCTTGGCACATTATTCAACCGTTGTTGACGACCTTAATGTTCACTTTGGTTTTTAGTAAGGTAGCCGGCCTCTCAACGGGCGGCGTTCCGCCATTTCTGTTTTATTTGATTGGCAACGTAGCGTGGAGCTACTTCGCTAACAATCTCACGAAAATCGCCAACACGTTCGTCGGTAATGCGCATTTGATGGGGAAAGTTTACTTCCATCGGTTAGTCATTCCAATTTCGGTGACGATTTCTAATCTGATCACATTCGGGATCCAGCTCGGCATTTTTCTCGTCGCTCTAGCATTCTATACTGCAACGGGCGCCAGGCTTCATCTTACGCCGTGGCTGTTCATGATTCCGGTCTTTCTGTTTATGTTAGCGGGTTACGGGTTAGGCGCGGGGATTATCGTCTCGGCTTTAACCACGCGTTATCGTGATCTGGTGAACTTGGTCGCCTTTGGTGTGCAGTTGGCCATGTATGCGACCCCGGTTATTTATCCGGCCTCGGCCGTTCCTGCGAAATACCGGTGGGTGATCGATCTCAATCCGCTCACTCCCGTCATGGAAGGATTCCGTCTAGGATTTTTGGGAACAGGATTAGTCCAGCCAAGCCACCTCTTGGTTAGCTTTGCCATCATGCTGGGCGTATTGGGTCTTGGCTTGATGCTCTTCACACACGTGGAGCGAACTTTCATGGATACTGTCTAAATGTCCGTGGTGATCTCGGTTGAAAATGTAAGCAAGTCGTACCGTCTAGGTACCATTGGCGGCGGAACGCTAAAGGAGGACTTGAATCGGCTGTGGGCGAGGGCGCGCGGAAAAGCTGATCCTTCGTCCAAGATCGGCGAAGAAAGGCATGCGCGACTCATGGGAGAAGAATTTTGGGCTCTCAAGGATATAAGCTTCGCTGTTCAGCGAGGCGAAGTTCTCGGTGTCATCGGTCGAAATGGAGCTGGAAAGAGCACGCTTTTGAAAATCCTCTCCCAAGTGACCGCTCCGACGTCCGGTGAGATAAAGATCAAAGGACGAATCGCAAGTCTGCTTGAGGTTGGAACGGGCTTTCACCCTGATCTTACTGGGCGAGAGAATGTGTTCTTGAACGGTGCGATTCTTGGAATGACCAAACAAGAAATTCGAAGAAAATTTGACGAGATAATCGAGTTTTCCGGTATCCAAGCATTCGTGGATACCCCAGTGAAACGCTATTCCAGCGGAATGTATGTCCGTCTGGCATTCGCCGTCGCCGCACACTTGGAACCGGAAATTCTAATCGTAGATGAGGTGTTGGCGGTTGGAGATTCCGAGTTTCAGGAAAAATGTATCGGTAAAATGAAGGATGTGTCAATTAATGAAGGTCGGACTGTGTTATTTGTTAGTCATAACCTTGCAGCAGTCAAATCTCTAACGCGCAGTTCGATTCTTATGGATCAAGGGCGCATCATGAAGCACGCGAAGACAGATGAAATAATCGAATCCTATTTCGCCCTACCTTCAGGCGAGAGGCTCGGTCGCAGTGCGATCGTGAAAGGAAGAGGTCGGCATGCCACCATAAAACAGGTTACTTTGCTAGATGAACTTGGACGACCGACTAATCTTTATATTCCGGGAACGGTTTTCCAACTTTCCCTAATGCTCTCGACAGACGGGGCTTCTGGAATTTCAATCGAATTGTTTTTGAAAGATGCTAAGGATATGCGGCTGGCATTCGCGTCCCTGCACCAGTTCCATGGGCTCTCTTTGCCCGCGGGGCCCGGAAGCTATGTTTGTAAAATCAAGCTGCAGCCGCTCCCCATCGCCGCTGGATTATACCGTCTAGATGCCGCGACATCCGTAGTAAATGCCGCGTGGGATCACGAGGCCACAAGTGTATTGACCTTTAACGTGCCATTTTCTAATCCTAACGCGCGTCCGTGGAATTTTCAACAGTCCGACGGTTACGGTGCATACGCCTGGCTGATTCGGGATACTCCCGAATTCATAGTTGCAAGTAACTAGATTTTTTTTGAATCCAGTTTAACGTCGCGGTAGGTTATGTCGCTGAATATGACTTATGTCGCGAAATGTGCGGCGTTGGGATGGAGAAGCATGGACAGGATTACCCTGGGGTTGTTCGGCCTGGTTGCGCCGACGCGGGATCATTCGAGAACCCCATTGTGGTGGTTGCTTTCTTGTATCGTTCCTATGTTACGATTACGGCCCAAGCAATTAAAGGGGCTTAGGCTATTAATTGATCCAGTCAATTGGTCACATACTGTCATCTTTGACGAAATCTTTTTGAGAAAAGGTTACGATTTGGGAAAGATCGCTTTTGCGCCCGATCGCGTCTTGGATTGCGGAGCGCACATCGGGATGTTTTCGCTTTTCGCCAAGAGTAGATTTCCCAAAGCTCAGACGATAGCTTTCGAGCCGAACCCGCACAATGTGCGAATCATTCGTCGGCAGATTAAGATAAACAGATTGGATATTGAGGTGATGCCTACTGCTGTGGCAGCCGAAGCCAAGAGTTCCCTATTTTTTGGAGAAAATAGCCATAGCGGGCGTTTAGTGTCCGATTGTCGGGATTCGCGCGCGTACCGAATCACTACCACAGATTTGCCGGCAACTGTCCGCGATTTTCACGAAGGATCGATTTTGATTAAGCTGGATGTTGAAGGCGAAGAACGCAATATTCTTCCGCGCTTAATGCCTGTCTTACCAAGACAAACCGCCATATTTTTCGAGACCCATGACGGTGAAACCGGTTGGCGGGAAATAGAAACGCTCCTGACCGCGAATGGCTTCCAGGTGGAAAAGATTAATGCTCGGGGATTATTTTATGATGGTTTCGCATCGAGAAGCTAATCATATTGCGCCTCGATGATTAAATTAGACTTTGTTGAGACGTTGCAATAGTGAAGAACCGGTCCCGCAGATCGTTGATTCTTCTTAGATGCCGTTCGTATCAGTAATTCTTACTTAAAATAACCGATCCATACGCGATAGCTTTTCGGATATCGGTTATTGTCTAAATCTTACGGATATGCCGGCGACGATTCCAAATCGACATCCAACCTCGTCGTTACGGATTGCTAGGATGGCTCAGAAATCTTCTAAGCCGCCAATTCTGGCTACCGAGCAGTAGTATAGTTGAAGTGCTGCCAGAAGGTCGTTCTGATGTATCAGCACGGAAAGTGTAAGAATGACGAGACTGCCGCGGATAACGATCGCACTGCCGGTTCGAAATGGCATACGCTTTCTTAAAGCACGAGTCGACTCCATCCGGGCGCAGACCTTTTCCGATTGGGAGGTCGTGGTAGTCGATGGAAACTCAAATGATGGCACATGGGAATATCTGCAAGAATGGGCGACAGAAGACTCGCGAGTGCGTTGTGAGCAACAAGCTCCAAGTGGCATTTATCAAGCTTTCAATCGTTGTTTGGCGTTAGCGCGCGGTGAAGCTATTTATATGGCGACGGCCGATGATACGATGTCGCCAGAATGCCTTCGCACCCTTCTGCAAGCATTAGACCGCCACAGCGATTGTGGCATCGCCCATTGTTGTCTAACCTTCATCGATGCTTCAAGCGCCCCGATTTCCGAAGGACATTGCTGGGAAAATTTGCCTTCGGTTCGATATCTGGCGGATTGGATGGGGAGAAACCACGTCCGCGAACGCGGGCACGACACAGTGCTGGCGCTTGCGATGGGTAGTGTCTATTATTCGCTAACGCAACTTCTTGTTCAATGTAGAACCTACAAGGAAGCGGGCACTTTCCGCACCAATTGGGGTTCATTCGCCGACCTAGAATGGCAGATGCGCGCGGCCTTGGTTACCAAGACCGTGCATGTTCCAGAATATCTTGCTACCTGGCGACTTCATTCCGGACAGGCCAGTCAGGTAGCGAAGTATGAAGAGGCTGTTACCAAAGGAGTCTTTTTGGAAATGGCGGATGAGGTGATCAGTTTCTCGAAGAGGAAAGGATTACCTAGCTCCAAAGGACTTCCGGATCGCCTGCGGAGATTCTACTGGAACCGAAAGGTTCGCGCGAGCTTGGCTTCGCGCAAAAGTCGATTTTCCAGGCTCGGACTCATGTTGAGGGCGTTTCCCGGAGCCCCGCGAGAAGTAATTCAGCATTACAGGAACAATCTACTCAGTAGGTGGAGTGGCGCCTCAAGGTCCGTTGCCGATGAAATAGAGAATGAGCTAAGGGAGTTGAACATTCCTCCGATCCGTCAGGTTAATGCGGGAGCGCCTGCCACGATGTCGAGCTTGTCCGCTAGATCTCCTGTTCAATAGATCGCGAGGATATTGAAGGCGTGCGAATTCTTTACGACGGCTATATTTTTTCCGCGCAGAGGAATGGAGGGATTAGCCGTTATTTCGCGAATCTCATTCAGCGACTCCCGCACGATTGGTTTCCGATCATCTTTACAGGCGATCGACCGAATTCGGTCGAAGTGATTCATCCAAGTTTGCGCGGAAGAGCGGCTCTACCATTTGCCGCGCTGCGACCTCGAGTTCTCGGCGGCTTACTCAACCGCTCCTACTTGGAGTTACTGGATTTCGGGACCGCCTATGATATTTTGCATCCTACCTACCATCTTCGATTGGGGGAGCGTTGGGTCCGGCCGGGACGTCGCCCTTTGGTCGTAACCGTCTTTGATATGATTCTGGAACGTTACTCCTCCGAGCTCGACCCAGAGGGATCGGAAATCGAGGCGAAACGAAGCATGATCGAATCCGCCGATGCGATCATTTGTATCTCAGAAAACACCAAACGAGAACTCCAGGAAAGATACAGCATTCCGGATACTCGAATAACAGTCACGTATCTTGCCTCCGGCATTAATTGGACAATGGCAACGAAAGCGGCCGCTACACCCGAGCGGCCATACTGTTTATTCTTAGGTAATCGGGGAATCTACAAAAACTTTTTGCGCACATTACTGGCGTTTGGAAAGATCGCGGAGGAATGGCCTGATGTGACATTGTGTGTCGTGGGCGATGCTCTTTCGGTGTCCGAAACAGAGTTGATAAAGGCTCTCAAGCTCTGGAATCGGGTGACGCGGATGGCTTTTGTGGACGACTCTCATCTAGCTGGTCTTTATCGTAATAGCGAAGCACTGATTTACCCTTCGCTTGAAGAGGGCTTTGGCATTCCTCCTCTGGAGGCGATGGCCTGTGGAACGGTTGTAATATCGAGCAATACTTCCAGCCTGCCAGAGGTGGTCGGGGATGCTGCGATAATGATCGATCCTGAATCAATCGGTGACATGGCTGATGCGATTATTTCGCTTCGGAATATGGGAGCGCGCCGAGATGAATTGATTGAGCGGGGCCTCAAGCGTGCGGCGCTTTTTTCCTGGGAAGAAACAACTCGACGAACGGTCGGCGTTTACGAATCGGTCGCTTCTTGATCTTGAGGGCCTATCTCAAGCCGTGAGATCCGTGATCAGGCTATCGATAGTTACAGCAACGCGAAACCGCGCTGACATGCTTGTGCACTGTATTGAGAGTGTTGCTAATCAGTCGTACCCTTATAAAGAGCATATCATTGTTGATGGTGCTTCGACTGATGGAACGGTTGAGCTTCTCCGAAATATGAGTGCACGTTACCCACACATCCGATGGGTCTCGGAAGTAGACGCGGGTCTGTCTCAAGCGTTGAACAAGGGTTTGAAGCTGGCGAGCGGCAACCTGATTGGAGTGATTGGGGACGACGACCTTTATGAGCCGGGGGCTTTTCAAGTCGTGGCCGAAGCCTTTCGCGATAATCCTAGCGTGGGAATTATTTCTGGTAATTGCCAGTTAGTCGATAATGGCGGTATTCGTGGTCGAACTCTCTTTGCCGCCTTCACGAACCGAAGTGAACTCATCGAATGCTGGAAAAATTGGGGCACGCGGGTTTCCATTCCCGCTCCTAGTAGCTTCGTAAGCGCGGCGGCAATAGACAAGGTAGGAGGTTTTGAAGAGCGCGACCGATTCGCGATGGATTATCGCCACTGGATTAAGTTGGCCGAGTTTTACGATGTGCGGACCGTGGACAAAGTTTTGGCCAATTTCAGATACGATGAAGGGAACATTTCCTTTTCTTCTTGCGCCGGCCAGTGGGCGGAAACTCTGGCTATCAGCCGGGAGTATTGGGGCCCACGTTTCAGCAGATCGTATTTCAAGTTTTTATCTTCCTATCTTGGGCATTTGTACCTGTTCCCGAAAACTCGGCGCATAACGGAATTCGTTCGGCGCAGAACTGGCGCGATGTCAATGCGTGCACATCGTGGCAATGTGTGAAGGGTTTCTATTCGAACTCATCGAAAGCGAAAATGACGGAACCGTTAGTTAGCGTAGTCATACCTTGTTTTAACCAAGGGCGTTACCTTCCCACTGCTGTTCAGAGTCTGCAGAAACAGACTTTGGCGGATTGGGAGTGCGTCTTAGTCGACGACGGCTCTACCGACGAAACGCCAGCGATCGCTAAAAGCCTCGTCTCCTCGGACTTGCGCGTGCGATATCTGCGGCAAGAAAACGCTGGGCCGTCCGCGGCGCGAAACTCGGGAGTCAAAATGACGAGAGGGCAATTCGTTCAATTCTTGGATGCCGACGATTTGATTGAGCCGGACAAGCTTAAGATCCATGTTGAACACCTTCGGCTGGGTTCTGGCGTTGGGATCGTCTATGGCGATGTGCGTTATTTTGCCGACGGCAATGACAATGAACGCAAGTTCGGAATTTGGGGCGAGGAAAGGCCATGGGTGGATGAGTTGGCGCGGTCTATTGAACCAATGTTAACGAAATTACTCGTCCGTAACGTTATGACGATGAACTGTCCCGTCCTGCGACGATCGGTGTTGGAGGAAGTGGGGTCTTTCAATGAAAGAGTCATGGGTTGCGAGGATTGGGACTACTGGGTTCGGTGCGCAGCTCTAGGCGTGCGTTTTCATTATTGTCCTAGGCCCGGAACGCTGGCATTAGTTAGAGGCCATCCATGGAGCACGAGCCTAGATTCACGAAGGATGATTGAAGGCGAATGCCGTTTTCGAGTAGAGTTAGGTCGGTTGTTGCGAGGGAGAGCAGACCTCCGTGTTCAAAATTTTGAAACCGCAGTGAGACGTCTCGGACAACTTTGTCCGGCCGACTATACCCGTCGTGTTTTAGAACTTGGGAGAGCTAACCTTACTGGTCGTGTCGGCGTGTACGCCATCTTGAGAATTTTGGACCGGCGAGACCGCATTCGCGCTTTTGTCCGGCTGCTTCGATCGTCGATTTACAAGCGCATATTTCAGGAGCCGCCGGCGAACGGCTACGCTTGAAGGGCCACGTAACTAGTTGTGGGTCATTCTTCGGCGAGCCATTTATGAGATGCCGTTAGTAAGCGTCTGCGTCCCTACCTACAACGGCGGGACCTTTCTCGAGGATTGCCTGCAGAGCGTCTGCGAACAGACGTTCCGCGACATCGAAATCTTAATTGTGGACGATGGCTCCGACGATTCGACCGTTGAGATCGTTCGGCGTTTCGCACGAAACGATGAAAGGATCCGTTTGAGGCAAAACGGATCTCGCTTGGGGCTAGCCGGTAACTGGAACCGCTGTGTGGAGCTAGCGCGAGGTGAATGGATTAAATTTGTCTTTCAAGACGATCTACTTACGCCCGAGTGTATTAGCTTGATGTTGCGAAAGGCCGAATCAAGCGCAGCGCGGTTCCTCTGTTGCCGACGAGATTTCATTTTCGATGCGGGAGTGGCGCAGGATCTCCGGGACTTTTATTTAAGTAGTGCGATTGAGATCGATCGCTTTTATGCCGGGCGAAATTCAATGGCGCCGGCAAATTTTGCGGAAGGAGTCGTGACGCGTTTCCGTAGCAACATGGTAGGTGAACCGACCGCAACCCTTCTGCACAAGAGTGTGTTCGCCGAATGCGGACCGTTCGAAACGAATTTGATCATGTGTTGCGATTACGAGTTCTGGAACCGGGCGGGAAGTCGTTTTGGAGTGACTTATCTTGCTGAGGCCCTGGCCATCTTTCGTGTCCATGGCCGGTCGGCGTCGTCGCACAATGCTGCCTCGCGTCGAATTCGAATGACACGCCTAGACTGGTTCATCATGTTGCATGATGTGCTATACCATCCGCGCTGTGAAAAACTGAGAGCCGCTGGAGCCCGTCGATTTGGCATTCCTCATCTCCGGCGCTTATGCTGTATGCAGGCTTGGCGTGCTCAGCAGGCTATCAGACACGAGAAAGCACTGAATTCTACCGACGCGCATTTCTTGCAAGAGGAGTGGGCTACAGTCTTGCGGTCTTATCCCAGGCTCCCGCGGATGGCCGAGGAAGGCTGGCTTTCCGTCCAGGTCTCGCGGTTTGGAAAAGTTTTTTCCTGGGGAGCTTGGAAAGCGCTGCTTAAACGCCGCCGCACAGCATGACCACTCGCTTATGATTAGGCGGGTTGACCATCGTGTCGCCATTTATGCTCACTTCGATGCTAATGCCGTCGTGGCCCGGCATGTCATATTCTATTTGGAGCAAATTCGAGAACTCGGTTTCCAGGTCATTTTTGTCTCGAATTCTCCCATTTCCTCGACAGATCGGGAACGACTGGGAAGTGTTAGTGTGCGGATAATTGAGCGCGATAACTCGGGTTTGGATTTTTGCATGTGGAAGGAGGGTTTGGAAGAAACTGATCTTGCGAGCATCGCCGAACTGCTCTTGGTCAATTCTAGTATGATCGGACCGCTGCGGAAGCTGGCCCAGTTATGGGACCGGTCTCAGGTTGCTCACTGCGACTTTTGGGGGTTGACTGATAATTGGGAACCTGCGCCACATCTTCAAAGCTACTTTTTAGTCTTTCGCGCGAGTGCGCTGAGAGCTAACTGTTTTCGAGAATTTTGGAATAGCGTCCTACCCTACCAGTCAAAAATGCAGATCGTGCGAAGTTATGAAGTGGGGCTAACTCTTTGGTTGCAAGAGCACGGACTGAAGTGGAGAGCAATCTTTCCACAAGAAAAGATTTGTCACGAAGCACATGCGAGGCTGCCTGCTGGAAAGAGGCTAAAGCGAATGGTTCGTCCGAGATCAATCTTGAGCGATACGACGCACTTCCACGTCCACGCCTTAGTGGAATGTGGATTTCCCTTTATTAAGGGGAGCTTGTTTCGGACCGGAAATCGACGATTGGACCCGCAAGAAGCTCTAAATCTCTGCCATGGGACCATTCTCCCTACGGAGGTAATGTTCGAACTCCAAACCCTCACTTCACCGACACGCGGATAGAGAAATTAGATGCCAAGGAAGAGGGGAAGCAAACAAGCACGTCTGCCGTTACTAAGCTAGATGTCGGTTGAAGAATGAAACGTCAGAGGAAATATTTCCTCTACTCAGCAGTCTCATTGATCGGATCGGCGGGAAGGTAGGAATGGATATACAGGCAGTATGGTAAGGAAAGTGCACTTTGCGCTGCCTCAGGATTGGCGTGGGGAAGGCGAAACGCGTTTGCTGCAGACTATGCAAACTGAGCTAGCGGCCGGGAAAGCTCCATTTGAGGTGGAGGATGATCCTCAGCGCGCTGATTTGATCGTATTGTTAGAGAGCCCCAGTTACAAAACGGTAGCCTATATCGATACCCTGCTTGGTGATCCTCTATTGCGTGACTATGCAGCGCGGATCTATACGATCAACTTCGATGACCACCCAGAAGGAATGTTACCCGGATTATATAGTTCGATTGAGAAGAAGCACTTTGACCCTAGCCAACATCTGATCTGGCCTGCCCTTTCGTCTCCTAATCCGTTAATTTACCAGCTAAAGGAGGATAGAATTTTTCAACGAAAACCGAAGAAGTTATTTTCTTTCATCGGCTTTCCTTCGCACCCGTTGAGACGACGGCTATTTAGCTTATATCAAAGCTCAAATGAAACGTGGTCGGTTGAAGGAACCGACAAGTGGTATAACCACATGCCTGGGGATTATCAACGTTTTCTCACTGTGTCCCTGGATAGTGCCTTTTGTCTTTGCCCTCGAGGGTATACCGCATACACTCACCGAATTGCCGAAGTAATGGCCATGGGTAGGGTTCCGGTAATTATCGCTGACGATTGGATTCCGTTTTCCTTTGGAGACAAAAGACAATACTACATTCGGATTGCCGAAAGAGATATACCATTAATGACGGAGAAGTTAATGTCCCAGCGGGATTCTGCGGAGGAGATAGGGCGCAACGGCCGGGCCATTTGGGAACGCTTTTGCTCCATGACGAACAGAACGTCCGCCGCGATTTCGGCGATTTCGGGGTTGTCAGCACTTGGACGCTCCTCGAATAGCTACCAATATTATCGATCGCGATGGCGTTCTAAGGCCTTTCTTCGGCGATGCGGGTGGACCTATCGCCAGAGGATGGCGTTACGAGTTCGGCAACGATTTGGTATTCGCAAACATTCGGAGCGGGCGCCATTGTGATCCAAACGAGTCATTCCATTCTACGCTTTAGAGTAAAACACTTAACACTTTCTACGAAATGCTTTTCGGATTGGTCACGCGGAGAGACCGTTGGGGTTTGTCCTGGAGGGGATACGGCTTGCTTTTGGTGGTATTGCTTTTGGTCGTCCTTGTTATTTTGTTTTTACTATATCCCTTTCTCGCGATAACGGCGCGCGTCGATACTAAGATACTTGTGGTAGAAGGCTGGGTTCCTGAGTTTGCGGTGAATGCCGCAGTAAACGAATTCCGATCCGGGAGCTATACGATCATCTATACAACGGGGGGACCGGTGACGGGCATGGGAGGTTACACAAATGATTACAATACCTCCGCGAGCGTGGCGGCGGGCCGGCTTAAGGCCGCGGGATTAAGTTCAGAGACGATCATGATGGTGCCCGCACGAGTAACGGAGCGCGACCGTACTTTCGCAGCCGCGCGAGCTTTGCGAAACTGGTTGCTCGACCATGGTCCCTTACCAGCATCTATCAACGTTTTAACTGCCGAGGCGCATTCACGTCGGACACGCTTCTTATTTCAAAAGGCGTTTGGGCGCGATGTGAGCGTCGGCGTAATTTCCGTGGCCAATCCCGACTACGATCCCCATCTCTGGTGGAAATATAGTGAAGGAGTACGAGAGGTTTTGAGCGAGGCAATCGCCTATCTTTATGCGGTTGTCTTCTTCCATCCTCACGCGGACCAGTTGAGCTCTGCCGTTGGTAAGGGATAAGATATGTCGATTGGATATCCGGATTCTCTGTTTGTGCGAAACATGAGCGCGGTAATTCATTCTGTAAGAAACCAGGTACGGCGTTTGGGTTGGGACCTTGTTCGGGTGAGAGATCCACGGGTACCCCCTTTGATCGAATTTCTGCGGAGGTTCGATATCGATTTAGTTATCGATGTAGGCGCTAACGTTGGCCAGTTCGGAAATTTTCTGCGAGAAAGTGGTTATGCCGGCCGGATATTGTCAATTGAACCGAATCGGGAAGCTTTCGAGAAGCTAGAGACATCCGCCTCGGCTTATGACAACTGGGAGTGCATTCACGCAGGACTAGGTGAGTCGAATGGCGTAGGAGTGTTAAATGTTTCCGAGCTTTCGGTGTTCAGTTCATTGCTTGAGCCCTTGGAATCTATCGCAAAACTCGACGAACGGTCGGCTGTCGCAAAGCGAGAGGCCATCACGATAGCGACTCTGGACGATATTTGGATTGAGCAAGATCTGACCGGACGGGTGCTACTGAAACTGGATACTCAAGGCTATGAGCGTCCGATTCTGTTGGGCGCGCGAAATTCTTTGGAAAAGATCGTCGGCCTTCAATTGGAACTTTCCCTTGAGCCTATCTACGAAGGGCAGCCTCGCTTCGAGGAGATGATCGCGCTTTTACGAACCTTCGGATTTTCAATGTACACTCTTTGGCCCGGCTTCGATGATCGAACAACAGGAGCCGTTTTAGAAGTGGATGGACTCTTTTTCCGTCGCTGATTTGAAAAGCGAAGTGGCTTAATATTGCCCGGAAATGATAAGGGGGCGGGGTACATACCTTATCTAACAAAGCGATCACTCGTATACTTTTAATATGAACATTTGTGTAGTAGGACTCGGATATGTCGGACTGCCGCTGGCCATCCAGTTCGCCCGTTCTGGCGTGCGTGTTACCGGCTTGGACATCGACCGGGTTAAGGTCGAGCACGTGAATGGTGGCCGCAGTTATATCAAGCATATTGAGTCAGAAACAATTGCCGACGCCTTGCGCTCAAAAAGCTTGTCGGCGTCGCTTGACTTTAGCGTTATTCGGAAGGCGGATGCGGTTATAATTTGCGTTCCTACGCCGCTGAATAAGAACAGGGAGCCGGATATTTCTTTCATTCTAGATACGGGCGAACGCATAGCGCCACATTTAGCTAAGGGCGCGTTAGTGGTTCTGGAGTCGACCACTTATCCTGGCACAACTGATGTTGAGCTGCGCCGGGTGCTCGAACGAGGATCGAGTCTGTCGGCCGGGATAGACTTTCATCTGGCGTTCTCCCCGGAGCGCGAGGATCCCGGGAATCCGAATAGCGTGGTCGCCTCCATTCCCAAAGTGATCGGGGGATTAACTCCGGCGTGTCTGGCTAAGGCGATGGAGCTTTATGGCAAGGCGATTGATCATCTGGTGCCGGTGTCTTCTTGCCGCGTGGCGGAGGCGGCAAAGTTACTGGAAAACATTTTTCGGAGCGTGAACATCGCGTTGGTTAACGAATTGAAGGTGGTTTACGATGCGATGGGCATTGATGTTTGGGAGGTGATTGAGGCTGCTAAGACAAAACCTTTTGGGTTTATGGCCTTTTATCCTGGACCGGGCTTAGGTGGGCACTGCATTCCGATCGACCCTTTTTACCTTACCTGGAAGGCTCGCGAGTATGGCCAGAATACCCGCTTCATAGAACTGGCAGGGGAAATCAATACAGCCATGCCGGAGCATGTGGTCAGGCGAGTGGCGGATGCGTTGAACGACCGCAGCAAAGCGGTCAGAGGGAGCCGCGTTTTGGTTCTTGGTCTCGCCTATAAGCCTAACGTAGACGACGAGCGCGAGTCGCCCAGTTACGTTTTGATGGAGCTTTTGGCGGAACGCGGCGCGAAGGTGGAATATCACGATCCTTATGTCCCAGTGATCAAGGCAACGCGAGAACATCCTGACTGGGCCGGCAAGACCTCTGTGCCTTGGGAGCGGGCTACGATCGAGCAATTCGATGTCGTGTTGATAGCGACCAATCACGCGAGTGTTAACTACGCTGAGTTAGGCGAATGGGCGCAATGCGTGGTAGACACGAGAAATGCAATGAAGAACGTGGAGACCGTTCCCGGTAAAGTTTGGAAAGCGTGAGCGGTGTTAGGGGATTAAAGGAATAGATGAGTAAGGAGGAGCAACGCACGGTTAGTCAGTCGTGGCAACGGCGCTACTCGCTGGCGTCGGCGGCTTTGGCAGCGCTGACCTTGGCGTTCTCGATTCCTTTGTATTCCTTATTCGTTTACGCGGCGGGGAGCGAGGTGCATTCGCATATTTTGTTGATTCCCGTGATCGTCGGTTACTTGCTTTACCTTGAGCGAGGTTCCTGGCCGCATCCGGGCAGCCCTTCGCCTGCGCTCGCGGTTATGTTCGTTGCGATAGCGGCGATGTCGTTAGCCGCGGGGAATGGCTGGCTCGGCGGTTTTGGTAGTCTAAGTCTTAACGACCATCTCACATTTGTAACCCTTGGTTATGTCTCGCTCGTCGCCGCCTGCGGTTTTCTTTTCCTGGGCAAGAGATGGATGATGGCGGCGGCTTTTCCGGTGGCGTTCCTCATCTTCATGGTGCCATTGCCGGACGCGGTAGTAACTATTCTAGAAACAGCTTCGAAGTTCGCGTCCGCGGACGCCGCAGCTTTATTTTTCGATCTCACCGGCACCCCGGTGGTTCGCGATGGCCTTATTTTTCAACTGCCGGGAATCGCGATCGAAGTTGCGCAGGAGTGCAGTGGAATCCGCTCCAGTTTGGTCCTGGTTATCACTAGCCTTTTGGCGGCACATCTCTTTTTGAAAAGCCCGTGGCGCAAAATTTTGCTCGTCGCGTTCGTCATTCCGCTGGGTGTGGTGCGAAACGGTTTCCGCATCCTGGTGATCGGTTTGCTTTGCGTCCATTACGGCCCGCAAATGATTCACAGCGTCATCCACAAAAAAGGCGGCCCGCTCTTTTTTGCGATCTCCTTGATTCCGCTTCTGCTTTTTGTTTGGTGGCTGCGGCGGGGCGAACAAAAACCAAGAGCCGCCGGCGTGGCCGTGGCTGCCCCGGCAAAAGCCCGCAGATAAATCCGAAGCTTCCCTTCTCTTCGAAAAATGTTTATGCGACAGTTCAACTCTATGGACGCACGTTCGACCGAATCCTCCATCATTCGTCTGGCCAGGCTCATGCGACGACAAGTTTTCTGCCTCGCGCTTATCCTTCCCTGCTGCCTGTTTTTGAGCGGTTGCGAAACAGCCTCGCGCGCACCGTTGAAGGATCAAGTGGGCGCGATGACACCGGTCGTATTAGGACCGGGAGATGTCGTTAGGCTGACTTTCACGACCGCGCCGGAGCTGAATCAATCGCAAAAAATTCGCTCGGACGGGAAGCTGAGTTTGCCGCAAGTGGGGGAAGTGACCGCGACCGGCCGAACGCTTCTCGGGCTGCAAAGCGAATTGATGTCGCGTTATCACTCACAACTAAAGAACACCGACGTGACGGTGACTTTGGAGAGCGCGGTGACGCAGGTTTATCTTTCCGGCTCTGTCCGGTCGCCCGGCAAACTTTCCTTCGATCGGCCGACGACGGTGCTGCAGGCGATCATGGAAGCGGGCGGCCCGGATCAATTTGGAAATCTTCGACGGGTCCACTTGATTCGGATCAATAACGGCGTCGAAAGCACGCAGGTCATCGATTTAAAGCCGACCATCACCGGCCAAACCACGCGCGCGTTCTACGTCAAGAACGGCGACATCATTTCGGTTCCGCAAACCGCTTTCTAAGGCGGATCGATCTGCAAATCTCGCGGACGCGGGCGACGCAATCAACCGCCCTGGCGCGGCCAAAGCGGCGCGATCACTCGTTAGGCGCATTGCGCGCCCGACCAAACTTCACTAACTTCTCGCGGCAGCCTTGGTCTGTCCGCCTCGGATGAATTTAAATTCTGATATCGCCTTCGCGGCAGCAGCTTTCAGCGGCGCGCTGGCGGTCGCCGCGGTCGCGCACAAAGAGCGCTCGATCGCCAACTGGTGTTTCAGCGCGGGCATGGCGATTCTCGCTCTGGAAAGCGCGCTGATCGGCGCCGCTTTTCGCGCGACGCTTCCCGAGCGAATCGATTTTTGGCAAACCGGCATTCTGCAAAGCGAAGCGTTCCTCCCCGCGATCTGGATTTGTTTTAGCGTGACGTTTTCACGCGGGAATTACCGCGAATTTCTCCGTCGATCCTGGCCGCTTCTCGCTCTCGGATTCGTCCTGCCGGTCGCGCTGGTAATTTGGCATACCGGCGATCTGCTGAACGTCGTTCCGCTCGATGAGCTCGGCTCCGGGTGGCTGGTGAATTTCAGCGATCGCGCACGTATTTTGCACGGAATCGTGCTCCTGGCCGCGGTCCTGATTTTGATGAATCTCGAACGCACTTTCCGTTCGTCCGTCGGCACGATGCAATGGCGAATCAAGTTCGTGGCGCTCGGTCTCGGAATTATTTTTGGCGCACGAATTTACACCTGTAGCCAGGCGCTGGTTTATTCGCGCGACAGCCTAACGAGTTCTGCGATCGAAGTCGGCGCGCTGCTGATCGGGTGCGCATTTCTCGCTCTCGGTTACGTGCGCGGCGGGTTCGGCGCGATCGATATTTATCCGTCGCGCGCCGCCTTACACACCTCGCTGACCGTACTGCTGGCAGGCGGATATCTTTTCATCGTCGGCGTCCTTGCGCAGGTGGTCGCGAGGACGGGCGGCTCGGGAAGTTTTCAAATCCAGGCGTTCCTGATTTTGGCGGGCATCGCGTTTCTGGCGGTCTTGTTATTATCGAAACGCATCAGGCAAAACATCGAGCAATTCATCAGCCGTCATTTCAAACGGCCGCAGCACGACTCGCGAAAAATTTGGAGCCGGTTCACGGAATTGACCGGCAATGTGCTCGATCCTTTCGTTCTCTGCACGGTCGCGGCGAATCAGGTTTCGCAGACCTTTAACGCGCTCTCGGTGACGATTTGGTTGCTCGATGCGCGCGAAGAAAATTTGCTTTTCGGCGCCTCGACTTTGCAAACGCGCGCGAAGTTTGCGGAAGCGAGCGGCGAGGAAATCGGCGCGGGCCTTCGCGCGATGGCCGGCCCGTTCGACTTGGAAAAAGCGAGCGGAAATTGGGCGGAAAAATTGCGGCAGCTCGGCGGGCAACATTTCGAAACCGGCGGCGGGCGGATCGGCGTTCCGTTGCGGGCGAGCGAACGTTTGCTTGGGCTGATGATGCTGGCGGATCGCGTGAACGCGGTTCCGTACACGGCGGAGGAATTGGATTTGTTGCGCTGCATCGGCGATCAAGTTGCGGCCAGTCTTTTGAATCTCGGACTGGCGCAGGAAGTGGCGCGCGGTCGCGAACTGGAAGCGTTTCAGACGATGTCGACGTTCTTCGTGCACGATCTGAAAAACGCGGCCTCGACGCTGACTTTGATGCTGAAAAATCTTCCGGTGCATTTCGACGATCCGGCTTTTCGCGAAGATGCTTTGCGCGGAATTGGGCGGACGGCTGATCGCATTAATCAACTCATCGGCAGCCTGAGCGTGGTCCGGCAAAAGCTTTCATTGCATCGCGTCGATTTGGATTTGAACACGATCGTTTCTCAAGTTTTGGATGATCTCGACGGGCTTTCGCCGTTGCAGGTGGCGAAGGAATTTTCGCCGTTGCCGATGATGTCGGTCGACGCTGCGCACATGCAGAGCGTGATCACGAATTTGCTTTTGAATGCGCGGGACGCGGTCAATGGCTCCGGCGCGGTCAGTGTGAAAACGGCGCGGCGTGGTGATGCGGCTATTCTATCGGTGACCGATAACGGATGCGGAATGAGCGAGAGCTTTGTGCGAGATTCGTTGTTCCGGCCCTTTGCGACGACGAAAAAAAAAGGTCTCGGGATCGGTTTATTCCAATCGAAAATGATCGTCGAAGCGCATGGAGGAAATATTCAAGTGACGAGCGATACAGGGAAGGGGACGACCTTTCGCGTGCTCTTGCCGCTGAATAGCGGAACGAAATCATGAAGCCGACGTTGCTCATTGTGGATGATGATGAGGAAATCCGTACTCAGATGAAATGGGCGCTTTCGGATTACGATGTCGTTTTCGCCGAGGCGCGGCCGCAGGCGGCAGAAGTTTTTCGGAGCGCGCGGCCGGCGGTGACGTTGCTCGATCTCGGCTTGCCGCCGAACCCGAACAGCATCGAGGAAGGGTTGGCCACGCTCGGCGATATTTTGTCGATCGAGAGCGCGGCGAAAATCATCGTCATTTCCGGACAAGGCGAGAAGAAGAACGCGCTCGAGGCGGTGGGCGCAGGCGCGTACGATTTTCTCTGCAAACCGGTGGAGATGGATGAACTGAAGTTGCTTTTGCGCCGCTGCATTTACGTGGCCGAGTTGGAGACGGAATATCGCAAACTGCAGCAGAGCGTGCGGCCGCATGTCTTCGAGGAAATGATCGGGACGAGTCCGCAAATGCAGGGCGTATTTTCCTTCATCAAAAAAGTCGCGGGGACGACGGCGCCGGTTTTGTTGTTAGGCGAAAGCGGGACGGGAAAAGAGATGGCAGCGCTGGCGATTCATCGGCGCAGCCCGCGAAAAGAGGGGCCGTTCATCGCGATCAATTGCAACGCGATCCCGGAGAATCTTTTGGAGAGCGAACTGTTTGGCCACGAAAAAGGCGCCTTCACCGGCGCGCACATGCAGCGCAAAGGGTTGATCGAGACCGCGGACGGCGGTTCGCTTTTTCTCGATGAAATCGGCGAGCTGCCTTCGACCATTCAAGTGAAGCTGCTCCGCTTTTTGCAGGAGCAACGCTTCCAGCGCGTGGGCGGGCGACAGGAAATCGTCAGCGACGCGCGGGTCATCGCGGCGACCAATGTCGATCTGAAACAAGCGATCGCGGACGGGAAATTTCGCGAGGATCTTTATTTTCGCCTCGCGGTCGTAGTGATCAAGTTGCCCGGGTTACGCGAACGCGGGGAGGACACGGTGCTTTTGGCGCGAGAATTTTTGCAGCGCTACGCGGTGCAAAACGGCCGGCCGAATATGACTTTCGCGAACGAAGCGATGCGCGCGATGAATGCGCATCCCTGGCCGGGGAATGTGCGCGAATTACAAAATCGCGTGAAGCGGGCAGTGATTATGGCCGACGGGAAACGGATTACGGAAGCGGACCTGGAGCTGAATGAAAGCAACGGCGGCTCGACGCCGATGACTTTGAAAGAAGCGCGCGAGAATGTGGAAAAGGAACTTGTCGTGCAAACTTTACAAAAGCATCTGGGACGAATCAGTTCTGCGGCGATGGAATTGGGAATCAGCCGGCCAACACTTTACGAGTTGATGGAAAAGCTTGGGATTCCGAAGAAGATGGACGCGGGCGCGGGCAACACGGAAACGGCGAATTAGAGCTAGCCAAACGACTGTGCGTGCGTAACTACTAAGAACGCGCACGCAAGCGAGTTTAAGCTCTTCCTCGGGACACGAGGCATCCTAGACGCCGTGTCTTCACCCGCGAAAAGCATCTCGCGAAGTAACTAACCAGCCCTACCCAGCAAAGCTGACTTTCCTCATGCCTAATTCCCGATCTTTCCTCCGATCAATTTTTACCGCGCTAGTTTTAACGGCGCTCTTAACCAGTTGCTCCGTAGCCGCTCGCAAAGCTCGGCATTTCAATCGCGGCGAAAAATATCTCAAGGCCGGCGATTACGAGAAAGCGAAACTGGAATTTACCAACGCGACGCATATCGATCCGAAATCGGCTGATTCTTTCGAACGGCTGGGCGCGATTTGGACGGAACAAGGGGCGCCATTGCGCGCGGGTCCTTATTTGGCGAGGGCGCGAGAGCTAGCGCCCGGAGATATGCCGAACCGTGTGAATCTGGCGCGGCTGTATATGGTAATGGGCGCCCTTCCTGAAGCGCGGAAGGAAGCGGAGGCGGTTTTTCAACAAGCACCTTCTAACGCCGATGCGCTTCGTCTGTTAGTGGAAGCTTCGCGTACTCCGCAAGAACTGGCCGATGCCGAACAAAAACTCCGGCAATTTCCGGCAAAGAATAATTCCAGTTACCTGATCGCAGAAGCGACCTTGGCACTGAAACGAGCCGACGTTGTCACAGGCGAAAAATTCCTGACCGAAGCGCTGCGCATTGATCCGAAAGCGGCCTCGGCCCACACCGCGATGGCTGCGATTCAACTGA
>CAXSCV010000015.1:0-52217 GCA_964235895.1 uncultured Chthoniobacterales bacterium
ATGAGTGAGCGGCAGATGAACGGTTCCCGGTTTCTCAAGCCCCGGGAGACCGTCGACCCGGAGTACGACGCGCTCGCCGCGGAGGCGGCGCGCATCCTGGACGTCGGGCGCGACGCGACCGCGAAGAGCGCGCCGCCTTTAGCACGGTGCAGGCAATGTTCACCCCGGAATGGATTCGATCGTCGAGGATTGTGCTGGGAATTCCGGCGGGCGAGAGCGTCGCGCAAATCGAGGGCGATGAGCGTACACTGCGCGCCGTCGAAGCGGTTTGTGTGATTTTGGAAGGCCTGGGCTATTCCGTTTACGAACGAATCATTCCACTGCGCGTGGTGGAGGACTTGTTAGGCGGAGTCGTCCGCGTTTCGTGGCGAAACCTGCGTGGTTACGTCGAGAGCGAGCGCGTGAAGGCCGGCTCGGACAAATATTGGGAATGGTTTCAATGGCTGGCCGAGCAGATCGAGCGCAACGGCTCCGGTAGAACGAATCTGACGCGCGGCGCGCAGGACGCGTTTCGGGATTGGAAACCGTAAGCACAATCAACGGGAAGCCAGACCGCCGACGATATCGATCGCGCTGTGGGCGATCATTCCGGGGAGAATACTCTTTCGCCACGCGGCGAGAATTCCGAAGGCGAGTGCATAGAAAAAGATGATGAGTGTAGCGCGCCATCCTTGATAGAGGAGCGAGAGAACGATCGAGCCTGCAATCTCGATCGCGGTGTGCGGCAGGAGGAATTTTGGCGCTTCGGGCACGGCGCCAAAAGCTCGAGACAAGGCAATCGTGCACAGGTTTAGCCCGAGAAAGAAAAGCGCGGCGATGACGACGTCGCGGAAAGCATCGAGCGGTTTGGTCCAAGTGCGGCCAAGCAACTTGCCTAACGAATGGCCGAAAGCGCGGATGCCTTTGCGAACGAACCAGACGAAGAGCAACTGCAGCGCGCTCGTCACAATATACAAAGGAAGCGGCGGACGTTGCACCAGAGGTCTGCCGTGTTGGCTGCGGAAAAATCAAGGAGCGCCAGAGCGCCGACAATCAGGAGTAGACGAAGGGTGTGTGAGTCCGACTGGCGAGTGGTTTTGGATCGGAGTTCATCGCGATGAGTTCGTTACTTTTTTCGCGAATAGGCAGAGCGCTTTCGTCGTTCGAGAAACGTCCCCCGTGGAAAGAAGTTCCAGCATTAACCCATCGATCACTGCGATGAAGAGAGTCGCGATCACCGCGCCGTCTTTCCCGCTCGGAAGCGCGCGATTGATCAGGCGCAGCCAACTGCTGGAAGTCGTGGCCAGATAACGCGCATAACGCCTGGGATTTTGAATCGCCAACACCTGCACTTCGAAGAGAAGCCGCATGTAAGGAAGATTCGAGGGGGACGAGATCAGCCTCCAAAAATCCTCGAGGACAATTGCGGCGGCGCGATGACGATCAGGCTTCGCCATAGTTTGTAATGAATCCTGGAGACGCGCGTGCGCTTCACGCATGACGGCCGTGATCAGTTCCTCCTTTGAGCCGAAGTGATGCACCAGCATGCGCGCGCTTGTTCCCGCGAAAGCCGCGAGCGGACGAAGCGAAAGGTTGGCGACGCCATGTTTAAGAAAATATTTGAGCGATCGTTCGAGAAGATGTTGCCGTGGCGACATGTAACAAGTGTTACATCCGGCGCGATGACGAGGCAACTGCGATTAGCGGAGCGAAAGTTGATTTCGCGAGGCAAATCGCCTACACGATAGGATGGCTTTTGACTTGAAAGAGATCGTCGCCGCGCGGCTGGGCGAGAATTACGATCTGCACGAGCGGCACCTCAATCGCACGCTCGTGGCCGCGCAACGCGTGATCGGTTTCGACAAGGTCTATGCGCGAGCGGAAGGCGCTTATCTCTACGACATGGATAATCGGGATTATCTCGATTTCCTGAGCGGTTACAGCGTCTTCAACATTGGGCGCAATCATCCGGCGATAAAAAGGGCGATCACCGATGTGCTCGAGCTCGATCTGCCGAACATGGTGCAGATGGATTGCTCGCTTCTGAGCGGGTTGTTAGGCGAAGCGCTGACGAAGCGCACGCCGGCGCATCTCGATGCGGTTTTCTTTTGCAACTCCGGCACCGAAGCGATCGAGGGCGCGTTGAAATTCGCCCGCGCCGCGACTGGGCGGAAGCGGGTGATTTCCTTGGAGAGCGCGTTTCATGGATTGAGCCTCGGATCGCTTTCGCTCATGGGTTGCGAAAGTTTCACCGAAGGTTTCGGCGAGCTGATGCCGGGGTTCGAAACGCGGGTGGCGCTGGATGATTTGGACTCGTTAAGCCACGAGCTTGCGAAAGGCGATGTGGCGGCGTTTGTGATCGAGCCCGTCCAAGGCAAGGGCTGCAAGTCCCCGAAAGGCGACTTCTATATTAGAGCGCAGGAACTTTGCCGGAAGCACGGCACGCTTTTCATCGCGGACGAAATCCAGACCGGCCTCGGACGCACCGGAAAAATGTTCGGATTCCAGCATTGGAACCTCGAACCGGATATCATCACGCTCGCGAAAAGCTTGAGCGGCGGCTACGTGCCTTGCGGTGCGATCGTGGCGCGGCGTGAAATTTATCAGAAGACTTTTTCGCGGATGGATCGCTGCGTGGTTCACTCGACCACCTTCGGCCGGAACAACCTCGCGATGGCCTGCGGCCTGGCCTCGCTCGAAGTGCTCGACGACGAAAAGCTGGTGGAGAATTCCGCGCAGATGGGCACGATCTTGATGGAACGGATCGACGCCTTGCGCGCGAAGCATTCCTTCATCAAGGAAGTGCGCGGGAAAGGGTTGATCATCGCGATCGAATTCCAACAGCCTAACGAGTTAAAATTGAGAATGGGCTGGAAGCTGCTGCACAAGGTCGACAAGGTTCTTTTCGCGCAAATGGTCGTGACACAAATGTTGAGCAAACATCGCATCCTTACGCAGGTGGCCGGGCACGCCATGGACGTGGTCAAGATTCTGCCGCCGCTGATCATCGGCGAGAAAGAAGTCGATCGCTTCGTCAATGCGCTCGACGAAGTGCTGACCGAATGCCGTAAATTTCCGGGGCCGATGTGGGAGATCGGACAGAATTTCGTGCGGCACGCGCTTCGCTCGAAATCGGCCGCGCAACCTCGCGCGGTCACGGCCTGATACCTGCGCAGTTTGGCCTAACGAGTGATGAGCAAACCTGAATTTAAAAAACGGACGCCGTCCGGAATCAAACCGGTTCAGCGTCTGGCGCGCTCTTCCGAGCCGACCGGTGTGCGCCCAGTGCAACGCGACCGCTTGAGCTGGCATCAGTTCACGCCGGAGCCGACGCGCTATGAGGCGATGTCATTTCGGAATTGCGGTGCCTCGGGTCTGGCTCTTTCCGCGATCTCGTTAGGCTCGTGGGAAACCTTCGGCGGCTATGTCGGCGCGGAACTGGCGCGCGGTTGCATTTTCCGCGCGTTCAATTTGGGCGTAACGCATTTCGATTTGGCGAATGTCTACGGCACACCGCCGGGGCGCGCCGAGATCATCGTCGGTCGCACTTTGCGCGAAATGCCGCGCGAAGAAATCGTCATTAGCACGAAGGCCGGTTTTCAGACCTGGCCGGGACCTTATGGCGAAGGCGCTTCCCGCAAAGCGCTCATCACCAGCCTGGAGCATTCGCTGAAACGAACAGGCCTCGATTATTTCGATATTTTTTATTCGCATCGGCCCGATCCAAATACGCCGCTGGAAGAGACGCTGCGCGCGCTCGATCAACTCGTTAGGCAAGGGAAAGTTCTTTACCTTGGCTTGAGCAATTATCCCGCGCATCTGCTCGCGGAAGCCAGTCGCTTGACTCGCGAATTGAACCTGACGCCGATCGTCGCGGCGCAGGTCGGTTACAACCTGCTGCAACGCGAAATGGAACAGGACGTTTTCCAAGCCGCGCGGCAAAACGGCATCGGTCTGGTCGCTTTTTCGCCGCTGGCCCAAGGAATTTTGACCGAAAAATATTTCAGCGGTGTGCCGGAAGGTTCGCGAGCGGCGCGGAATTGGAGCGCGGAACGGCGGGAGAAAATCGATGCCGTGCGCGGAAGTTTGACGGCGCTAAATGAGATCGCGCGCGCGCGTGGACAAACACTTCCGCAACTGGCGATCGCCTGGACCTTGCGTTACGCCGACGTGGCAACGGCATTGCTGGGCGCATCGGACATCGACCAATTGGAAGAGAACATGAAGGCGCTGGAAAACATCGCGTTCAGCGATGAAGAACTGCAGAGGATCGAGACGATTTTGCAGGATAGCCGCGCGGTTTTGCCCGCTTAGGAAGCGGAGTTCGCGGTTGTGTAGCGGTCGTCGCAGTCTAACTTCTTTCCGTGAAAACCGCGCAGCTTTTGCGGAGCAACTGGAGGAACAAATGAGTGCGATCGCCGAACAGGAAACCGAGACGAAATTAAACCAGCTCGAGCAGCTGAAGCATTTCACCAAGGTGGTCGCGGATACCGGCGACTTCGAAACGATTGCGGAATTTAAGCCGCAAGATGCGACGACTAATCCGAGTCTCATTTTCGCTGCGAGCCAAAAAAAAGAATACAGCCATCTCCTCGAGGAAGTATTGGCTGATCGCAAAAATTCCGGTCTGACCGGCGCCGCGCAAATCGAAGATACGATCGATCATTTGCTCGTTTCTTATGGGAGACAAATTTTGCAGATCGTGCCCGGCCGAGTCTCGACCGAAACCGATGCGCGCCTTTCCTTCGATGTGGAAGGCACGATCAAAAAGGCGCGGCAATTGATCAAACTTTACGAAGACAAAGGCGTCGGGCGCGAGCGGGTCCTGATTAAAATCGCGTCGACTTGGGAAGGCATTCACGCGGCTGAGCAACTGCAGCGAGAAGGAATTCGCTGCAACATGACGCTGCTCTTTTCGCTGGTGCAGGCGGCGCGTTGCGCGGAGGCGAAGGTGCAATTGATCTCGCCGTTTGTCGGACGGATTTACGATTGGTTTAAGGCGGCGAACAAGCGTGACTACGCCGGCGCGGAAGATCCCGGCGTGCAGTCGGTCCAGGAGATTTACACTTACTATAAGAAGTTCGATATCTCGACCGAAGTGATGGGCGCGAGCTTCCGCAACATTGGCCAAATCATCGAGCTGGCTGGTTGCGATTTGCTCACGATCAGCCCGGAATTGATGAGTAAACTCGCGGAATCGCAGGAGCCGCTGGAGCGAAAGTTGAGTCCGGAAAAAGCGAAGCGCGCAGACGTAAAACGCACGCCGACGGATGAGAAAAGTTTCCGTTATCTTTTGAATGACGACGCGATGGCGACGGAGAAAACGGCCGAAGGCATTCGTAAATTCGCGGCCGATATTGTGAAGCTGGAGAAATTCGTCGCCACGAAATTACAGTCGTAGAGACGCGCGAGAATTTCGCGTCGGGGCGCGCGACGCTCATGTTTAATATCGTCCTGATCGAGCCGGAGATTCCGCCGAACACTGGTAACATCGGACGGCTTTGTCTGGCGACGCGTTCGACTTTGCATTTGGTGCAGCCGCTGGGATTCGCGATCGACGACCAGCAATTGCAGCGCGCTGGCTTGGATTATTGGAAGGAAGTCGACCTGCGGATGTGGTCGTCTTTTGCCGAGCTGCAAGACGCGCAACCGGCGAGGGCGCGCTATTTTTTTCTGACAACGAAAACGTCGCGCCCGTACTTTGCGGAGGATTTTGTCGCGGGCGATTTTCTGGTCTTCGGTCGCGAGACGAAAGGACTTCCGGAAGCGATGCTGCAGGCAAACAAGGACCGGTTGCTGACCATTCCGATGGACGGAACGCGCAGTTTGAATCTGGCGACGGCGGTGGCGATTGTGCTTTTCGAAGCCGTGCGGCAACACACTTGCTCTCGATAAATCCGAAAGGCACGCAACTTGGCGGCGCTTTGTGCGGTTGAATAAACAAACCCCTAACAAGTCTACTATCTCGCTTATGAAACGTTTTGCCCTCATCACCATTTCACTCAGCGTTGCGCTCGCGCAGCTCTCATTCGCTGAAGACAACAACAACCAAAATGCGCCGGTCCAAAAACATGCGCGGCCCGCGCGGCCAACCACTCGCACTGCCCCGGCGCACATCAACGGATCGCGCGGGAATCTTCCGAACACAGCGCTCCGTGGCCAGTTTCATCCGCAACGGAACTTCACGCCTAACCAAAATACCCAGCGGCGCGTTTACACTCCGAGAGTCACCACGTCCAATGCAGCGCAGACCAACACGACGGTCCGGCAAGCCAACGAAAATCCGACGCGCTTCAATGGGAACGGCTGGCGTGGCCAGGCCAACGGCAACCAGAATTGGCATCGCAACAACGGGAATCAGCAGCGGACAAATAACATCGGCCAAAACCGGGAAGTGAATCGGAGTTACGCGCGCAATCGTAATTGGGATCGCAGTCGGCATGACCGCTCCTGGTATCGCAGCCACTACAGCCGGTTCGCGCGCTTTAGCGGCGGCTATTACTATTGGGACGCCGGCTTCTGGTATCCGGCCTACGGCTACGATCCTTATTTCAGCAGCTACGCTTACAATGCGCCGGTCGTGGCTTATAACGATCTCGATCCCGGCCAGGTGATCGCGAATGTGCAGGCGCAATTGCAGCGTGATGGATATTATCGTGGTGAACTCGATGGCCTCTTCGGCCCGATGACGCGTCAGGCTCTGCTCAATTTCCAATCCGATAACGGCCTGGAACCGACGGGCGAGATCGACCAGACGACGCTGGACTCGTTAGGCTTGCAGTAGGCAAAATTTTCGCCACAGCAAAGCCGCACGGATTTCCGTGCGGCTTTTTGCTGTTTTCGGGAGATTGCGCGGCCCTCTGATTTGACGATGCTGTGCGCCACATGGCCGTTCCGCAACTTGTCGCGCGCGATCTTCATCGTTCCTTTAAGATCGGTTCGCGGCGAATCGAAGTCTTGCGCGGTATTTCACTGGAGATCCCGCAGGGCGAAGCGGTTTTCCTCTGCGGCGCTTCCGGCGCGGGCAAGACGACGCTGCTCTACACGCTCGCGGGATTGGAGCGGCCGGAATCGGGAACGGTCGAGTTCGAGGGGAGGCGACTTTACGAAGGAAGCGCTGGCTCGCAGGCGAAGTTACGCAACGCCAAGATGGGCTTTGTTTTCCAGGGATATTTTTTGCTGCCGGAATTAACCGCGCTGGAGAACGTGAGCTTGCCGCGGATGATTGGACGCCGGGCCGATAAGGAAGGCGCGGAGGCGAGTTTGCGCGATGTCGGATTAGCCGAACGGATGCATCATCTGCCGGCGGAGCTCTCTGGTGGCGAGCAACAGCGGGTGGCGATCGCGCGCGCCCTAACGAATGATCCGGACATCATCTTTGCTGACGAACCGACGGGAAACTTGGACTCCAAAACAGGCGATACGATTATCGATCTGTTGTTGGCCCTGGCGCGAGATCGCAAAAAAACGCTCTTGGTAGTGACGCATGACAATCGCCTGGCTGCGCGCGGCGATCGCGAATTGCGAATCGTGGACGGCCTTCTTGGGTAACTGTCGCGCCGTCGCGGGCGTTTTCCGCTTTGTCATCCTGAGCCGCGTAGACGGCGAAGGACCTCGCAGAGGGTCCTTGGTTTGCCTAACGACTTATTAACCCAAAGACCCTTTGCGAGGTCCTTCGGCGCGCTTCGCCGCCTCAGGATGACAGGTGTCACGCGAGGCGTGGTTGATTGGTGCCTTCGAGAGCATGCGCGTCAGCGGCACGTGTGCGTCGTTCTCATATCAAAGGTCTCTCCGGGCCTTCCGATGGCAGATTTGCTGCTTGAATTGGCTGCTGGACGGTGAACGTTTTTGCGTGCCTATGAAAAATACAGAGAGCGATACGGCAGTCTTGGATGAACCAAAGACCGCGACGGCAAAGGCGGCGGTGAAACCTGCGGATGAGACGACGACGCGGGCGAGCGCTCCGAAAGATTTGACCATTTTTCTGGACGGAAAGTTTGTTCCGGAGACGGACGCGAAAGTTTCTGTTTTCGATCACGGTTTGCTCTATGGCGACGGGATTTTCGAGGGAATCCGTTTCTATAATGGACGCGTTTTTCGGTTGGAAGAACACATCGATCGGCTCTGGGATTCGGCGCGCTCGATTTGTCTAGAGATCCCGATGAGCAAGGAAGCGATGACGGAGGCGTTGCTCGAAACGATCCGCCGCAACGACCTGCGCGATGGTTACATTCGGCAAATCGTCACTCGCGGCGTCGGCAATCTCGGGCTCAATCCCGCGCAATGTAAAAAGCCGAGCGTGATCATCATCGCGACCAGCATCGCGCTTTATCCGGAAGAAGCTTATCGCAATGGTCTAACGATCGTGACATGTGCGACGCGACGGGTCGGGCCGGCGCAATTGAACCCAGCGGTGAAGTCGCTGAATTATTTGAACAATGTCATGGCGCGGATCGAGGCGAGTCTCGCGGGCGCGGATGAAGCGTTAATGCTAAACGACGCCGGCAACGTCGCGGAATGCACGGCCGACAATGTTTTCGTGATTAAGAAGGGTCGAATTTTCACGCCACCGATTACCGCCGGCGCGCTGCGCGGAATTACGCGCTCGGTCGCGATGGAAGTGGCGGAAGAGCTGGGCATGCAGGTCAAGGAAACGGACATCACGCGGCATGATGTATTCATCGCGGACGAATGTTTCCTTACCGGCACAGCAGCGGAAGTGATTCCCGTGATCAAGGCGGACGGACGCATGATCGGGAATGGCAAACCGGGACCGATCACGGCGAAAGTGATCGCGGGTTTCCGCAAGCTGACGCGCGAAACCGGCACGCCGATTTATTCGTAAACATTGCGCGCCGAGCGGCGCTGTTTTTAAATCGAAGCGAGTGGCGGTTGAATGTTTCGACTAATCTGAGGTCTAATCTACCGAGATGTTGTGCGACGTTTGTAAATGCAATGATGCGACAGTTTTCCTGACGCAAATTCTCGAAGGCAAGATGCAGAAGGTGAATCTCTGCGATGCGTGCTCGAAGGAAAAAGGCGTGCAGGATCCGACGGGTTTCGCACTGGCCGATCTCTTGTTAGGCATCGGCGCCGCGGAGGAAATCGAAAAGGGCGCGCCGACGCAGAAGTGCGTGGTTTGCGGATTCACGCAGGCGGATTTCAAGAAAACAGGACGGCTTGGTTGCAGCGCCTGTTACGTCACCTTCGCGGAAGGTCTGAACGGTTTGCTCAAAGCAATGCATAAAGGCACCGAGCACATCGGAAAACTTCCGCAGCGCGCGCATCGCGAAATCGAATTGACCGATCGCATGCGCGCTTTGACTGACAATTTGCAGAAGGCGGTGGCGGAAGAGAATTACGAGACGGCTGCTTCATTGCGCGATCAGATCAGGCAACTCGAAAGCGAGGTCGCCGCGAAATGAAGTTCGCCAACGTCATGGCCAGCAGCGGCGAATGGCTGCGCGGCGAAGGTCCGCATCATCAAATCGTGGTTAGCAGTCGCGTCCGGCTCGCGCGCAACCTGCGGCAGCGTCCGTTTCCGGGTTGGGCGAAGAAGGCGGAACGCGCGCAGATTTTGGAATTGATCAAGCCGCGCGTGGAAGAATTGCCGGAGATGCAGGATTCCTTTTCGGAGTTACTGCAGGATCTTTCCGCGCTCGAAAAACAAGTGTTGGTCGAGCGTCATCTGATTAGCCGCGAGCATGCGGCGAAGAGCGTGGGGAGCGCGGTGGTGATGAATCGCCGCCAGACTTTGAGCATCATGGTGAACGAGGAAGATCATCTGCGCATGCAGTCGATTCGTTCCGGTTTGCAACTGAAGAGCGCGTTCAAACTGGTCGATAAAGTCGACAGCACGCTCGAGGGAAAATTGGATTTCGCCTACGACGCGAAGCTTGGATATCTGACTGCGTGCCCGACGAATGTCGGCACCGGCATGCGCGCGTCGGCCATGTTGCATCTGCCCGGTTTGGTTTTGAGCGAGATGATTAATCAGGTCATCCAGGCGGTGAACAAAATCGGGCTCGCTGTCCGCGGACTCTATGGTGAAGGCACCGAGGCGATGGGAAATCTGTTTCAGATTTCGAATCAAACGACGCTCGGCGAAAAAGAAGACGAGATCATCAGCCGCTTAAGCAAAGTGATCGAGACGATCATTGAGAAAGAGCACGACGCGCGGCAGGTCTTGATTCAAAAAAAATCGAACACTTTGTGGGATCAGATCGGTCGGGCCTACGGCGTGCTTACATTTGCTCATGCCATGACTTCCAAGGAAGCGCTCAATCTTCTCTCGATCATTAAGCTCGGCGTCGATCTCGGCGCGTTCCCGGAAGATCGCCGTTTGCCGATCGATGAATTGTTCATCGATACGCAGCCGGCGCATTTGCAAAAGAGCTCGCAACAGAAGTTGAACGCGGAGGAACGCGATGAATTACGCGCGCAAATAATCCGCGAACGTTTGCGAGTTTTTCCCAAACCTGATATTAGTAAAGTGGCGCGGGAGTCGGGGAACGGCGCGACCTCCGAGCCTCAAAATAATGAATAATTTTACTCCGCGAGCCCAGCAAGTCCTGGCGCTCGCTCGCAAGGAAGCAGATCGCTTCAACCATAACTACGTCGGGACGGAGCATCTTTTGCTCGGCCTGATCAAGCTCGGGCAGGGCGTGGCGGTCAACGTTTTGCAGAAAATGGGAATGGATCTCGAGACCGTCCGAATGGAAGTCGAGAAACAGGTCGGCTCCGGCCCGGAAACGAAAATGGTCGGGAACATTCCCTACACGCCGCGCGTGAAGAAAGTGCTCGCGCTCGCGGGCAAAGAAGCGAAGGCGCTCAATCATTCCTACGTCGGGACCGAGCATATTTTGCTCGGACTTTTGCGTGAAGGCGAAGGCGTGGCGGCGCGGGTCTTGAAAAGCCTCGAGGTCGATATCGAGCGCACGCGAAACGAAATTCTCAAAGAACTCGATCCCAATTTTACTCCGCCCGATTCCGAACAGGAAAATGGCGGCGGGGCGGAAACTTCCGGCGGAAAGAAGGATGTCAAAACGCCAGCGTTGCGCGCTTTTGGTCGCGATCTGACGGAGCTGGCGAAGAAGGGTGAACTCGATCCGGTCATCGGCCGGCACAACGAAATCGAGCGCGTCATCCAGGTGCTTTGCCGGCGGACGAAAAATAATCCGGTGTTGTTAGGCGAAGCGGGCGTCGGCAAAACGGCGATCGCAGAAGGGCTAGCACAAGAGATCGCCGGCGGGAATGTGCCGGAACTGTTGCGCGAGAAAAAAGTCATCACGCTCGATCTCGCGTTGATGGTCGCGGGCACGAAATATCGCGGTCAATTCGAAGAGCGAATCAAAGCGGT
Organism: uncultured Chthoniobacterales bacterium; assembly: GCA_964235895.1. Taxonomy (GTDB): domain Bacteria; phylum Verrucomicrobiota; class Verrucomicrobiia; order Chthoniobacterales; family UBA10450; genus JACCTI01. The sequence continues at coordinate 11,339 of CAXSCV010000015.1, forward strand.
CATGGATGAAATTCGCCGCTCGAAGAACGTCATCCTTTTCATCGACGAGCTGCACACCATCGTCGGCGCCGGTTCGGCCGAAGGCGCGATGGACGCGTCGAACATTATCAAGCCCGCGCTCAGTCGCGGGGAATTGCAATGTGTCGGCGCGACCACGTTGAATGAGTATCGCAAATACATCGAAAAAGACGCGGCGCTGGAGCGACGTTTCCAGACGGTCAAAGTCGAGGCGCCTACGGTCGATGAAGCGATTCTGATTTTGAAAGGATTGCGTCCGAAATACGAAGCGCATCACAAAGCGAAACTGACCGACGAGGCCTTGGAGTTGGCGGTCAAACTTTCCGAGCGCTACATCACAGGTCGTTTCCTTCCCGACAAAGCGATCGACGTCATGGACGAAGCCGGTTCGCGCGCACGGATTAATTCCATGACGCGTCCGCCCGACTTAAAGGACATCGAGAAAGAAATCGAAGAAATCCGGGTTGAGAAAGAAGCGGCGATCAAAGCGCAGGATTTTGAAAAAGCCGCGGCGCTGCGCGACAAAGAGAAGCAGGCGAAGGACAAACTCGAGGCGATTTTGGCGCAATGGCGCGAGGAGCGCGAGGAGAAGGAAGTGCTCGTGAGCGCCGACGACATGATGAACATCATCTCGAAGATGACCGGCGTGCCGCTGCAAAAAATGGAGCAGAAAGAAACCGCCAAACTTCTCGCGATGGAAGGCGATTTGAAGCAACGCGTCATCGGGCAGGACGAAGCGGTCACCGCGATCAGCAAGGCGCTGCGACGTTCGCGTGCAGATTTGAAAGATCCGAAGAGGCCGATCGGTTCGTTTGTTTTTCTCGGGCCCACCGGCGTCGGCAAAACCTTTCTCGCACGCACATTGGCGGAATTCATGTTCGGCGATTCGGACGCGATCATTCAGATCGACATGTCGGAGTACATGGAAAAATTTACCGCCTCACGGTTGATCGGTTCGCCTCCGGGCTACGTCGGCTACGAGGAAGGCGGTCAACTTTCCGAAGCCGTGCGGCGTCGCCCGTATTCGGTCGTGCTCTTCGACGAAATCGAAAAAGCGCATCCCGATGTGATGCATTTGCTTCTGCAAATTCTCGAAGACGGGAAAGTGACGGACTCGTTAGGCCGGAAAATTGATTTCCGAAATACGATCATCATCATGACCTCGAACGTCGGCGCCGATTTGATTAAGCGGCAAACGACGATGGGTTTCGGCGCGCCGAAAGACTCCGGTGATTACACCACCATGCGCGATAAAATCATGGAAGAAACGAAGCGGGTCTTCAAACCGGAGTTCCTGAATCGTCTCGATGAAATCATCGTTTTCCACACGCTGACGAAGCCGGACCTCATGCGCATCGTCGACCTCGAAGTGAACAAGGTGAAGGCGCGTTTGCGGATCAAGGAAATCGAGATTGTCCTCGACAAAGCGGCCCACGAATTCGTCATCGAGAAAGGTTACGACCCGACTTACGGCGCGCGTCCGATGCGTCGCGCGGTCGAGCGTTATCTCGAGGATCCGCTCGCCGAAGAACTGCTCAAGGGAGCGGTCAAAGCAGGCGATCTGGTCGAGGTCACGGTCAGCGAAGGGAAATTGCGCTTCCGCGTAGCCGAGCCGCAAGGAAGCGAGACGGCCAGCGCGAGTTGACTGCTCGTTAGGCGAAGTTCGCGACCAATTCGGGACCCAGTCTCGAAGGCGCACGCTGTTGTCATCCTAAGCCGCAAAGACGGCGAAGGATCTCGCAATGGCACGTAAAATTTCCGGTAGCCCGCGTGCGGCCGCGGCCCCACGCGCGAGCAGCATTGCCTTCCGCGCTTGTGCGAGGTCCTTCGCCATCTTCGCGGCTTAGGATGACAAGCGGGCAGCGGCGCTCTTCGATTGCCGACGCGCATCGATTTTGGCGCGCTTGAGTATTGCTCAGTAAATCTACGCCCGCGGATGCGCCTCGTTATACGCGCGCTTCAATCTCTCCACGGTCACGTGCGTATAAATCTGCGTCGTCGAAAGACTGGCGTGGCCTAACAACGCCTGCACGCTGCGAAAATCGGCGCCGCCATCGAGCAGATGTGTTGCAAAACTATGTCGCAACTTATGCGGGCTGATTGCCACCGGAATCGAAGTGTGACGAAGGTAGCGTTTCAAGATCAGCCAGATCGAGCGCGGCGAAATGCGTCGCCGTGTTTTGTTAATGAAAAGCGGACCGCTCTGCACATTTGCAGCCGCGCGATAATGCGAGACCGCTTCCAGCGCGGGCGCGCCGACTGGGCAAACGCGCTCTTTTCGTCCTTTGCCGAGGACGCGAACGGATTCTGTGTAAACGTCGACGTCCGCGACATTGAGCGAAGCGAGCTCGCCCAGACGCAAACCGCTGCTGTAAAAAACTTCCATGATGGCCGCGTCGCGCTGCGGCATCCAACTCGGGGCGCTGCGATGTTTCGGCACGCGCAGAGGCGCGCCTAACAAGTCCTCGATTTGCGTTCGCGTTAGGACCAGCGGCAATTTCTTCTCCGCCTTCGGCAATTCCAACTCGCGCACCGGATCGCGCAGCAGACCTTTTCGCTCGCGCAAATAACGGTAGAAAGTCCGCAGCGCGGAAAATTGCAGGCGAATATAGGAACGCGCCTGCCGCTTCTTCATCGCTTCGAAAAGATGATCGCGGAAATCATCCGCCTCGCATTCAAGCCAGGGAGGCGGCGTTTGCGCGGCGGTGCGGAAGGCGATCAGCGATTTGCGATACGCGAGAATCGTTCGCGGCGACGCGTTGCGCTCGACCTCGAGATAACGCAGGAATTCTTCGACCAGCGCATCGCGCGCCAGCGGCGGAGGTTCGACCTTATTCGGGTTTCTCAATCGTCAGTTGACTCTCAGCCGCCTGCGGGCGGCCGCTGAATTGACTCTTGAAAATGGGCGGCGGATTGGTCGAGAGCAGCTCGTAGTTTTTCAGAACGAACTCCGGATATTGTCCGTTGCTGGCCGGCTCGTAAACTATGTCGCCGCTGAAGTCGCCGTAGAGTTTGTATTCGTAATTGTTGTCGCTTCCGAAATTGTTCGCCGCGCGATCGGGCGCGAGCTTTTGCTTTTCGTTCAACATCACGAGCCGCGAAGTGCTCCAAGGTTGCCCGGGCTTGCGCACGTAACCCCACACTTTGAAATACTGTTTGTAGTAACGCCGGCCGATGAAGTAATCGCCCGGCGGTTCGGCCTGAATGCGCGCCGCTTCGGCCAAACGCGCTTGTTGAATGCCTTGTGGAGCGCCTGTGCTCTGACAGCCGGCGGCCAGAAAAGCCGCGCAGGAAAGTTGGACGAAAAGAAAAAAACGAAGCGCCTTGTTCATGATTGCGAGCAGGCTTCTTCTATCGCAGAGCCAGCGCTGGCGCAAGGTGGGCGGCCTTTTTGCTTGGCGAAATCTCGCGCGGAAACGACAAGGCGTTTGGCATCGTCCGCAGTTGCTTTTAAACTCCGCGACATGCTCGAACTGGAAGTTTACGCGGCCGGCGTGCGCGATTTGGATAAGATCCTTGAGCTGGACCACGAGCTCGAAACGATCGCGGGCCTGCGTTACAAGGTCGATCGCAACCACGACCTGGTTTACCTGGAACTGGAGGAGCCGACGGTCACCTTCCGCGATTTGCGCGCGATTTTTCGGAAGCTCGCGCTCGATCCGCGCTTCATCGGCGCCATCCCGCAAGAGCTGCGGCCGAAAATCAAAACGCAATTGCTCACGGCCTAACAGGCCTAACGAGTCTTGGGCGCGTTAGAAAATTCATGACCCAGATCATTAGCGCGGTCGGCGCGCGCGTCATCGCGCTTTTCACTTACATCGGCGAGGTCGTGGTGCTGGCGGCGAGTACTTTTGCGGCAGTCGTTAGGCAAAAGATTCGCTGGCGTCTTTTCCTGCATCAAATCGTCGAGATCGGCATGCGTTCGCAATCGGTCGTCTTGATCACGGGCGCGTTCACCGGGGCGGTTTTCGCCGCGCAGACCTTCTTTCAATTTAACAAGCTCGGGATGGGCTCGGCCGTCGGCGCGGTCGTCTCGGTTTCCATTTGTCGCGAGCTCGGTCCGGTCCTGACCGCGCTCATGGTCACGGGTCGGGTCGGTGCGTCGATGTCCGCGGAAATTGGAACAATGAAAGTTACAGAACAGATCGATGCGCTGCGTGCGTTGGCTGTTCATCCGGTTGATTACCTGGTCGTGCCGCGCGCGTTGGCCATGATGATTTCCATGCCGCTGCTGGTGGCGGAATGCGTCGGTATCGGAATCCTGGCCGGTTATTTCGTGGCCATCGGTTTGCTGGAAGTCAACGGCACTTACTACGTCGCAAATATGGTTCGCTGGACGCAAATGCGCGACATCGTGATGGCGTTGTCGAAAGGCTTTTGCTTCGCGCTGCTGATCGTTTTCATCAGTTGCCACAAAGGCCTAACGACACGTGAAGGCGCGGTGGGCGTGGGCCAGGCGACCACGGAAGCGGTGGTCGATGCCTCGCTCGCGGTGCTGATCTTCAATTTTTTCCTGACCATGTTGCTCAACGTTGTTTTCCCCGCCGGCTACCAATGAGCGCGACCGGACAAATGACCGAACAAGGTCCTGCGACTAAACCGGCGGCTGTTTCAACGACGAGTTCATCCATGATTGCGGTGCGCGGCCTAACGAAGAGTATCGGGGCGCAGGAAATCCTGCGCGGGATCGACCTGGACGTGGCGAAGGGAGAAACGCTGGTCATCATCGGACGGAGCGGCGGCGGAAAAAGCGTGCTACTGAAACACCTCGTTGGGCTGCTGCAGCCGGACGCGGGAGAAATTTGGATCGAAGGCGAAAACATCACGCGTTTGAGCGAGCGCCAACTGGCGCCGATTCGGCGAAAAGTGGGAATCCTTTTTCAAGGAGCGGCGCTTTTCGATTCGATGACCGTGCAGGAAAACGTGGCTTTCCCTCTGCGCGAAGCGGGCGAGCGCGACGACGCGGTGATTCGCGAGAAAGTGAATGAGATCCTCGAAGTGATCGAACTCGAAGGACAGCAGGACAAGATGCCGGTGAATTTGAGCGGAGGAATGAAGAAACGCGTCGGCCTGGCGCGCTCCATTATTCGCCGGCCTTCCTGCATTTTATACGATGAACCGACCGCCGGTCTCGACCCGGTTGTCTCGGATAGCATCAATCAATTGATCCGCCGTTTGCAGGAGCGATTTCACGTCACCAGCATCGTGGTTACGCACGATATGAAGAGCGCGTTTCACATCGCCGATCACGTGGCTTACCTGCACGAGGGGCGGATTTATTTCTACGGAACGCCTAACGAACTCGAGGCCTCGAACGATCCGTTGCTCCAGGATTTTTTGCTGGGCCGGTCGCGCGGCTAACGAGTGCTTATCTCCTGACGCAATGGAAAGCCGTGGTAAGTTTTGCGAGCAAACGGTCGAGCGAGCGCGCGCTAGAAAATAATCATGAGTGAACGCGGAAAAGGTTTGGAATTTCGGGTCGGCCTCTTTGTCTTCGTCGGGCTGGCGGTGCTCGCGGCGCTGGTCGTGCAGTTCGGCCGCGTGAACGAAGGTTTCAAAACCTACTACTCGTTAACCGTGCAGTTTCCGAACGCGAGCGGCTTGCTCAAGGGTTCGGATGTTTTGCTGGCCGGCGCGAAAATCGGACGCGTTTCCGGAGGTCCGCGACTGAATCCCGGCAGCGACGGCGTGCTCGTGCCGCTGCGGATTTTCGATTACATCAAAATTCCTGTCGGGAGCAAATTTACCATCGGCAGCTCGGGTTTGTTAGGCGATCGCTTCGTCGATGTGCAAATGCCGCAAGGCAAACCGACCAGTTTCCTGCACGCGGACGCGCTGATCGCGGGCTCGCGTGAAACCGGCATGGACGATCTCACGCGCGAAGGCGGATTCCTGGTCAAAGATTTGCGCGACACGGTGCAGAATATTAACGGCACGTTTACGCGTTTGAACGAACAGGCGTTGTCGCCGGCGAACATGGAAAACTTGAAGTCGAGCATCGATCGCTTGAATCAGACCACCGGCACGCTTGCGGAATCGTCCAAGAAAATCGATGGCGTGCTCGAAAAAGCGGGCGCGACCATGGATTCCACCAAAAAAGCGGCGGACGACGTGCAGGTCGCGATCGCCGATGCGCACAAGACGATCGCGGCCGCGACCGGTCTGCTGCAGGAAGCGAAAAACGGCAACGGTTTGCTGGCGACCTTGGTAAACAATCAGGAGTTGGCAAGAGACTTGCAGGCATTGATCAGCAACATGCGCACACACGGCATTTTATTTTATCGCGACAGCGCGGCGAAAGAGGAGGCGCGGTCGCGCGCACAAGTGCCTCTGCGTCCGCAACGAGGAGAACGACGATGACCCCGCTGCTCACAGTTAATTTGTTGCGCGTCCTCTTCGTGACGTTCTGCGCGACGATCGGCGGAATGGTCAGCGAAGCGGTGCAGACGCGCGCGCTGCCCGGAGTCATTCTCGGAATTGTTTTTGGTTTGCTCGTCGTTCTGGCGGATCGCTTGCTGAAAGGCTTTTCGCTGCGCGCATTTTCCTCGGCGACCTTCGGGCTTCTACTCGGCCTTTTCTTCGCCAACCTGCTGATCGCTTCGGATATTTTGCGTTATCAACCAGAGACGACGCAATGGGCGGTGCGGCTGATTGTTTACTGCACCTTCGGATATCTCGGAATGATGCTGGCGATGCGCAGCGGTCGCGATGAATTCTCGCTCATCATTCCGTATGTGCGTTTCGCGCGCGAGACCACGCAACATGAGCCGATCATTATCGACACGAATGTCATCATCGACGGACGCATCGGCGAACTTTGCAACACGGGATTTCTCAGCCAGTCGTTGATCGTGCCGCGTTTTGTTTTGAGCGAATTGCAAACGCTGGCCGATTCGCGCGATCAATTAAAACGCGATCGCGGCCGGCGCGGCCTGGAGATTCTCAATCAACTCCAGAGTACGCCGCCGCTCGAGCTGACCATTCACGACAGCGTGGGCGACGGAGAGATGGAGACCGACGCGCGTCTCGTCCGCACAGCCAAACTCCTGCAAGCGCGTCTGTTGACCAACGACGTGGCGCTCTCGCAAGTGGCGCGTTTGCAGCAAGTGCCGGTCTTAAATCTCGCGGAACTTTCGCGCGCTCTGCGTCCGGTGGTGGCGACAGGCGACGAGATGGAATTGCAGCTGGTCAAGGAAGGACGCGATGCGCACCAGGCGGTCGGTTACTTGCCGGACGGAACGATGATCGTGGTCAATCACGGCCGCCCTCATCTCGGCAGCACTGCGACGGTGGTGGTCTCGAGCGCGCTGCAGACTGCGGCAGGACGTTTGATCTTCGCTGAACTGAAGAGCAATCTTGAAACTCGATCGGCTTTTCGTTCCCGCGCCGCCTCTTGAAAATGATTCGACCATTCATCGTCGGTCTCACGCTCTTACTTTCGGCCGCCGCTCGCGGTGAAGAACCGAAAATGACGAAGATCGTTTCAGAGAGATTCGGTCCGCGCGTCGCTCGCGATCCTTCCGCAACAAAACCGAAAACGGTTTATTTGGCGGGAAAAAAATACGCCAGAGTCGAGGAGCAATTGAACGAAGTGGGCGATACGCAAAACCTGATCATTACGAACGAGCCCGATTGCTGGATGATTAATCTGGCCGACAAAACCGGCAAACACCTGCTCGATGAAGGTCCGAAGTTCGATGTGCACATGCCGATATTTTGGGGGAGCGATGGAAAGCCGGACCGGGATTTCGGCGAACTCGAATATGGCGAGGAATTGAAATTTTTTACTCCGGAGCGCGCCAAGAAATTAGCGCCGCGAAAAGTTGATCGACGACTGTGCCAGGCGCTGTCGATCAAGAGCGAAGAGGGCGAAGTCGTTCTCTTGGTGGATGACCAAACGGGAAAGCCGGTGCAGATCGATCGCCTGGTCGAAGGCAAACTCGATCAGTCTGTTCGCTACCTCACTTACATAACGAGCCTTCCCTTTGAGGCGACGTTGTTCGCTCCGCCGAAAAACGTTGCGATCACGTCCCGCGAATAAGGCCAAGCGTACGCGCGTTAGCCTAACGAATCCTTTGCCAGGCCCATCATAACCCAACCGCTGTCCGCACGCGTTCCATCACCTTGTCGGCGATTGCGTTCGCGCGGGTGGCGCCGGCGGCGAGGACGTCGTCGATGTAATCCGGCTGCGCGAGAATTTCCGCGCGCCGTTCCCGCATGGGCGCGAAGTAATTCCAGAGCTTTGTCGCGAACTGTTTCTTGAAGTCGCCGTAACCGGTTCCGCCTTTCGCGAACGCTTCCTTCATCGCAGCGGTTTCCGATTCATTCGCGAAGAGAGAGTAGAGTTGAAAAATGACCGAGCTCTCGGCATTCTTCGATGCCTCGACCGGCGTGGAATCGGTCAAGATGCTCATCACGCGCTTCCGCGTTTCTTTTTCATCACCGAAAATTTCGATCGTATTTCCGTAGCTCTTGCTCATTTTTTGCGCATCGAGTCCCGGCACTATTTCGGTGGCCGGCTGAATGCGCGCTTCGGGCAACTTAAAAATCGGACCGAAGGTTTCATTCATTTTCGTCGCGACATCGCGCGTGACTTCGATGTGTTGCTTTTGATCTTTGCCGACCGGCACGAGGTCGCTGTCGTAAATCAAAATATCCGCCGCCATCAGCACCGGATAAGTGAAAAGGCCAGCGGAAGCGGAGATGCCGCGCGCTATCTTGTCCTTGTAGGAATGACTGCGCTCGAGCAATCCCATCGGCGTCACCGTGGAGAGAATCCAGGCCAGCTCTGTCACCTGCGGCACGTCGGATTGGAGAAAAAGCGCCGCGCGTTCGGGATCAAGGCCGCAGGCTAAAAAATCGAGCGCGACGCGCCGGTTATTTTCGCGCAGGGCGGCGGGATTTTGCAGACTCGTTAGGGCGTGATAATCGGCCACGAAATAAAATGCTTCGCCTTCCGCCTGCAAGGCGATCGCCGGCCGCATCATTCCAAAATAATTCCCGATGTGCAGCGAGCCGCTTGGTTGGATGCCGGAGAGAATGCGCATGGCGAGAGGCAGAAGTTTCAACACTCAACCCCGAGCGCAAGTCGAATGGAAGAACCGCGGCGCGGTAGTTTGACCTTCGGAGCCGCGCCCGGTAAGACGAACGCATGAAGACGGGCCGCGCAAACTACGGGCCGTGGCTGGTCGGGTTGGGCGCGGCTTTGTGGGGGACGGAAAGCGCGTGGCGCATTCCCTTGAACGATCTCTTCGCGGCGCCGGTGATTGTTTTTTGGGAGCACGCGCTCATTCTCATTTTGTTTTTGCCGCTGCTTTTTTCGCAACTCGGCGAGCTGGGCAAGATCGATCGGCGCAGCTGGATGTTCCTGATCTTTTCGGGATTTGCCGGCTCCGCAGTCGGCACAGTTTTTTTCACGCTCGCTTTGAAGAATGGCAATCCGACGGTCGTGAATGTGATCCTCAACGTGCAGCCGGTCGTTTCGACTTTGGGCGCGTTTCTCCTTTTTGGCGATCGACTCAGCCCGCGCTTTTTCCTTTATGCGACGATCGCGATCGTCGCCGGCATATTTTTGTCGGTCGAACATCCGAGTTTGATCGGCGTTTCCTTCGCGCAAGCGGGACTGAATCTTGGCACCAGCTACGCGCTCGTCTGCGCGCTTTTCTGGGGACTGTCCACGGTGGCCGGTCGCGGTGTGATGACGAGCGTTCCGCTTCGCCTGGCTGCGACGCTGCGGGTGGTCGTCGGATTAATTTGCATGACCGCGATCCTTTTGATTTACGGCGAACTCAATGCCGCCGCGCTCTGGTCGCGCGAGGCGCAGGCGCATCCGGGAACCGCGAGCATCGCGCTGATTTTGCTGGCCTCAATCTCGGGCGGAATTCCGTTGCTGATTTATTTCGAAGGCTTGCGCCTGACGCGCGCTTCTACGGCCGGTTATTTCGAAATGCTGCAAACGCTCGCGGCGGTTTGCATCACCTGGGGTTTCTTTCACGCCAGATTACATGCGCATCAGATCGTGGCAGCGATCATCCTGATGGCGGCGGTGGCGATGGTGCAAAAAGCTCAGCAGTCTAACGCGCGGTCAACTTATGAAACTTTGCGCGCTTAATATTTTTCTCTCGTTAGGCGCGATCGTTGGCGGCGCGACTTCGTCGGCTAAGCCGGACTTCGCGTTTCGAAACGTCCAATATTTCCATCGCTGGTCGCAAAACGATCAACACGAATTCACGCCGGAAAAGCAGGAGGATCTGGAGCATTGGGCGGACATGATCACGATTAACGGTTATCCCGATGTGCACGGCGGCGACGACCTGGCGAGGATGGCGAACTCCGTTTTGGAGAATTACACGAATCACCACGCGAGGGTCTTGAAAACCGACTCCGTTCCGCAAACGGCGGAGCGACCTGCGGAACATTTTATCGCCGTCGTTTTTGGCCAACCCGCGTTCATCGAACTCGCTTTTGCGCGCTTCAAAATGATCGATGGCGCCGGCTGTTCCATCGTTTATTCGCACCGAATTTACGGCGAGAAAATCGGCGAGCAAATGAGCGAGTGGCTGAAAGCGAATGGCGGCCCGATTGAAAAAGATCTGCTGGAATGGAAAGCGATGCCGTCGCCCGCTTCGCTCGGCCGCGAAGTCCGCCGCACCCGCAGCTAGGCGGCGGCGAGCGCCGCGTCCACCGTCGGGAAGACCTGAAAATATTGATCCAGCCGTGCGCTTTCCAGAATCATGCGCACGCCTTCCTGCGCGGCGGCGAGCATGAAAACTCCGCCGTCGTGTTCCAAGCTTTGCATCGCGCCGATCAAAACCGCCAGCCCGGAACTATCGACGTAGGGGACGCGCGAAAGATCGACCACGAGCCGTTTGGGTTTCTTGTCGATCAACTCGCGCAAAGCGGTGCGCGTTTCCGGCGCGACGTGAAGATCAATGGCTCCTTCGGGACTGAAGACGTTTTGTGATTGTGGTGACGACATGTTCGGCTGGGCGAAAGCATGGCAATGCTTCCGTCGAGGGTCAATCGCGCGCTGAAGTTCGATTTGGTCGCATCTTTTTTTTGAAAACTGCGCCGTGCAAATTTTAGCGCGTCGCCTGCTCGATGGCGGCCGGGAAAATTTCGTTTACCTCGCCCTCTATGCGCAGGCTTACGCAGCGTTCTTCATCGTGCTCGGTCGCTCCGCGATTGATGATCACATAGGGCACGCCGCGACGCGCGGCTTCCAGCGGAAACGAAGCGGCAGGATAGACGGATAAGGTTGAACCTAAAGCCACAACCAGATCCGCTTCCTCTGCGGCTTGCGCGGCGCGTTCCAGCTCCCGCGGATCAAGGCTTTGACCGAAACTGATCGTCGCGGGCTTAAGAAAACCGCCGCACGAACAACGCGGCGGAATGCGATGCGCGCGAAAATATTCGAAGTGCGGCGCGGGCTCGCTTCGAGCTCCGCAACTTTGGCAGGCGACGAGGGCGTTCGTGCCATGTAGCTCGACCAGACGTTCGCCGCTGGTTCCGGCCAAGCTATGCAATCCGTCGATGTTCTGCGTGATGACCGCGGCGATTTTCCCGAGGCTTTCCAAGTGCGTGATCGCGCGATGAACCGCCGTCGGACGCGCGGCACAAAAGGCATCCCGACCTTCGAGTTTGAAATCCCAGTGTTCGATCCGCGCGGCTTCCGAAGTCATGAAATCGTGGAAGTAAACCGGTTTCCGGCGGGTCCAAACTCCCTGCGGGCCGCGAAAATCTGGAATGCCGCTCGCTGTCGAAATTCCCGCGCCAGTAAAAATAAGCGCCTTCTTGGTTGCGCGCAGATATTCGACCAATGGCGTCACGACAAAATTGTCGCGCCGGCTCGCCTTGATGTCGCCGACAAACGGCGTCGAATAATTATTCCGTCGGCTTCAGGCTGCCGACAATTTTGCCAACTTCTTCCTGATGTTTCGCCTCTTCATTGGTCGAGACCCAGTAAGTCAGGACGATCACCTTATCCTTTATCGGCACGAAGGTGATGCTGACCGAGGCGGGACCATCTTCATCCTTGCCTTGGAAAAGCAATTCGTCGGCATCGAGCCCATTGATCTTGAATTTGTTCTCCTTCTTCGAAGAAGTGTCCAGGATCACTTTGTGGTCTTTTAGCATCGCGAAAGTGTCGTCGATCTCCGCGTTCAGCCCTTTCTCGGAACCAACCGCCACGACCGCGAGATAAACCGCTTCATCCTTACTCGTTCCCGCGACGCCGTTGTTGATTTCTTCCGGCTCCCAATCGCTCGGAATATTAATCGAGGCGATGGCGAATTCCTCGTTAGGCACTTTCAGCGTCTTGGCCTGAGTCGAAATGTTTCCGAGAAGCGCGATGAGCAAGCCTGCCAAGAAGAAAGGCTTGAGCAGGTTGCGAGATAGTTTGAGCGCGGATGGTTGATGCATGAGATACTTTGGCAAGCAAACGATATGCCAGACGAGCTGCGGGTGAAAAATGCGTCAAATCTTTTTGCGAAATTGGCGACCCCGAAGTTGATCGGTCTTCGATTTTGGCAATTATTGAAGTTCGAAACGAAAACGCACTTTCCACCTTGGTGCGGAGTTCAATGATCGCTTCGCTCGCCCAGAAATGAAAAAATATCCATTCCTCGCAGGTTTCGTTCTCTCGCTCTTTTGCCAGGTTGGCCACGCTAACTTGGCCAGCGACACGACGATTCGTATTAATCGCGACACCGCGGGACCAACGCCTTTTATCCGCTTCGTCGACCTAAGCGTCAGCGATTCGAACGCGCTGCAGAGCATCCAATTCAGCATTGCGCCAAAAGCCGGGTCGGTCACCCGGCCCCTTTCCGCGACCTATCCGGTGAGTTATCTCGAAGCGAGGGGCTATTCCGTGCGGGCCACGGGGGAGCTGCTTGTGCCGGTTTTCGGCCTCTACGCCTCATTCGCGAATGACGTGACCCTGACCTACCACTTCAACGACGGCTCCTCGAGCGCAGAAAACATTCAACTGGTAACCGATTCCTTCGGCGATCCTTGCGGCTTTAGTCAGTCGAATGTGATTCAACCACGTGACGTCAACACCAGCCTGACCTACGACTTCATTTTGGTAAAAAATGCCTGCGGAAACTCTTCTCCGACAGTTCTGGATACAGATGGCGAAATTCGATGGGTCGGTACCGCGGGCAGCGCAAGCTTCACTGTGATTAACTACGATAACGTATTCTACCTCTCCCCGCCGGGCACTCCGCGGCTGGTGCGGATTGAGCTAGACGGCAGTGTTAGCAATGTTTCGGACTACAGCTCCCTTGGGTTTACCTACCTGCACCACACTTTGGAACGTGGTAAACAGGGAATTTTGTTTCAAACTAACTCAACCGTCTACGACGGATCGATTGTCGGCGAAACCGATCTTGAGGGAAATGTCTTAAAGAGTTGGGACTTAGTCCAGATCCTGAGAGATGTAATGATAGCAGGAGGAGATGATCCCTCTCAGTTTGTGCAACCGGACCGTGATTGGTTTCACAGCAACGCAATGGCTTACAGGAGTTCCGATGATTCATTGCTTGTCTCCAGCCGTGAGAATTTCGTTATCGCGCTCGATTATGAAAGTGGTGCGGTAAAATGGATTCTCGGTGATCCAACAAAGAGCTGGGCGCAATTTTCTTCTCTTCAGCGCTTGGCCCTAGGTCTAACGCCTGGCAGCCTGCCGCCGATCGGTCAGCATGCGATTTCAATCACGGGGGATGATGAGCTTCTGTTATTCGACAACGGCACAGCCAGTGTAAACCATAATCCTGCCGGGGACAGTCGGACCTTTAGCGCGGCTCGAAGATATACGTTAAACTTACGGGCTGCTGAGGCGACGGAGACTTGGACTTATGATGGTGGTCAGAGCCTCTACAGTGCTTTTTGCTCAAGTGTTTACGAAGATGGAGTCGGCCAGTCCTTGTTGCTCGATTATGCCTACATCGTAAACTTGGGAAGTAACCTTTATGCTGAGCTGGTTGGCCTGACGCCACAAAGCGGCAAAGTGTTCGAGTATCGTTATCCCACGGTCGCATGTAACGAGGCTTTCAACTCGGAGCCTCTGCATTGGGAGAATATTGTCTTCCCTTCGGTTCCCTCTCCGACTCCTACGCCTTCGCCGGGCCCAACCGTCAGCCCTTCGCCGATTCCTTCCCCGACACCGATTCCGGCGCCAAGTCCGTCCCCCACTGTAACTCCAACTCCGTTACCTAGCCCGACACCCACGCCCATTCCGAGTCCAACGCCACCGGGGCTTGTTCTCCCCGGACCATTGGCTAATGTATCCAGCCGCGGAATAACCCGGCCGGGCGATGATGTCATGATCGGTGGTTTTATCATTACCGGGAATGTACCCAAGAAGGTCGTCATCCGGGGTTTAGGCCCAAGTCTGAATAACGCTGGCCTAACGAATATAATTTCGGATCCGACTTTAGAACTTCACGACAGCACGCAGGTGATCGCCGAGAACGACAACTTCGTTTCGAGTGATGACTTGAGAGACAATGGGCTAGAGCCGACCGACCCGCGTGAGAGCGCGATTGTGGCCACGCTCATTCCTGGGGCTTACACTGCTCTTCTGCGAGATAAGAGCGACCAAAGCGGTCTAGGCTTAGTGGAGATCTACGATATCGATCCTTCATCGGGCCGTATCGGAAACCTGTCGACGCGCGCCCGAGTAGAAGCTAATAACGATGTACTGATTGGTGGTTTCATTATTCACAACGGACCCGCGAAAATTCTGGTCCGTGCGCTCGGCCCAAGTCTGCAGACGCAAGGAGTTCCTCACACATTGCAAGATCCAATGATCACCCTCTACAATTCTGATGGAACGGTCCTGGCCGAGAACAAGGCGTGGCAAAGCGATCAGGAAGCGGAGATTGTCGCCGTTAACTTAGCTCCAGAGGATCGTCGCGAAGCAGCCCTCATCGTGACTGTGCCTAACGGGAACTACACTGCGGTGGTAAGCAATGAACTCCGGACGGCGGACACCGAAGGAGTAGGGTTGGTCGAAATATATTATCTCGCAGAGCCCTAGACAGGGAGACGTGGAGACGCCGCCTTAGAAAGCGCTGCGAACTTCCAAGTCGTATCGATGCCGTATGCTGGAACCCAGCATCCGGATATTCGCGCCGTAGATGTGGAGTGAAACGGCCAGCTCGGCGCCGTCATTCGCGACGTGATGAATGTCGCCCGGCGGAAGGAGCGCTACGACAGATCCGCGCGGATTAAAACCGTGCCCGACCGTGCGCAGATAGCCCCCGTTCGCGCTGCCCGCCTTTTCATACACGGTCTCGTGTTCCTCGCCGCGATACACTCCGACGACGCACCAGGAGACGTGATCATGGATCGGCGTTTTCTGCCCCGGAAGCCAAACCAGCGCGACGATCGAAAAGCTGCCGTCGGACTCCACGTGCAAAATGTGTTGGCGATATTTGGTCTGGTCCGGCTCGAGCTGCTCGGCCGTCAGGAAATCACCAAAGCCGAGGTACGGTTGCAGAAGCTCCGCCACGGTGTGCCCGATTTTTTGGCAATCACATTCCGATTTTACCACCGCGCGCACTTCCGAAATCAACCGTTCCAGTGATGGACTGGCAACGCTGCACGGCTCCGATCTTGTGCTGGTGGCGCTCATTTTTCGCGGTTGAATCTCCTCGTGCCGGAGACCGAGAAATACGACAACGACGTCAATTTGTCGACGTGAAATAGCTGCGTCGAGTCTCGGAAAAATTGCCGTACAGGCGCGAGCTTGCGTAGTGTGCTGCGGATGACACTCGCTGTCTTGTGGCGCGCCACTCGCGCCTATTCGCTACCTGCGAGTATCGTGCCGGTCTTGCTCGGGACGGTTTTGGCCGCCCGCGGGTATGGCGAACTGGGTGCCGGCCATTTTCACGGGCCGACCTTCGTTGCGGTTTTAGTCGGCGCGATTCTGGCGCATTTCGGTGCGAACATTTTAAATGATTACTTCGACTTCGTGAACGGTGTCGACACGCGGCCAGAACACGGCAGCGGTGTCCTGACGACCGCGCTCATGACCTCCGCGCAGGCACTGACCTTCGCGTCTTTGCTTTTTGCGGGCGCGGCGGTTTGCGGTCTGTTTTTACTTCGTGCGCAGAGTGCGGCCGTGGTTCCGCTCGCGCTCGTCGGGCTGGCTTGCGCAATTTTGTATCCGGCATTTCTCAAGAAATATGGCTTCGGCGATATTCTGATCATTGCCGCTTTTGGTTTTGGCCTAACGAGCGGCTCTTATCTTGTGCAAGCCGGTGAAGTGGGAATGCGGCAATGGCTTCTGGTCGCTCTTTATTCGCTGCCAATTTGCTTACTGGTCGACGCCATCCTCCACGCCAATAATCTGCGCGACGCGGCCGATGATCGCGCTGCGCGCGTGCGCACGCTGGCCACTTCGCTCTCGCCCGTGGCGGGCAGGATGTTGCAACGCTTCCTGCTCTTCGGGCCACTTGCCTTCGTCGTCACGGGCGTGTACCTGCGGCTGCTTCCGCTCTGGAGCCTGGGCACGCTTCTGACCATGCCGTTGCTCGTGCGCGCGGCTCGCAACGGAAGCGTGCCGGGAACCGCGCAAGCGCATCTCGTCTTCGGATTTCTCTACAGCGCGGCCTTTCTGCCCCCCCCGATTTTTCTTTAGCGCGGCGCGGCAAACTCCGCCTAACGAGTGCTTATTGCTCGGGCGTTTGGCTGGAAGCCAGAATCACGCCGAGGGCGGCTTCCGCCAAGTAAACGGAACGCGCCATCTTCGGATGCTCCGCGAGTTCCTCCGTGACGGCGCGCGCCAGTTCCGGTCCGAAATGCCAAAGGAGCGAATGCCAGCGCGGTTTCAATAAACCCATCACGCCATCGCCGATGAGAAAGAGAGCCCCGAGCTGAACGAGTCGTCGGGTTGCCAGGTTGCTTGTCATGAAATTCTATGGCGCGGGCCGGGAGAAGTTTCAAATGGATCATGGGCAACGAGCGCGAAAACTTCCGGGCGACGATAACCAGCGATCGCTCGCGATGGTCAGGCGTGGGACGGGGGACGGAACGCGCTCAGAGTCGGCTGCGGTAGACTCTGACGAAATGCCGCTGATCAGCGGCGTTCACACTTTCGGAGAAAATCAACCTTCCCTTCAGTTAGGAGAACCCGCTAGGCTGCGTTGATCCCACCCAGAAAAACCATATGAACACAAACCCCCCTGCATTTCGGCGGCTTTTTCCTTCGGGCCGCACTGTTCGTCCTCTCCATTACCGCGCTTCATGCCGGAGACGTTTCCTCCACCCGGAACACAGGGCGCCACGTTCATCGTCGCGGGAAGATTAGTGTTCCCGACGCAGACGTTACTTCCACCTGGAATTCTGCCGTCGATGGAAACTGGGACGATCCTACGAAGTGGAGCAGCAATCCCAATTACCCGAACAACGGAAACGGAGGCGTGCCGACCTACGCTGCGGTCATCAGCGCGACTGGCGCCGCCTACACCGTCACCTTGGCTGTGTCGATTACGGTCGAAAGTCTGCTGATCTCTTCGGCCAACGCCACCCTCAATCACACCGCCAACACGTTCACCGCGACCAACGGCATTTCACTCAATGCGGGGACCTATCAGCTTAACGGCGGCACGATTAGCAACACCGTCGTGAATGTCAGTGGGGGGACTTTTGCTGCCGCCTCCAACAGCAGCAACCTCTTAAGTGGAGTGACGGTCAGCGGAGACCTGACTTTAAGCACCGGCTCGGCGCGAACCAAGCTCGATGGAGGGACGACCTTTACCAACGCCCACCTCTCAGGTAACTCGAGCGAGCTGGGCTTTGCGCCTAACCAGACTTTGAGCGGGACGATCCTGTTCGAAGGCTCCGGCGGGAGCGGTCGCTACGTCAACACCACGGCCGTGGGCACGAGCAACTTCACCATTGGCGCGACCGGGGTGATCCGGAGCGAGACCGGCTTTGGCGGAAGCGGGAACATCGGAGGGGGGTTCAACTTCACTGGCGCAATGACCCTGACCAATCAAGGGCTCATCTCAAGCCAGGTGAGTGGCCTGACCATTTACGTGCAGCCCGTCAGCTTCACAAATCAGGGAACGTTCCAAGCGACTAACGGCGGCGTGCTCAGTCTGCCGATCGGCTACACGCAGACGGCCGGTGTGACTCGGGTCAGTGGCGGCGGAACAATCAACGCGATCAATAACAGCAGTGTTCGGCAGACGATCACAATTTCTGGCGGTCGTTTGGAAGGGAATGGCACCATCAACGCGAACGTCGCTAATTCCGCAATCGTCGCGCCGGGTCTCTCCGCGGGACAACTTTCGATCAGCGGCGACCTCTCGCTCGCTTCCAGCTCGAATCTTCAGTTTGAAATCGGCGGCACCACCGCGGGCACACAATACGACGTGCTGACCGAAGCCGGGACGGTAGCCTTGAATCTGAACGGCACGCTAAGCGTAAGCCTGATCAACGGCTTCAACATCAGCATCACTTCGGCGAACACCTTCAGCATTATCAATTCGAATCAGGCGATTACCGGCATGTTTTCGAACGTCGCCGCCGGCCGGGTGACGACCGTGGATGGAATGGGTTCCTTCACCGTGAATACGATTGGGAACAATGTCATTCTCGGCGATTTCCAAGCCATTCCGGAACCGTCATCACTCCTCTGCTCGGCCTCGGCGCCGGATTGGTAGCGCTGCGTCGCCGACGGACTGCGCGGCATTCAACGGTCTATTGATGCAGCGCGTTTAAGATCGGTTGCGGGTAGACGCCGAGCACAATGATTCCGCCGATGAGCGCGATCATGGTAAGGCGTGAAAGACTCGTTAGGGGAATTGCCCCGGTCTCAACTGCGGGTTCCCAGTACATCGCGCGCACAATCTTGAAGTAATAATAAAATCCGCACGCCACCGTCAGGACCCCGACGACGACCAGTGCTGTTTGATGCTGGCGAATGGCGGCGTCGAAGATAAAAAATTTACCGAGGAATCCAGCGGTAAAAGGAATGCCGGCGAGCGAAGCCATCGAAACCAACATGGCGAAGGAGAGGAAGGGCGCGCGTTTCGACAGGCCGTTAAAATCCTCGATCCGATCGCCGGTTTGGTTCGCAACCACGATGAGCACGGCGAAGCTCAGGATGGTCATGCACAAATAGGAAACGAGATAAAAACTGACCGCTTCGCCCGCGTAGGAGACGATGCCGATGAGCAAATAACCGGCGTGCCCGATACTCGAATACGCGAGCAATCGTTTCAAATTCGTCTGCGGAAGCGCCGCGAGATTTCCGTAGAGCATGGTCAGAATTGCCACGAGCACGAGCAGGCGCTGCATTTGCGGCAGCATGAAAAAAGGCTGCAAGACGCGAAGCAAGACGACGAAGCCCGCGGCCTTCGATCCGACGGAAAGATAGGCGGTCACCGGCGTGGGCGCGCCTTGATAAACATCCGGCACCCAAATTTGAAATGGGACAGCGGCGATCTTAAATCCGAGCGCGACCAAGACCAGGACCATGCCGAACAAAAGTGGTCCGTGCTCGAATCCGCCCCGGCCGATGGCGGCGCTAATTCGCGGTAGATTTGTTTCGCCGGTCACGCCAAAAATCCAGGTGATGCCGTATACAAGGAAGCCGGTCGAGAGCGCGCTCAGGATCAAATATTTCACGCCGGCTTCGAGCGAATTTGGATTGCGCCGAGTGAATGCAACCAGGACGTAAAACGACATTGTGACCACTTCGAGCGAGACGAAAATCATCACGAAATCGATCGCCGATGCCATCCACATCAGGCCGGCGCAGGTGAAAAGCGGGAGCGCGAAAAATTCTCCGAGACCGGCTTGTTGCGTGACGCCGTGGATCGATTGCCTAACGACCGGCGCGTAATCGATCATCATGATGAGAACGAGAATGGTCGTCACGAGGGCGAAGCGTTTATAAAAAATCGCCAACGGATCGGCGCTGTAGAACGACCAAAAACCGGTCGCTTCGAGCGGGTGCGGCGCGGACAAGAAAAAGCTGGCGGCGAGAACAGTCGTTAGGCCGACGATCCCGATGAGGGCGAGCGCGCGTTTGTCTGTGTTTGAGGAAAAGGCTTCGAAGAGCAGGATGAAAAATCCCAGCAACATGACCGCGATTTCCAATGTCGGCGCGGTGAACATTTATTTCTCGGAGAGTGAAGTGTTCAATGTTGGAGAGATAATGCGCACGAACGTTTGCGGATAAAATCCGATCCAGAGAAGCGCGGCAATGAGTAGTCCGATCGGCCAACGCAAGCGCGTGTTCAGATCGTCGAAAGCGGAAAACTTATCCGCGCTTGCGCCCCAGAAAACCGAGCGATACGCGCGCAGCATGTAGACGGCGGAAATGACTACGCCCCAAAGGGCGAGGAGCGTGGCGATTTGGAAAATGTGAAAACGCTCGAGATCCGCGCCGTTGCGAAATGCGCCGAAGAAGATCATCACTTCGCCGCTGAAGTTGGCCAGGCCGGGCAGACCGATGGAGGCGAATGCGCCGAACCCAAAGGCGAGGCCGGCGACCGGCATCGTTTTCGCGAGACCACCGAGATCGTCCAGGACAAGCGTGCCGGTGCGCGCGCGCACTTCTCCGGCGACGGCGAAGAGCAGCGCGATGGAAAGTCCGTGCGCAAAGATGAGAATGACCGCGCCGTTCGCGCCGAGAAGATTGCCGCTCGCGATGCCCAGGAAAATGTAACCCATGTGCATGACGCTGGAATAGCCGAGCATCCAATCGAGCCGCTTTTGCGCGAGCGTAACGAGGCCGACGTAAATAATGTTGCCTAACAAGAGGATGATGAGCAGCCACGCCCAATGTTTCGCGCCTTCCGGCAACATGGGCAGCGCGATGCGGAGCAAACCGTAGAGGCCGAATTTTTTCAGCACACCAGCATGCACCATGGCGGCTGGCGCCGGCGCGGAGGCGTAGGCTTCCGGCGCCCAGGTGTGAAACGGGAAAAGCGAAATCAGAATTCCGAAACCGATCAAGAGCAGTAGATAAATGTGCTGCTGCGCGAGGGCGGGAATTTGACCGGCGCTCGCCGCGTTTTGCAGAATGCGCAGATCGAAACTGCGCGCGGCTTCCGGCACGCTGCGATAAAGCATGATCAAGCCGAGCAGCAAAATGAAACTGCCGGTGGCGAGATAGATGGTGATTTTCCGGGCGGCGGCGTAGCGATTGCCGCTGCCCCAAATGCCGATAAGCAAGAATGTCGGGATGAGCGCGAGCTCGTGAAAGGCGTAGAAGAAGAAAAGGTCTAACGAGGCAAAGGCGCCCATCGCCCCGGCCGCGATGAGGAGCAGGCAGGCGTAAAACGAGTGCTCGTGGTCCGCTATTTTTCCGGTGAACCAGACCGCGGCGAGCGTCACGATCACGGTCAGCAGAACCATAATCATACTCAAGCCATCGAGGCCGAGAGTGAAGTTCAAGCCCCACTCCGCGCTGATCGGAAATGTGGTGACGAAGTTGTACCCGCCGGGTTTGAGTTGAAAAAAAGCGACGACGCTCGCGAGCAAAGTCAGGCCGGAAGCGGCCAGCGCGGTCATGCGAGCGGGCGCGCCAGCGAGGATGACGATCGCCGCAAGCAGAGGCGCGAAGATGAAAACGAACGGCAGCAGGTTCATCGGAAAACGGTGAAGTAAATGATCCCAACAACGCCGAGGCCGAAGAGGAATGCGTAGGCCTGGAGATTGCCGACCTGAAATAGCCTAACGAGTGATCCGAGGCCGAAAGTGGCGCTGCTCGCGCCGCGAATAGCGCCTGCATCGAGAACCCATCGATCGAAAAACGCCGCGATGCGCGCGAGCAAATCTTGCGTCACGCTAATCAGCCAAGCGTAAAGTTGATCGAGATAAAAACGGTTGCGGAAGATGGCGATGTTGAGCGGATCGGATTCGCGATTGCGATAGAGAACGAAAGCGAGCACGAGGCCGCAAAGCATCGCGGTGGTCGGCAGAATCCAAGCCGTGGTCGTTTCTGCGAGATGCGGAAGCTGGAGAAATCTCCCGGAGAAAAATCCGAATCCGGCCAGCGCGGCGGGAATGGCGAGCAGGATTAGCGGACCGACAATGACCAGCGAAGCCTCGCGGCCGTGCTCGGCATTTTCGCTGCGCGCTTTTCCGAAGAACACGACCAGGACGAGGCGCAGCATATAGAAGGCGGTCAGAAAAGCGGTGAAGAGCGCGAGACAAAAAATGGCCAGACTCTTCTCGTGCGCGAGGCCGAGGATGGCGTCTTTGCTAAAGAAGCCGCTGAACGGTGGACAACCAATGAGCGCGAGGGTGCCGATTAGAAACGTCCCAAAAGTGATGCGCAATTTTCCGGCGAGGCCGCCCATCTTCCAAATGTTTTGCTCGTGATGAAGCATGAGAATGATCGAGCCCGCGCCGAGGAAAAGGAGCGCTTTGAAAAACGCGTGCGTGAATAAATGGAACATGGCCGCTTCACCACTCGTTAGGCCGACGGCCATGATCATGTAGCCGAGTTGCGAGAGGGTGGAGTAGGCGAGGATGCGTTTGATGTCGTCCTGTTGCGTGGCAATCAAGCCGGCCATGAGCGCGGTGATCGTGCCGATCCAGGCGATGACATGCAGCGCCGGCGGCGAGATTTGAATAAGAAATCCGACGCGCACGAGCATGTAAACGCCTGCTGCCACCATCGTGGCGGCATGGATCAGCGCCGAGACCGGGGTCGGGCCTTCCATCGCGTCGGGCAACCAAACGTGTAGCGGAAATTGCGCGGACTTTCCGACGGCGCCGCAGAAAACGAGCAACGCCGCCGCAGTCAGGTAACCGGGATGACTCGTTAGGCCGCCGATCTTCCCGGCGATCTCGCCGAAAACAACCGTGCCGGTCGCGCTCCAAACCATCAGGATGCCGAGCATGAATCCGAAGTCGCCGATGCGATTGGTCAGGAAAGCTTTCTTAGCCGCATCGGCCGCGGCGTCGCGTTCGAACCAATGCCCGATCAGCAAATAGGAACTGACCCCGACCAGTTCCCAAAAGATGAACATCATGACGAAGTTGTTCGCGAGCACGATGCCGAGCATGGAGAACATGAAGAGCGAGAGCGCCGCGAAGTAGCGCGCCTTGCCGGCGTCGTTGCGCATGTAGCCTAACGAGTAGATGTGAATGAGCGCGCCCACGCTAGTCACGAGCAGGAGCATGGTTTTGCTCAGGGAATCGAGCGTTAGCCCGAGCGGAACGAAGAGGAGCGGGCGAAGATCGATCCAGGTGAACGACGCGACGGCGATATTTGGCGTGGCAAAGATCGCGCAAGCCAGGAGAAATCCGACGACTGCCGCGCTGACCGAAATCGCGGAGCTGATGTTGCCTGATCGCCGGGTGAGCAAGAGGATGACCGCGGCCGAAATTAACGGCAGCAGCAAGACGAACCAGGGAAGTTTGTCAGTCATAAGGAACAGAGGCTTTCAGCCTGTGCGGCGCGCGGGCTTTTAGCCCGCAGATCACGCAGCCACCGGGCTAAAAGCCCGCTAACCGCACAGCCACAATGGCTGTGTTCCGTTGGTTTGGTCATGAGTCAGAATTTCAAACTGCTGATGTCTTCCACATGCGTGGTCTGCCGCGCGCGATAAAGCGCGACGATAATCGCGAGCCCGACCGCCACTTCTGCGGCGGCGACGGTGATGATGAAGAAGACGAAAACCTGCCCGTGATAATTAGGCAGGCCGGCCGGATCGATCCGCGCGCGCGAGAAAGCGACCAGCGAAAGATTGGCCGCGTTCAGCATCAACTCAAGCGACATAAAGATGATGATGATGTTCCGCCGAAGAAGCACGCCGGCGAAGCCGATCGTGAAAAGCAGTCCGCTCACCAGTAAGTAATCGCCCAACGTCGCCATCGTTTAGCGCAGCTCCCGTTTGCTCAAGACGATCACGCCGATGGTCGCGACCAGGACGAGCACGGCGATGATTTGGAAGGGCAAATTGTAGTTCTCGAAGAGGAGGAAACCGATCGCGCGAACGTCATCGACGTGTCCAGCGGGCAGGGCCGCGAACGGTTGCCTGGCGCCCCGGAGTTGCGTGACGACCAGATAAATTTGCACAAAAAGCGCGAGCGAAACGGCGAGCCCGCCAGCGAAGGTGACGACGTTGATTTTGCGCCGTTCTTCCGCGCGCAAATCGAGCAGCATGATGATGAAAAGAAACAGCACCATGACTGCGCCGGCATAGACCAGCACTTGGATGATGCCGATGAAAAAAGCATCGAGCGAAATGAAGAGTGCGGAGAGGCCGATGAAGCTAACGAC
Source organism: uncultured Chthoniobacterales bacterium (assembly GCA_964235895.1). Lineage (GTDB taxonomy): Bacteria > Verrucomicrobiota > Verrucomicrobiia > Chthoniobacterales > UBA10450 > JACCTI01. Next base: position 35,613 of record CAXSCV010000015.1, read on the forward strand.
GAGGCTAAGCGCGCTGGCGATCGGGTTGCGATTCATCACGACGGCCGCGCCGAAGACCAGCATGAGGATCGCAAAAATCCAGAAAAGGTAGGCGGGCATAATTGCTCTTCCTCAAACGAGCGCGCTCAGGATGACAACGCTTGCGGAAACGGCGCTCATTTCTTCTCGTTCCACTTCAGGACGACGCCGTGCATGACGCCGCCGAGCTCGAGCAGTTTCTCTTTGTCGTGCACCATCTCGGCGCGAGAGAGGCCGGTTATGGCGTAATCTTTGCGCAGGAAAATCGCCTGTTCCGGGCAAACTTCTTCGCACATGCCGCAGTAAATGCAGCGGATCATATCGATGTCGAACTCGTTAGGATATTTTTCCACCTTGGCGAACTTGTCGTTAGGCGAAAGCTCGCCCGGAATGATTTTGATCGCGCGCGGCGGACAGATGAATTCGCAAAGCTGACAGGCGACGCAACGAATGCGGCCCGCGACATCGCGCACGAGCGTGGGCGCGCCGCGATAATGCTCGGGCATGTGGCTGTCCCATTTTTCCTCGGGATATTGCATCGTCACTTTCGTGCGGCCGAAAATCATGTTCCGAAAATGCTTCATGGTTAGCGCCATGCCGCTAAAGATCGCGGGCAGATAGACGCGTTCTTTCCAGGTTAGAATCGGACGGCGAACGGTGATGGCCATGAGGAAAGATATGAATCAGGAAAGCAGGAAAGCAGGAAGAGAAACGGAGCAGAGTTTCAGCAGCATCGTCTTATTTCCTACTTTCCTTTTTCCTTGATTCATCACGATTGCGGGAAGTAAGCGATGATGATGGCCGCGATAAAGATGTTCACGAGCGCGATTTCGAAAAAGAAAACCCAGCCGAGCCGCATCAGTTGATCGTAGCGGAAGCGTGGCAAAGTCCAGCGCACCCAAATGAAAATGAAGAGCAACGCGATCACTTTGGCGAAAAAGACGGCGATGTTGAAAAGGCCGGCGAATATTCCGCGCGAACCGTCGATCGATACCCAATGAAATTGGCCGTGCCACGAGGGCAATGGCAGATGCCAGCCGCCGAGGAAAAGCGTCACGATAATTGAGGATCCGGTGATCATCGCGATGTATTCGCCGAGGAAAAAGAGCCCGAATTTCATCGAGCCGTATTCGGTATGGTAACCGCCAACGAGTTCCGTTTCGGCTTCCGGCAAATCGAACGGCAACCGATTCGTTTCCGCAAAAATGGCGATGGTGAAGACAACGAACGAGATGAACATCGGAATGGCCAGGAGCCATTTGCCGAGGTTCGTCCAATCGCCAATGAAGGGCGCGATCATCCAGCCATGCTGGATTTGGTATTGCACAATACTCGTTAGGCGAAGTTGACCGACGAGCAGAAAAACCGGGATGACGGCCAGGCCTAACGAGAGCTCGTAGGAGATCATTTGCGAGCTGGAACGCACGCCACCGAGGAAGGGAAATTTCGAATTGGAAGACCAACCCGCAATGACGATGCCGTAAACGCCTAACGAGGCGATGGCGAAGACGAAAAGCACACCGACGTTGATGTCGGCGATGACCATCGGCACGCCGAGGAGCGTGCTGCCGAACGGCACGACCGCGAGCGTGGTGATCGCCGGAATCATGGCCAGGCATGGCGCGAGCCAGTAATAAAAAGTGTTTACGTGCGCGGGCGTGAAATCTTCTTTCAGCAAAAACTTCGCGGCATCGGCGATCGGTTGCAGCAGGCCGAACGGCCCGACACGATTGGGCCCGACGCGATCCTGAATGAGCGCGCTAATCCGGCGCTCGGCATAAACACTGTAATTCATCAGGCCGAGCACGACCGCGAGCAGGCCAGTGATCTTGGCGAAGCTGATGAGGATGAATGCGTAGTCCATCGTCATTTTGTGCGCGCAATGAAAGCGGCGCAGCGGCGCCGCACTCCAAAACGCTGCCGCGACCCTGCGAGCGTCGGCTGCCGCTTGGCGTCTTGGAGTGCGGCGCCGCTGCGCCGCTTTTGGCTCACGTCAATGGGACTCCGCGGATCGTGCGTCATGATAGCGTCAGTTGCCCTTCGATTTTGCGGGAACTTCTTGTGTCGGCGGCGCGGCCGCCGAACTGGTATCGATCGAGGCCGGCTTCGCTTCCTTTTGCGCAATCGTCATGACCTGCGTCCCGAGATCGCCGATTTTACTCAAGCTCAACCCGGCCAGTTCGGGCACTGATTGACTCATCTGCGCGAAGACTTCTTCGATCGTGTAAATGCCGTTTTGCCCGGAACATTCCTGAATGAGGTCGCGCAAAATTTCCCAATCGTCGCGCGCTTGTCCCGGCGGTTGAACGGCGCGATTCAAACGCTGCAGACGACCGGTGCGATTGATCATCGAGCCGCGTTTTTCCGCGAAGCCGGAGGCGGGAAGGAGCGCGGTCGCGGCTTGCGTGGCGTCGCTTTCCAGAATGTTCATTACTACGAACGCCGGCAATTGCGTGAGCTGCTCGATCGTAAGTCCGGCATCGCGCGGATCTTCCCCGAGCGCGATGACCGCCTTGATCTGACCGCTCCCGACGCCGTCGACAATTTGTTTTAACTGCGCGCCTTGATCGCTCGCGACTTTCAATAAGCGCGCGCCGTTCGTGTTCGGATTGCGATCTTCGCTCAGCAAAATGTCATCGCCCGGACCGCGATGGGGAATGATGTCGAGCCACTGCACGCCGAGGACACGCGCCAAACGACTCGTTAGCCAAAGTTCTTCGTTGGTCATTCGTCCGGAAGCGATGATGGCGATTTCCCAGCCCTGAAAATTGTGCAATTGCGCCGCCGCGTGCATGATCGCGGTTCGCCAATCGATCGGAATCAATTTGTCGCCGCTGAGAATCTTCGGCTCGAGCAAACGCTTCTCCGATTGCAGATAATCGAAATTCAAGCGGCCGTAATCGCACATCCAGGTGGAATTGACGGCGTCGTTTTCGCGCGGCGTCTGGCGATAGATCACACCTTCGCGCGTGCCGATGAGCGTGTTGCAACCGGTCGCGCAACTCGTGCAAAAACTTTTCGTCTCCTTTAAAAACCAGACGCGCATCTTAAAGCGAAAGTCTGAGGAGGTGAGCGCGCCGACCGGACAGATGTCGACGGTGTTCAGCGAGTAATTATTTTCCAATCGTTTGTTCGGATGCGCGGTCAGCACGCTGTGACTTCCGCGATCGATGAACCCGAGCACATCGTCCTTCGCGATTTCCTGGCAGAAGCGAATGCAACGCGAGCAAAGAATGCAGCGTTCATCATCAAGCGTGACGCGCGGACCGAGCTCGACGTTCTTCGGTTTCTTGACCTTGTTCTCGAGGAATCGCGAAGCCGCATTGCCGTATTCGACGCTGAATTCCTGCAGCCGACATTCGCCGGCTTGATCGCAGATCGGACAATCGAGCGGATGGTTGATCAGGAGAAATTCCATGACGCCTTTGCGGCATTCTTCGACCAGCGGCGAGGTCGTGCGCACGCCCATGCCTTCGGCCACGTCCTGCGCGCAGGAAATTTGCGGACGCGGCATCCAATTAATCTCGGGTTTGCCGTCCGCGCCGATGACCGGTTTGCGATCCGGCCCCATCTTCGGCATGCCCTGCTCGATCAAACACATCCGGCAATTGCCCGGCGAGCTGAGCTTCTTGTGATAACAATAACGCGGCACGTAACTGCCAGCCTGCTCGCACGCTTCGATCAGACGCGTGCCTTTCGGGAATTGCCGCCAGACGCCGTCGATTTGGACGTTGATCATGACTGGAGCGGGGTCTGGCATTTATGAATCAGGAAAGTAGGAAAACAGGAATTAGGAGCGGAAGTCGGGCCGGGCTTCCGTGCCTTGTTCTCGGCAGAAGCGCTTGATGGTTAGCGGGGCGGTCGCGAAATTTAGGAGTAAGCCGTCGTAGAGACTTGTTGCCTTGAGATAGCTGCGGCCGATCGCGAAGTGGATGTCCTCCAGCGAGCGGATCGCCTTTAGTTCAACGACGACTCGGTTCTCGACGAGGAAGTCTAATCTATGCTCGCCGATCTGATGATCTTTGTAGAAGAGCGGAATCGGTTTCTGCCTAACGAATTGAATGCCGCTTAGCGCGAACTCGACCGCGAGGGCTTCTTCGTAGACCGACTCAAGAAATCCGGGACCGAGCGCGCGATGGACACGAATCGCCGCGCCGATGATGCGGTGCGTAATGTCCGCGTCTTGCAAATCCGTTCCTGCTTTCCTGCTTTCCTGATTCATCAAATAACGCTCCTCGCGCCGGCGCGTTCCCAGCCGGGATCGTGGGCGAGGGGGACGGTTTCCATCGCGCCGTTTTGTTCTGAAATTAATTCTCCGGGTGTAAATTCCGGCGGAAGTGGTGGCGGCGATGACTTGTTAGACTTGGCCGCGAAGTCTTCGGGAAATTTTTCGGTGAAACTTTGCGTGGGCCAGGCGCAGGCTTCGCCGAAGGCGCAGATTGTCCGGCCGGCGATGTTATCCGCGACGGTTTTCAAGGTGCGCGGATCTTCCGTGACCCCGCCGCCGAGCAACATGCGGTCGGTGATTTTTTTCATCCAAAGCGAGCCTTCGCGGCAGGGTGTGCATTGGCCGCACGATTCGTGAGCGTAGAATTCGTTGATGTTGTTCAGCGTCCAAACCATGTCGCGCGAATCGTCCATCACGATCACGCCGCCCGAGCCGGCCATCGAGCCGGCTGCGGCTAACGAGTCAAAATCCATCGGCAAATCGAAGAGCGACATCTCGGCATCCTTGATCTTGAAACGCTCGTCCGCGCGCAAGACTTTCGCGGAACTGCCGCCAGGAATGACCGCCTTCACATTGTGTCCGTAACGCGGACCGCCCGCCATGTCGTAGATCAGTTGGCCCATGGTGACGGCGCCGACTTCGATTTCGAAATAACCGGGACGCTGCACGTCGCCGCTCACACAAACGATGCGCGTGCCGGTGTTGTTAGGCCGGCCGAGTTTCGCGTATTCCGCTCCGCCCATCGCGATGATGTGCTTCACGTGGCAGATTGTTTCGACGTTGTTCACGATCGTCGGACACATGTAGAGGCCGAGAACGGCGGGAAAGTAAGGCGGCTTGATTCGCGGATAGGCGCGCTTGCCTTCGAGCGATTCGATCATTCCCGTTTCTTCGCCGCAAATGTAAGCGCCCGCGCCGCGGTGAATGTAAATTTCGCAATCGAAATCGAGTCCGAGAATATTTTTGCCTAACAAGTTCTGGGCGCGCGCTTCTTCGATCGCGCGCTCCAAAATCTTCGCGCCTTCCGGGAACTCGCCGCGGATGTAGATGTAGGCGGTCTTCACGCCGAGCGCGAAAGCGGAGATGAGCATTCCCTCGATCAATTGGTGCGGATCTTCGTGGATGATGTAGCGATCCTTGAAGGTGCCAGGCTCGGATTCGTCGGCGTTGCAAATGAGATAGACCGGTTTTTTTTCATCCGGCTTGATGAAGCCCCATTTCACGCCGCAAGGAAAACCAGCGCCGCCGCGTCCGCGAAGTCCGGAGGTTTTCACTTCGTTGACTAACTCGGCGCGCGACATTTTCACGGCCTTCTTCAACTGCTCGTAGCCGCCGTCCTGCAAATAACGATCGATGTCGTTAGACCAATTCTCGCGGCCGATGTTTTGAAAAATCAAACGTCGTTCGAGCGGATGAGGCGAACTCGGAACTCGGTGCGCGGAACTCGAGAGCGAAAGGAGATCACGCGCATTTTCCGGGCAGGCATTTTCGATCAACTCGTCATCGACCATGCAAACCGGCGCGGTGCCGCAACTGGCCAGGCACTCGACGAACTCGATGCTGTAATTTCCATCGGCGCTGACCGCGACCGGATTGTGTATGCCGGAATCGCCGTGATGAAGATCGATCCCCGCGGCAGCGGCCAACTCTTCCCGAAGCCGATAACTTCCGGCCATGGCGCAACTGAGCGTGCGACAAACGCGAAGATGTTTTCGTCCGGCCGGCGCCTGCCGATACATCGGATAAAACGTGACCAGCTCGAGAATATTGATCGGCTGCAAACCAAGCTTTTGCGCAATCCACAGCACGCCTTCCTCGCTGATGAATCCGAACCGTTCCTGCCAAAGATGGAGCAGCGGCATGGACGCGCTCCGTTTCCGATCCGCTGGATAACGCGCGATGGCCTTGTCCATCTCCCGCTCCAATTCGGCGGGCACGGCTGTAATCGTCGAAGCCACGGAGCGAACAGTTAGTCGGTCAGCGTGCTATCCTTGGATTGCACTTTGTCGTCTTTGAAAACGATCGTGATAGTGTCCTTGCCTTGCCTGTAGAGGTAGACCGTTTTCTTAAGCGCGACGAAATCCTTTGTCTCAACCGTGGTCGGCATGCCGAGGATCGATTCGACTTGTTTTCGCGCCATGCCGTCCGCGACCTCGTCCACGTTTGCTTTCGTTAGGCGTTTGCCTGGGTGGCAGCCGCCGAAAACGAAAACGCTCGCCGCGAAGAGCGCGAGCAAACGGAGCGTTCGCGGATCGAATTTCATCGCAGGGCCGCGCGACGATTAAGGTTCGCGACCGAGATTGCCGTCCTTGCTGTCGACCTCGTCATTCTTGAACGTGATCATCGCGAACTTCGCGCCGTCTTCGTAGCGATAAGTCGTCTTTTTGAAAATGACCATGTCCTTCGTCTCCGCGGTGGTGGGCGGGCCGAGAATGGTTTCGACCTGCGACTTCGACATGCCCATGGAGATCTGGTCGTAGTTCGCGGGGGTCAATTTCGAAGCCGAAAGCGGAGCGCCGTTTCGGTTGCAGGCCGCGAGCGTGCAGAGGAAAACGGAGAGGAGGAGGAGCCGACAAGTATTCGTGAGTGATTTCATAAAGTGTTCATCTGTCGCATTCGCCCATGACGAAGTCCAGACTGCCGAGCACGGCCACGACATCGCTCACACTGCAGCCCGGCAGCAGCTCGGGCAAAATGCTCAAATTACAAAACGAGGGCGAGCGAATCTTCAGCCGATGCGGCACCCCGCCGCCCTTGCTGTTGATGTAAAATCCAAGCTCGCCTTTGGGATTTTCCGCGCCGAAATAAATCTCGCCCACCGGCGCATCGAGTCCTTCGGTGACGACGATGAAGTGATGGATCAATTCCTCCATCTTCGTCATCACGTGCGATTTCGGTGGCGGCATGTTTTTCCAGTCGACCACATTAATCGGACCGCTCGGCATTTTCTCGATCACCTGCCGGAGGATGTGCGCGCTCTGCCGCATCTCTTCCAGCCTAACGAGATATCGGTCGTAGGCGTCGCCGGCCGTTCCGATCACCACTTCGAAATCGTACTTCTCGTAATCCAAATACGGATGCTTCCGCCGCAGATCGTGCTCCATGCCGCTGCCGCGCAAATTCGGCCCGGAAATTCCGTAGGCGATCGCGCGGTCTTTCGCGATCACGCCGACGTCGCGAGTGCGATCGACAAAGATGCGATTGCGCGTCAGGAGTTGATCGACCTCATCAACCGTCGGGATGAATTCGTCGAGAAACTTCCGGAGTTGGGCGAAGAAAACCTCCGGCAAATCGCGCGTCTGTCCGCCGATGCGCGTGTAGGAAGTGGTGAAGCGCGCGCCGCAAATGACCTCGCATAAATTGTAGATCTTCTCGCGCTCGGTGAAGGTGTACATGAACACAGTCAGCGCGCCGAGATCGAGCGCCATGGCGCCGATGCCTAACAAGTGCGCCTGAATACGCGCCAGCTCGCAGCAAATCACCCGAATCGCTTTCCCGCGCGGAGGTAATTCCCAGCCCATCAGCTTCTCGACCGCGAGCGCGTAGGCGACGTTGTTTGCCAGTGGCGCAAGATAATCGAGCCGGTCCGTGTAAGGCACGAACTGGTTGTACTGCATGTTCTCCGCGATCTTTTCGTCGCCGCGATGCAGGTAGCCGATGTCCGGTGTCGCCTTTGTTACCGTCTCCCCATCGAGTTCCAGAACGAGTCGCAAAACGCCGTGCGTCGCCGGGTGCGACGGGCCCATGTTGAGCACCATCTTTTCCCCAATGTCGTCGCTCAACGGCGCGAGTTCCTTCTCCGCCAGCGCGGTGCGCGTCAGCGGATCGGGACTTTCAATTTCGCGCGTGGTGAAGGCCATGGGACGAGCGATATGCTCGCAATCGCCTCCCGCCGCGCAAGCGCATTTTCGCGCAACCGGGCCGCGCGCACTATCCGCTCGCGCAGAGCCGCGCGATTGCGTTAGTTAATTTTGAGATGAAAAAGATCGCGCTTCTTTTTGCGGGCCAGGGCGCCCAAACCGTTGGTATGGGAAAAGACCTGGCCGCGCAGTTTCCCATGGCTGCGGATTTATTCGAGCAAGCCGATTCCATCCTCGGCCGCAAGCTGAGCGAGCTGGCCTGGAACGGTCCGATCGATGAACTCACTCGCACCGCTAATTGCCAGCCCGCGCTTTATGTCCATGGCCTGGCCTGTCTCGCCGCTCTACGCGAAGTCGCCGGGGACTTTGCGATCGAAGCCGCCGCCGGTCTCTCGTTAGGCGAATGGACCGCGCATGCCGCGGCGGGCACTTTCGATTTCGCCGATGGTTTGCGCCTGGTCGAGAAGCGCGGCCGTTTCATGGAAGAAGCCTGCGCCGCCACCGCGGGCGCGATGGCCGCAATGATCGGCGCCGATGAAACCGCCGTCCGCGCGCTCGCCGCCGAGACCGATGTCGATGTTGCCAATTTGAACGCTCCCGGCCAGATCGTCATCTCCGGCGAAGCCGCTAAAGTCGAGCTAGCTATTTCCCTTGCAAAAGAACACGGCATCCGCCGCGCCACCTTACTTAACGTAGCCGGCGCCTACCACTCGCGCCTTATAAACAGCGCCTATCTCGCAATCGGCACCGAGTTACTCGGCGCTACTCTCCAACTCCCGCGTTTCGCTGTTCTGAGCAATGTCAGCGGGTCGCCGGCCGATACTCTCCCAGAAATCCGCCGCACGTTGCAGGAGCAAGTTACAGGAACCGTTCGCTGGGTCGATTGCATGGAATGGCTGCTCGAGCGCGGCTGCGATCTCTTCCTCGAACTAGGACCCGGCGGAGTCCTGGCCGGCCTGTTGCAGCGCACGCGCAAAGGCACTGAAGTCATAAGTGTTAGTGACACCACGAGCCTGCACGCCTGCGCGGAGCGGATTGGAATTCGGGATGGGGCCAGCTAGTCTCAGTTTAACTTGAGTACGCGAAGTATCGTCCTGGGAGTGATCGCAGCCATCGCTCTCGCGTGTGCCTTTTATTTTCGAGCGCAAGCAAATCACGAAGCCGCAATAGCCAGCCGACGATTAGAGGAACTTGCGATGATCGACCGGGATCTCGCCACTGCTCGGACGCAACTTGAAGCTGAACATGACAATACCGCCAAGAGGGATTCACAATTATCCGGGACCTTTCCAAAGCCTATCCCTCACTCACCATCTCTCGCAGCTCCTTGCGTCGAGCAATACCCCGAGTCCGAGCGACGTTCATGCCGCCTTCCGTTCCCAAGCGATGCGAGAAATGGTTCGGCAAACTCATCTTAGAAATTTGCGTCCCATCTAAGATCCGCTGTTAACGCAGCTAAACTTGTCGTTGGAACAACGTGACCAGTTTTATGACCTGGCAGGCAAAGTGAATGATCCGCAGTTCGCTTCGTTGCAAAAGTTTCTACAAAACCAAGAGGCGATCAGCACGGACATGCGCAAGTTACTTCCATCAACGAGGTAGACGGCGCTTCTAGCGGAGGACTAAATATATAGAATCCCCACCTTGTAGCTTTTGCGATGTTGTTGCCGGGGTGGTGCCTGCGAGCATTGTCTATCGCGACGCGTTGACGATGGCGTTCGTTGACTTGCGGCAGTTGCACGCCGGCCACACTTTGGTTATACCGCGTCGACACCTTAAGGATGTGCGCGAACTGGATGACGAAACAGGGGCGGCCCTGATCGCGACGATCTCGCGTTTGACCCTCGCCGTCGGCGAAGTGTTTCCGAACTAAGGAATTAGCCTTTGGCACTCGATCGGGGAAGCCGCCTTTCAAGAAGTCCCGCATCTGCACTTCCATATTCATCCCCGCTTCAAAGACGACGCGGTCTTACAAGTCTACCCGCATTCACCAAACACCCCGAGCAAGCGGACGAGGGATGGATATGCAGATCTTCTTCGCCGCTACCTTTCGGGGAAGCAGAAATAAGTGTAGAGGTGGAGTTAAAGCTGAAATACGGATTCAGCATGACGGAAAATATTATTCCCGCTAAGGTTCCTTATGTTGGCGTCGGTTGCATTATCTCTCGCGAGGACAAGCTGCTGCTAGTTCGTAACCAGAGCGGCTTGTGGTCCACCCCGGGAGGACATCTCGATTTCGGTGAATCGCCGGATGTTTGTGCGGCACGCGAGACATGGGAAGAGACAGGGATCGTCGTGGCAAATGTGGAGTTCGTTGCGATCACTAATGATGTAATGGCCGAGGCCGGAAAGCATTACTTAACCGTCTGGATGCGTGGTGATGACGAAACGACGATCGGTGACGCTGCCGAGATCAAGGAGCTGGGCTGGTTTAGTCCCGACCAATTACCTAGCCCGTTAAACCTTACTTTCGAAATCTTCTCCAAGGTCACGGTTGGCCACGATCGCCCGCGAATCTCCCATTTCACCTTCCGTTGACACCGTACGCGGAAGGTTAATCTAGTTAAGCGAGTAAACCTCGACCACCGCTACCCCTGTTGCGTTGTTCTTGCCTCGGACTATCGCGGTGTAGCCGGCGGGAGCTAGGGTCCGGACGATGGCGGATTCGAGGTCGTCCGAGGGCGGGACGGTGCTGGCGATGATCTCGGCTTCCTGGTCGGTTCGCCAGTTGTCGTTGCTCCCGAGGGAAGTGCCGTTGCCATCGAATAGCTCCAGGGTTGTATCGGACAGTTTGTTAGGCACGGACAAGGAGGGACCGATGGCGCGGACGATGACTTTGCGTGACGCGTTGCCGGTTAGAATGAAGCCGGCGATGAGAACGTTGTCATCGGTCTGGACATAGGCGCGGCTGGAGATATTAGCCAGTTGGGAATCGGCGGCTGGGTCAAGGTCGTAGATTTCTACAACTCCAACGCCGGTGCCATTGTTTACGCCGCGCACGATGGCGGTGTAACTACTGTTGTTCGCCGGTAAGGTGGCGACGATGGCCGATTCAAGGTCGTCTGACGGTGCGACGGTGCTGGCCTGTATCTCCGCCTGCTGGTCGGTGCGCCAGTTATCGTTAGATCCGATGAGCGTGCCGGAACTGTTATAGAGCTCGAGCTGTGGGTTGACCAGTTTGCCGGGTAAAGAAAGAGAGGGACCGATGGCGCGGACGATGACTGTCTTAGGCTGGGTGCCGGTGACGATGAAACCTCCGATAAGCGCGTTATCGCCGGTGCCGACGACGGCGCGGCTGGAGATGTTACCAAGTCTGGTCGGGCCGGAAACGGCTTGAGTGGCGGCGTAATCTACCTTGGCATTGGCGCCGTTAGTTACGGAGAAGGAGCGTTGGGCGGAGGCAACGGAATTACCACTGAAGGTAGCGGTGTAATTCCCATTAACCGAAATAGGAACAGAGTAACCGCCCGACGAAGAAGTGATCGCGTAATAGCTTGCGCCGGCGACATCGACCCGGACGCCTCCGATACCTTCGCCCGGGTCATAGAAGCCGTTCCCATTAGTGTCTTGGTAAACGACGCCGGTGAGGAACGGAGTTGAGCCCGGCTGCGTCCCGAAATCCTGCACGACATAGAAGGAATCCCAGGTGCCACCAGCCTGCCCGGGGTTATTTTGGTTATCCTTCCCCACGGAAATGCCGATGCCGACCTCGCGGAAAAATCCCAGCATCATGGTGTTGCGATGACCGCGACCGGGCACGGTTTGGTCGGTGAACAATCCGTTGTGCGCATTCGCTACGGCGCCGATCAACTTCGAGCCGGTATAAGCGCCTGTGCCTTGGGTTTCTTCTTCGGCGACGTTTTCCGCGCCAGGGTAAAAGTGCGATGGGCTGGTGGTCGGCCCATTGTATGAAGCGGCGGAATATCCCGCGGCGGCGGTTCGCTGCTCGGGCGTCATGCCGCCGTAAGTGTGGGGCGAAACCCCGAGGAAGAATTGATCGCCGTTGTTAAGATTAGTCGATTGATTCTGCGCGGCGGTCGCGAGGTTCGGATTCCAGGAAAGTGGCTGGTTCGAATTCTGAATCGTCCAGACTTCGCCATTATAATTCGGCGGACCTTCCTGTAGTCCGCTCAAACCCAAACGTGTCGCTTCGGCCGCGCCGTCCGCGCGTGCGCGATTGATTAACTCGAGCATGTATTGCTCCTCGTTCGTCGGGCTGCCGATCGAGTATTGCGTCTGCGCCGAGACACTTCCGAATGCAAAAACGCTCAACAGAATTCCGCACACCCCTCGTATCCCCATTTTCATGCTGGAAAATACCGCATGAGACATGCCGAATCATCGGAAAAGTTCGGCGCCAGCGGGAGATCAGTAACGTCCGGCGCGTTCCAAAAGCGGCTGCCACCAGGCTTGGTTAGCCAGATACCAATCAATGGTCGATTCGAGGCCCTCGCGGAAATCGTGCAACGGTTTCCATTTCAATTCCTGATGCGCGAAGGAGGAATCGATCGCGTAACGGCGGTCGTGGCCCAGGCGATCGGTGACGTAGCTGATGAGCGAATGCGGTTTGCCGAGCTTGCCGAGAATTAGCCTAACGACTTCCAAGTTCACCATCTCGCTGTTCCCGCCGAAGTTGTAAACGCTACCCGGTTTGCCCTCGAAAAGCGCCGCGACGATGCCCGCGCAATGGTCCTCCACGTGAATCCAATCGCGCACGTTTTGCCCATCGCCGTAAACCGGTAACGGCTCGTCGCGCATGGCTTTGACGATCATGAGCGGGATTAATTTCTCGGGAAATTGATACGGGCCGTAGTTGTTCGAGCAACGGGTCACGACGACTTCCTGATCAAAGGTGCGATGGCAGGCGAGGGCGAGGAGATCGGCGCCGGCTTTGCTCGCGGAATAAGGCGAGCTGGGATCGAGCGGCGATTGTTCGGTGAAGCGGCCGGTTTCGCCTAACGAGCCGTAGACTTCATCGGTCGAGACCTGGACGAAACGCTGCACGCCGTGACGCCGGGCACAATCCAGAAGAATACTGGTGCCAACGACGTTGGTGTGAATGAAATTTTGCGGGTCGTTGATGCTGCGATCGACATGCGATTCGGCCGCGAAATTGACGATCGCAAAAAAAGTGTGCTCGCTCATGAGCGCGTCCATCTGGTCGGCGTTCGCGATATCGGCTTGAAAAAACTCGTAGCGTTCGCCGAATTTTTCCGTCACACCGTCCAGGTTGGCGAGGTTGCCCGCGTAGGTCAGGGCATCCACGTTGCTGACCGATGCCGGATTGTAATGTTGCAGAATATAACGGACAAAATTGCTTCCGATGAACCCACAACCACCGGTAACCAGGATGCGCATGGCAGCGCGTACTAGCAGCGGACCCGCGGTGGCGCGAGCAGATTCTCTTTCGCTCGGGCAGCGCTTCGATGAATGGAGTGCGCGCCTCGCGAACACGGATTGGACGCCTTGGTTGATCGTCGGACTCGGCGCGTTTTTGCGGCTCTTTTTGCTCGCGATCAAACCGCCGCATTTCGACGAAGGGATCAACGGCGGGTTCGTCGATCAGATGACGAAGAACGGATTCTACAAATACGATCCGACAAATTACCACGGGCCGCTGCACTTTTATATGCTCTTCCTTTCGCTGACTTTGTTCGGGCGAAATCTCTGGGCGCTGCGTTTGCCGGTAGTGCTGGCGAGCATTTTTTCCATCCGCCTCACGCTAAAATTCGAGCCGTTCGTCGGTCGTAACGTTAGCCGTTTGGCCGCGCTGGCGATGGCGGTTTCGCCGGGCTTTGTTTTCTACGGGCGCTATTCCATCCACGAAGTTTGGATGCTGCTTTTCTCGATGCTCTTCATTCTCGGGCTGCTCGGCCTCTGGAGAATTGGCAGCGCGAGGTACCTCTGGTGCGTCGGCATGGGTCTGTGCGGAATGATTTTGACGAAGGAGACTTACATCATTCATCTCGGCTGCGCGCTTGTCGCATGGCCTGTCGCATGGATTTCGAATTGGCTCACGCCAACGACGGACGCCAAGCGCGTGCGGCAAAGTTGGAGCTATCTCGATCTCGCGTTGATCGTCGGCGCCGCGCTGCTCGCGATCGTCTTTTTTTATTCCGGCACGTTTATGAATTGGAGCGGCCTGAAAGGACTTTATACCACCTTCAGCACCTGGTCTCAGACCGGCAACAACGGCAACGGCCACGAAAAACCCTGGCCGTATTGGTTGATGCTGATCGGCCGTTATGAGATCGCGATCGCGCTCGGTTTGCTGGCCTGCTTCTGCTCTCAGCTTTTCAAAACGATCAGCATTCGTTATCTCGCGATCTACGGCGTCGGGACGCTCATCGCTTACAGCATCGTCCATTACAAAACGCCCTGGTGCATCATCGTCTGGCCGCTGCTTTTTCTTTTCGGGGCCGGGTTCGTTTTGCTCGCGCGAAATTATCGCCGGGTCAGTCAGATCGTCGGCGGTCTCGCGCTTCTGGTCTCGTTAGGCCTTTGCCTTCGCCTGAATTATTTTCGCTGCACCACCGACACCGAGCCCTACGTCTATGTGCAGACTTACAACGACGTTCGCGAGTTGAGCGAACCGCTGCTCAAACTGGCGCATCAGAATGCCGGTTACTATCAACTGATCGGCCATATGATTCGCTCCAGCGCGTATCCGTTTCCGTGGATTCTGGGCGACTTCGCGCGCATCGGTTATTACGAAAAGGATAATTTGCCTTCGCCGATGGACGCCGACTTTCTGCTCGTAGAAGAAGATAAAATCGACACGGTCGAAGCCAAATTACACGGCACTTATTACACCATGCCGCTGACCATTCGGCCTTATCAGGACACTTCGAAGCTTTATCTGAGCGCGCGTGTTTTTGGGAATTTCTTCCCGGGTCGGGTGCCGGAATTCGCGGGAAAAAGTGCGCCGTGAAGTGCCTCACGGGCGGGCTTACTTTCGTTAACGCCGCGACGGTTTTCGCGCTGTTGTTAGGCATGATGTTCGGCGGTCTCGGCCGCGTGGTTTCCGTTTTCGCGATGCTGTTCGCGCTCGTGGTCGCGTTGATTGCTTATTGGCAAACACGCGATGTGCCACGCGAAGTTCCGGATGCGAATGACTCCCTGAATTCCACCGGCGGGCGCGCGAATTTTATGTTACGCCGCCTCGGATTTTGGTTGCTCGCGGGCTGCTTCGGTTTCTTCGCCTTCCGCTCGTTTTGCTGGCTGCTTTTTCACGACGGCAACCAGCTCAAAGTGCAATCGATCAACAACCTCGGCGATCTCTCGCTTCATCTCACTTACATCCGCAACTTCGCCAGCGGCGTCGCGCTTTGGCCCGATAATCCGATCTACGTTTTCAGCAAACTGCGCTATCCGGCCGGAACCGATCTCTTCAATTCCTTGCTCCTGTTGCTTGGAATCGACGTCACGCACGGTCTCATTTGGGCCGGCTTAATCGGCACGCTCGCCACCTTCTGTGCGCTCTATCGTTGGGGCGGACTTTTTGGTGTGGCCGGTTTTCTCTTTAACGGCGGGCTGGTCGGTTTCGCCATTTTGCAGAGCGGAAAATTTCTCGATTACCAAGGCGACAAAACCATCGCCTGGAAAAGTTTGCCGCTCTCCATGTTAGTCACGCAGCGCGGTTTGCTTTACGCCTTGCCGGCCGGTTTACTTTTGCTTTGTCACTGGCGCGCAAAATATCTCGCGCCCGCGCCTAACGAGTCAAAGGAACTCGATGCTGCCGCCAGGACCGCGCCGCTTTTTCCATTTTGGATCGAGCTCACGCTTTACGCGACCATGCCGCTTTTCCACGTCCACACTTTCATCGCGCTCAGCGTTGTCGCGGCCTTTCTTTTCCTGCTCGGAAACGGCACCGCGCGCAAGCAACTCGGCGTGCTCGTCACCACGGCCTTTTTGCCTTCGACTTTTTTTATCTGGCTCATCACCGATCATTTTCAGGCGCGTTCGCTAATGAAAATGCATCTCGGCTGGGTCCAGGATGATGGCGATTTCGCCTCGCCCTTTTTTCATTTTTGGTTCGTGAACTTCGGCATTTTTCTTCCACTCGTTCTCGCGCTCGTCGGCGTTTGTCTTTGGCGCATTTCGAAATCGAAAACGCCGGGCATTTTCAAAACGCGACTGGTTTTCCTCGCTCCCGCCGCTTTCATTTTTCTCTTCGCCTGCGTCGTGCAGACCGCGCCGTGGGAATGGGACAACATCAAGCTCATCCTTTGGGCTTACCTGCTCGTCGTGCCGGTTCTTTGGAGTGAATTGATCGCGCCTTGGCCGATGCCGTTGCGCGTGGCCACTTGCATCGCGCTGTTCTTTTCCGGGTTCGTCTCGCTCTTCGGTGGTCTCGTTTCTAATCGCGATGGTTATGGAATCGGCGATCGTTCGGAGATCGATGCCGTCGGCGTCATCGTGCGCCGTTTGCCGGCCGAAGCGCGTTTCGCCGCCTTCCCCACTTACAATCACCCGCTCCTCCTGCAGGGCCGTAAACTC
>CAXSCV010000015.1:52227-58974 GCA_964235895.1 uncultured Chthoniobacterales bacterium
ATCCCGGCCATCTCTGGACTCAAGGCTTCGATTATTCCGCGGTAATGACGCGCCTGGAAAGATTGATGCGCGGCGCGCCCGATTGGCGGGAACAGGCGCGCGGACTTCATGCGCGTTATCTCTTTTTCGGTCGCGAAGAAAAACTCAACTATCCCACGAGCACGCGGCCGTGGGAGCGCGAGGCGCGCTTGCTCGCGAGTGGTCCGTGGGGCGCGCTTTACGATCTGGAAGCGCCGCCGCGTTAAGCGCGCGCGCGATCGGTAAATCTAACGTTGCGTTAATATCCGCGGCGATGCCGTGACCGGCATATCCGGGCCGAGGACCATTTGCCGCAGCCGCGATTTCTGCGCGACGTAAAACGGCACGCCGCCATCCGTTCGCAAATCCGAGCTGGCCAAAAAGACGAGCAACTTCCCGCCGCTCGGAGCGCCGCGCAGATAACGCACGATCGTCTCGGCGACGAATTGTTGCCTAACGACTTCAACCCGGTAAGCGCGCGCCACCGCGCCGTCGCTCGGCGCGCGCGTGCGCAAACGTTCCGTGAAATTTTCCAGCCCGCCGGCCGGTGTTTTGTAATCGCGCGGAAAAAAACCTTCCTCTTCCGCGGTCAGCGGAGCGCCGGCGGCAAATTTTGCGATCAAGATTGGCGGCAGGCGAAGGGCGATTTGTTTGCCGGTTGGTTCCGGCAAATTGCGCAAGACCGCGCGGCAATGTTCGCGCGTTCGTCCCGAGCCGACCAGATCCAGACGCGCGATCATTTGCTCGCGCGTCGCGCCCGAAGTCGCCTGCAATTCGTCGAGCAGCGGCTGCTGCGAGGCATCGATCAAATCCCAGGCGATGGCCAGCGGATGTCCGCTGTTTTCCAGCGCTTCCAGGAGAAGCGCGGCCGGTTCCGCGCGCGCGCCGAAAGCCGCGAAATCGCTCGGGAAATAAATCACATCCGCGCGCTCGACGATGGCCGCGAAGTTTGTCTGCGCGGGTTGCGCGAAAGCGGAAACCGCGGCGTGCTGCGGTAGCGGCGGATTGTTGCTTACGGAACCGCAGCCGGTAAAAAAACATTGAGCCGCAACGATCGCCAAGACGCCGCGAAGCCGCCGCGGGCGAGCGCGATTTGGCCTAACGAATGCAAAATTCATTTGGTGTTGCGCGCGATGCTCAGGACAATTTGCCCTTCCGCCACGGCTGCGCCGTCCACCGTCGCCTTCACGTTGAATTGCATCAAGTCACCTACACTCGCGATCTTTTCCGCGCGCAAAAAAATCTCTTCACCGGGTTTGGCCGCGCGCAGAAATTTCATTCCGCGAATAGCCGAGAGAAGGAAAAGCGGCCGCTCGTTTTCCGGGTAACCGGAGGCGGCCGCGATGCCTGCCGTCTGCGCGAGCGCCTCGGTTAAAATAACACCGGGCACGAGTGGATTGCCCGGAAAATGACCGGCGAACATTGGGTCGTTAGGCGCAAAATGCGTCCGGCATTCCGCGGAAACTCCGGAATCGTTCGCGAGCAATTCGCGCACGAAAACAAAAGGCGGCCGATGCGGCAAACCGAGATGCTGCGATGGCCCGCCGCTCATGCTGCCGGCGATTTATCCGCCGCCGTTGACGAAGTAGACAAACTTCCAACTGCCGTTCACGCGCTGCAGTCCGGCGCGGTAGCCATCGTAATCGACCACCGGATTCGCGAACTGCGGCGGCGCGACCATGAACTCGCCTTTCTTGACGAACTTCTCCGAAAGAATTCCCGCGAGCTCCGGCCACAAACCATTCTCGTCCCAAAACTTGAAGACGCCGTCGCCTTTGCGATCGAGATCGGGCGTCTTGCCGAGGACGTAAGCGAAATCGGTCGTCATCATTCCGGCGAGCGTGTCGACATCGTGCGCGTCGACCGCTTTGCGCAAACGTCCGACAAAGGCCTGGAAATCGACCTCGTCATTTTCCGGTGAACGCGCGGCATCTTGCTTCATGCGCGCGGCTTCCTGATCCTTCTTTTTTTTCGCGGCCGATTTACATCCGCTCAGGGCAACGGCGATGAGCAGCAGGAGCGAGGCGAGCGTTCTCATATTCAAGCCCAAGGGTTTTGTCAGGTTCGGCGGCGCGATTCAAGAGTGCCGTTCTCCGGCGCGGCGACGGCGGAGTTGCGCGGGATGGTGGATGAAAATGAAATGCAGGATGCCGAAGAGATCGGCCAGGCTGCAAGGAGGACTCGTTAGGCGACCGCGGCCCGCGCGCAAGGCGGCGAAGATATTTTCCGGTGTTAACTCCGGAGGCCGCGGAATGCTGGTGTAGTGCGAGCCGAAAGCCTCGAGCTGATGCGCGTCGGAACTGGCGAGCAACGGCTTGCCGAAACGCGCCGCTACTTTCCGCGCCGGCCTGTTGCGATCGAACCAGCCTTTGTGGAAATGGCAGACCTCGATGGCATCGAAGCAATCGATGTTTTCCACCAAGCGCTTTCCGCCGATCGATCCGCCCATGATGTAAAACGGATGCGGCGCGAAAGTGAAAAGCGAATCGCCGCGGGCCGCGCGCAATCGCCGCACGTCGTCGAAATTTTTCAGCGTCGCGGCTTCCTCGGCGCTCAGATTGAGCAACACGACATCGGCGCCGTGCAAGCGCATCTCCGCCGCGGAAATGAGCAGAATTCCCATCGACTCAGCGTCTTCGAAAACTTCCCGCCGATCGAAAACCGAATCGTGCAGAGTGATCGCGAGCACTTCGATGCCGTAGGCGCGCGCGCGCTCGAGCAATTGATGCGCGGAATAATCGAGCGCGTCTTTGCTGTCGTCGAGCGTGTGAATGTGCAGATCGAGCTTGATCGAATCGTCCGCGTTCTCTTCCTGCGCCGGCATGTTCGTACGAACTTCAGCGCGACTCTTGTGGCTTCAACCGCTTTCGTAGACGCGTCCTCTTTTGCCTCGATTTCCCCGCGTGCTGCGCTTAGACCTGCGCCCATCGTGGCGCGTCTTCGCCAGTTCCTGAAAAATCGTTCGTGCGCTTTTTTCGTCGCGTGCTTGCTCGGGTTTTTTTCGAACGCGCGCGCGCATGCCGGCGGCGTCACTCTCATCACGCACGGGTTTAATTCGAACGTGACCGATTGGATTATCCCGATGGCGGGAAAGGTCGGAAGTTATCCGGGTTTTCCGGGGACGAGTTACAGTTGCTACGAGATTTCGCTGACGCGGAACGGCTCCGGCCAATACGTCACCACCGCGACACTCATCGGTGGTGTCGCGCCGTTGCTGAGCGACTCCGGCGAGATCGTGATCAAGCTTGATTGGTCGACGCTTTCCAGCACCTCCGGAATTTCGACCACGACGATCGCGGGATTGGCCACGAGCGCTTTGCTTTCGACGAATTTGATTCCGGAACTAAACGGCCGCCCGCTCGCCGAGTCTCCGATGCATCTCATCGGTCACAGCCGTGGCGGTTCGGTCATCACGGAGATGGCGCGCTTGCTCGGCGCGCAAGGTCTCTGGGTTGACCAAGTAACGACGCTCGATCCGCGGCCGGTCGCGCAATTCAATGACGCAGGTGTGACCAGTTGGGCGAACGTGCTCTTCGCGGATAATTTCTGGCAGACGATGGGCGACGGCTTGTTTGTGCCTAACGGGCAATCGGTCTTCGGCGCTTACAATCGCAAGCTGCTGAATCTCAGCGGCGGTTATTCATCGAGCCACAGCGATGTGCATCTTTGGTATCACGGCACGATCGATCTCGCGACGCCGACGGACGACACGCAGGCGACCATCACCGCTACGCAACGCAGCCTCTGGTGGACTAATCCGGAGATGTCCGGCGCGGCCGCGGGATTTTATTTTAGCCTCATCGGCGGCGGCGATCGGTTGAGTAATCTCGAGCCCGCGGGCGCAGGCAACGGCCGGATCAACGACGGCTTTAACAAGAATTGGGATCTCGGCGGCGGTCTCGCCGCGAATCGCACAGCCTTGCCGAGCGACGCGGGCTCGTGGCCGAACCCGATTCTATTCGATCTCGTGAACACGGACACGATTCCCGCGGGCGAGAAGTTCGATTGCCAGCTCTACGAGCAAGCGGGCGCGAGCGCGACCGGCGAGATCGGGCTCGAGATCTTTCTCGACCCGAACACCAATCCTTACGACGGCAACGAAATTGAAATCGATCAGGAAACGCTCGCGAAGACCGGGACCAGCGCGGTTGCGCTCGCACAGTTGAGCGCGACGATCGATGCCGGAGTCGTCGCGCCCGGAACGTACGCAGTCTGCGCGCGCTTAAGCGACGGCGGGCGCACGCGTTATCTCTACGCACCTCAGCGATTGGTCGTAACGCCAAGTCTCCAGCCGCCGACGATTGATCACGCTTCGCTCGTGCGCGACAGCGGCGGTGCGATTCACTTCAACGTCAACGCGTTTCCCGGGCAGCAGGTGACGGTGATGATTTCGAGCGATTTGACGAACTGGTTCCCCGCGCAAACGCACACTTTCAGCGGGACGACTTGGGAATTTGTCGATGCGAATGCGGGCGCGGCACCGCGGCGCTTTTACCGCGCAGCACTGGCGTCGTCACCGCAATCGCCGCGAAACTATCGACGATAAAAGAAATTATCGAAGGAACGTTGCACGCGATCGAACATCGCTTCCGCGTCGCGTTTCGTGCGGCGGAACATGCGTTTGATTTCCTTCTTCACCACGTTCTCGTCCGCGTCGTCGCCTTCTTCCTCCGGTTCGCTCACGTCCGGATTATCACCGCGCGGCGCGACCGTTTGATCGCCTTCCACCTGCGCCATATTCGCGCCGTGATACATGCCTTCCACGCGCGTGACGTTGCCTCTGTTCGCGCCGATTTGAATTGTGCCTAACGAGTGCCGATTTTCATCCTGCAAGGTGACAATCCAAACCGGAATGCCGTGTTCGTTCGTCCGCAGTGTGTAACTGACGAAGTTGAAGTTGAGATGCGACTGATCGGCCGTGTGACTGGCGACGGTGAAGGCGCCGCTGGAATCGAGATTCAATTTTGAGGTCTCGATGGTCGCGTCTTTCGTCGTGCCGGTCACGCCGCCGGCGGGCGTGCGGTTGGAAATAATACGGCCGTTCGCGACTTCGAATTCGCGCACACCGGACGGTGCGTTGCGATCGGCAATCAGCACATTCCACTTCGCCGGCTGCGGATCGCCATCCACGCCGCTCACTGACAAAACGCGCCGGATGGCCGCGCGATTGAATTGAGTGCCGACGACGCGAAGGGCTTCGTAAGCGGTCGGCCGTTCCTGCGCGAAGGCGGAAGACGCAAAAAGCACGAGCAGAAAAATCAATCGCCACATGCCAGGACAAAACTGCGATTGCCTCGCACTGTCCAACCGTTTTCGGTTGCGCATCGGCGCGACCACGCGTGTATGTTCAGCGCCGTGCGGCCGATGAAAAAGAAAGTCGAATTCTCCAGCCACACGGGGAATCTGGCCTTGATGCGCAAGATCGTGCGCGGCTTTCTCGACGCCTGTCCGTTTTCCGAAAAGGAGCGAACGCTCATGGTTCTGGGCGTGGACGAAGCCTGCACCAACATAATTAGGCACGCCTATCATTTGCGAGATGACCAACCGATCGCGCTTTCGCTGGAAGCGAAACGCGACTGCGTTTGCATGCGCTTGCGCGATTACGGCCAGCAGAGTCCGCCCGAAAAAATGCAAGGCCGCGCGCAGGACGTCATCCGGCCCGGCGGGCTCGGATTGCACCTCATCCGCAACGCCTTCGACAAGGTCGATTACATCCTGAAGCGGCGCGGCACCGAGTTGGTACTGACGAAAAAACTCGAATGAGGCAGCGCATCCGGAACACAGCCATTTTGGCTGTGCGGGCAGCGGGCATTCTGCCCGGTGTCGCTGAGTTGGCTTCGAACCACAAGGCAAAATGCCCGGTGGCCGCGCAGGTTAAAAACCTGCGTTCCGTCGAAGGCGCGTGAACCCGCCCTTGAACTTTTCTAAACACCTAGACCTTTTGCAGCCGACTAGATTTTATGAAGCCGCCTGAACCCGATCCGAACTTCGAGGTTTCGCTGCGGCCGCCGATGTTCAGCGAATTCACCGGGCAGGTGAAAGTTTGCGAACGGCTCGCGGTGTTAGTCGAAGCGGCGAAGAAACGCGGCGACGTTCTCGAGCACATTTTGCTCAGCGGCCCGCCGGGTCTCGGCAAGACGACGCTGGCGAACATCATCGCAAACGCCATGGGCGTGAGCGTGAAAAACACCAGCGGCCCGGTCATTGAAAAAGCCGGCGAGCTCGCGGGCCTTCTCACTTCGCTGGAAAAAGGCGATGTGCTTTTTATCGACGAAATCCATCGGCTCCAGCCGACGATCGAAGAATATTTGTATCCCGCGATGGAAGATTACCGGCTCGACATCATCATCGACCAGGGACCGCAGGCGCGCAGTCTCCGGCTGCAACTTCCGAAGTTCACGCTTATCGGCGCGACCACGCGCGCGGGCATGGTGAGCGCGCCGTTACGTTCGCGTTTTGGGATGACCGCGCGGCTCGATTATTACACCGCCGAAGAGATGCATAAAATCATCACGCGCAGCGCGGGTTTGTTAGGCGTGGAGATTGATCCGGCGGGCGCGACGGAAATCGCGGCGCGTTGTCGCGGGACGCCGCGGACGGCGAATAATCTTCTGCGCTGGGTGCGCGATTTTGTGCAGGTGAAAGCGGACGGCCGCATCAACGCCGAGCTGGCGGATCGTGCGCTCGCCATGTTGGAAATCGATCGCGACGGCTTCGATCAATGGGATA
>CAXSCV010000016.1:0-37042 GCA_964235895.1 uncultured Chthoniobacterales bacterium
CTCAGTGGTAGAGCAGGGGACTCATAAGCCCTTGGTCGGGAGTTCAACTCTCCCCCCTGGCACTTTTTCGCGCGTCGATTGTCTTCATGAACGAACTCTTTTTCGAAGACGTCGTGGTCGGGACGAAATTTCAATCCGAATCCTACCTCGTCACGGAAGAGGCGATCATTCACTTCGCGCGCGAGTTCGATGTGCAGCCGTTTCATCTCGAACACGCCGCGGCTAACGAGAGCATTTTCCAAGGCCTCGCGGCCAGCGGTTGGCACACGGCTGCGATCGCGATGCGTTTGTTCACCACCGGGCCGTTGCGATTTAACGGCGGTGCCGTCGGCCTCGGCGTGGACGAACTGCGCTGGCCGATCGCTGTTCGTCCCGGCGATTCCTTGCAACTCGAAACCGAAATTCTTGAGGCGCGCGCGTCCAAATCGAAACCGCGCCAGGGCATCATTCGCATCCGCAATCTTCTGAGTAATCAGCGCGGCGAAGTCGTGCTCAGTTATTTCGCGACCGCGCTCGTTCAGCGGCGCGACTCCGCAACCACTCGTTAGGCCAAAGCGAGCGCTTTACACTTCGCCAGATCCAACTTTCCCGAGGCGAGAACCGGAATCGCCTCGATCTGACGAATGACGCGTGGGATCCAGAGATTCGGAATTTCGCTCGCCGCCAGATCGCTGCGCAATTTTGCCAGGTCGATCGAGATGGTGCTCAAGAGAACGAGCGCTTCGCCTTTCGCTTCATCGGGTACGCCGACGATCGCAAAGACGCGCTCCGATTGCCCGTCCAGGTTCAGCGCCGCGAGAATTTTTTGCTCGATCAATTCATGCGGCACCATTTCACCGCCGATTTTCGAGAAGCGCGAAAGCCGGCCTTCGATATAGAGAAAACCATCTTCATCGAAGCGCCCAACGTCGCCGGTCTTAAACCAGCCGTCGTGCAGCACCTCCGCGGTCCGTTCAGCATCATCGAGATAACCTTCAAAAATATTCGGCCCGCGCAGCCAAAGCATTCCGCTTTCATGCAGCGAAAGTTTCTCGCCGGTTTCCGCATGGCGAATTTCCGCCGCGATCCCGGAAGCCATCTTACCGACCGAGCTCGCGCGACTCGAAGGTTGCACGGGATCGCTGGGATTTTTTGGCTTCGGCTCCGGCAAATTCACGCTCACCACCGGCGACGTTTCGGTCAATCCGTAGCCTTCGAAGATGCGCAGGCCGAAGCGTTCCTCGAAACTTTTCGCGAGATCGAGCGGCAACTTTTCCGCGCCGGTGATGACCAGCCGCAGACTGCGCAGTTGTGCCGGTTCCGCTTTTCTTAAATAGCTCCGCAAAAAAGTCGGCGTCGCCAACATTACGGTCGCGCGATGGTGTTCGACTAACGAGGCAATTTTCGCGCTCTCCAGCGGGTTCGGGTAAGTCACGATTGGCACGCCGTGAATGAGCGGATACCAAAGAGTGACGGTCGCGCCGAAGCTGTGAAAAAACGGCAGCGAGGCGACGATCATATCGTGCTTCGTCGCGTCCAGCATGACGCTGAATTGAGAAACGTTGCCTAACAAGTTGTGATGGCTGAGCACGACGCCTTTCGGTTCGCCGGAACTTCCGCTGGTGAAAAGCAGAACCGCTTCCTCGTGGCCGCCGCGCCGCGGAATTTGCAAGATTCGCGCGAGCAAATTTGCCGGCAAAAACAAACTCGCCATCCACCAAAACAGAATGGCGCTCTGCAATTTCGGCACCGCTTCATCGAGGATGAGCGAGTTCTCCGTCCAGGGAAATTCCGCGAAGCGCGCGCGGAAAGGCGAGGCGGAAATAATCGTGCGAATTTCCGCGCGCTTCTCCGCAAACTCGATCGCCGCGCGACCGGCCGTAAAGTTCAAACCAACCGGCACTTTGCTCGCGAGCAGGACGGCGAGATTCGCCACCACGCCCCCCTTCCCCGCCGGCAAGGCGATGGCGATTCGCTGTTCCGGAAATTGTTTTCGCAGATGACGCGAAAGGGCGATGGCCACGCCGAGTAATTTCCCGCGGCTCAATTTCGATTCGTCTGTGCCGTCGATGACCGCGGTGGAAAACGGCGCGTGTTTCAATCCGCGCAAACACGCTTCCGCCAGATGACCGCGCAACGCGGTGCGCTGGCTATAACAACGCTCGCCCAGTTTCAGCAACTCCTCGCGCACGGTCGCGATGTCCGCATCTTCCGCGGTCAATGCCGCGCCGAACAAAACGCGCACGTGAAACGGAAAGCGCCGCGGCCATTTCGTGAAAAAGCGCCCGCCTTGATACGAAAAAATCGAGCCCCACAACTCATCCATCCAAACCGGCACGACGGGCGCGTGCGCCTGGCGCGCGATCAATTCATAACCGCGCCGCAAGCGCAGCAACGTTCCGGTGCGCGTCAGCTCGCCCTCCGGAAAAAGACAAACGATCTCCCCTGCTTCGATCTGCTCGGCCGCGAGACGGATCGCATGTTTCGCGCGTTTGGAATTAATCGGAATGCAGCCGGCCAGACGGAGAATCGGATGCAGCCAGCGATTCCGATAGAATTCTTCGTCGATGATGAAGCGCACCGGCCGCGGCGCCGCCATCAAAAGCACGATCGCATCGACCCAGGTGATGTGATTCGGCAGAAGCAAAAAACCGCCGGCCGGAAGTTGCTCGAGGCCGCTGGCCTTGACGCGATAAACGAGGCGCGCGAAACCGTGGCCGAAGAAAAACATCGCGCGTTCGCCGATTGAGGAATGCGCCATCTGTTTATGATTTACAATCTGCGCGCGGCCCTCTGCAATCGCGCAATTCGATGACCGCAGCCGAGGCACAAAAAAAGCCGGGCGCCCGCGCGGCGTTGGGTTTGTTGCTGGCGATCAATCTTTTCAATTACATCGACCGGCAGGTTTTAGCAGCGGTCGAGCCGGAAATTCGCGATACGTTTTTTTTGCCTAACGACCCAAATGCGATGGCGCAAACGGGCTTGCTCGGCACGGCTTTCCTTCTCACTTACATGTTCTCCGCGCCGGCGCTCGGCTGGTTGTCGGATCGTTGTTCGCGTTGGCTGATCATCGGCTCGGCCGTCATTTTGTGGAGCCTGGCCAGCGGCGGTTCTGGTTTGGCCGCAACTTTCGGAATTCTTTTGCTCACGCGCGTTTTTGTCGGAATCGGCGAAGGCGGATACGGCCCGGCGGCGCCAACGATTCTTTCCGATCTTTATCCGCTGGCAAAGCGCGGCCGTATTTTGGCGATCTTTTGCGCGGCCATTCCGGTGGGCAGCGCGCTCGGTTACGTACTCGGCGGCGCGGTCGCGGCGCATCTCGGATGGCGCTGGGCATTTTATTTGGTGACGCCGCCCGGCCTCTTGTTAGGCGCGCTTTGTTTCTTTCAACGCGATCCACGCGCGCTCGATGGCGGGCGCTCAAAAAAGTCGCGCGCTCGCTGGGCCGATTACGTCCGGCTCATCCGCACCCGCTCCTATTTGTGCAACACGCTTGCGCAAACGGCATTCACTTTTGCCATTGGCGGCCTGGGTTTTTGGGTGGCGGCGTACTTGCGTTATCGCGGTCAGGAGCCTGCGTCGGGCAAGGCGACTTTCGGATTAATGCTTGTCGTCGGCGGCCTCACTTCCACGCTCATCGGCGGCGTGCTGGCCGATCGACTGCGAAGCAAATATCCCGGCTCTTACTTCTTGGTTTCTGGAATCGGAATGCTGGTCGCGTTTCCTTTTTTCGTGACCGCACTCTTCATTCCGTTTCCGTGGGCCTGGATACCAATGTTCATCGCGATCTTTTTCGCTTTCCTCAACACCGGCCCATCGAATACCGCGCTCGCGAATGTTTCACTTCCCTCTGTCCGCGCGACGGCCTTCGCTTTTAATATTCTCGTCATCCACTTGTTAGGCGACGCCGCCGCCTTCCCGACCATCGGATACATCGGCGGCCATACGACCATGAACATCGCGTTCCTTCTCGTCGCGCTGATGATGTTGCTGGCGGGCGTGATTTGGGTTTTCGGCGCGCGTTATCTTGGGGCCGATACGGACGCGGTCGAAGCGGCCATGCGCGTGTCGTAACGTTGCGCGGTCGCGAAAGCCTGAGCCGCTTCCTCGAATCGGCCGGTTTTTGTGAGGAGTTCGCCGAGCAGTTGCCAGGAATCGGCGCGATACCATTGAGTCGTCAGGCATTTTTGCAGCTCGGTGATGGCGGCTTCGGTCGCTCCTGTTTCATCGAGCACACGCACATAGCGTTTCTCAATCGGCCACTGCGGCGGACCGGTGCGCGAGGCCAACCGCATCCGCAGCACATTCACGCGCCCGGTTTCCGCGTGCTCGCGGATGGCCATCAATTCATAACCTTGCGCTTCGACCAACGGCATTTCTTTGGCGCCCTCGAGCAATTGTTGCGCGGCAGCGAACTCTTTCTTTTTGATTTCGACGGCCGCGAGATTGATCACGCCGAGCGGTTGTTCGGGTGATTTTTGCAAAGCTTCCACGAGATGTCTTTTTGCGTCGTCGAGATGTCCTTCGGTCATTTCCAAGCCGGCGAGATTGATCAACATCCGCGCGGAATTTCCGCGCTGCGCGATCGTGCGTTCAAGAAAAGTGCGCTGATTTCTCCAATCAAACGTCCGGACAAACGTGCGTCCGCCGAGGAAAAGCGCCCACAAAATTATCAGCGGAATGACTGCGGTGCGGAGCCGTTCGAGTCGCATCACGACCAGCGCGAGCGCGAGGAAAAAGAATGCGCTCGGCAGATAAAGCCAATGCTCGGCCACGGTCGCGTTCAATCCGAAAACGCCGCTGACCGGCAGATAAGCGAGAAGCGTGAGGCAGAGAAGAAGGAAGACGGCGCGGTCTCGCCGGCGTTCGCGATTGAGCCAGTAAAGAAAGGCCGCGATGAGCACGATGCCGGCGAGCGTTTGTAATTCGCGCCAGGCGGAGGCGTTCGCGCTTTGCATGTTGAAACCGCTCGGCTGCGTCTCGACTGAGCGATCCATGTGAAGCGAAATCGGCCAGCCCAACAGACCGGCATATTCGGCGAAAGCGCGCGCGACGACGATTGGCCTAACGAGTGCTGGCACCGGCGTGGTCGGCGGCGCCGGGAAATGTTCCGCGGACAGTCGCAGACTGAAATACGCAACCAGAACGAAGAGGATCGCCACCGCGGCCGCGCGCGTCGCTCGCCAATTTCTTCCGGCGAGAACCAGGACCAGCCAGAGCGCGGGAAAGATGAGGCCAATCTCTTTGCTCAAGGCGCTGAGCAAAAACAACGGTGCCGCCACGAGGGTAAAACTCCAGAGTTTCGTCTCGTTCCTGGCGCGCAATCCGCGCAGCGCCAAAAACATTCCAGCAAAGCCAAACGCGGCCGCGAGCGAATCTGCGCGACCCGAGATATAGGCAACGGCGCTGCTCTGCACGGGATGAATCGCCCAAACAACTGCCGCGGCCAGCGGCACAATGCGCGGAACGCGTTCTTCGATTCGCCAGAACAAAAGCAATTCGCTCGCGAGAAAATAAAGCGCGAGCGCGGCCGCGAGATGCCAGCCGATGCTGACGATATGATACGGCCCGGGCCGCAAACCGAACGCCGCGTAATCCAGCGTGTAAGTGACGCGCTGGATTGGCCGATAAAAATCCGAGGCGGTCGCATCGGTGAAAAGAAAATGTTGAAACCCTTCCGGCAGCAGACGCCAACTTCGGATCAATGGATCGCGTTGAATGAGCGCGGTGTCGTCCCAGACAAATCCATTGAGCGCGGCTGGAGCGTAGACCGCCGCCACAACAAATGTAAGCACGAGCGCGGGGAGAAATTTTTTCACGGAGGGAATCGCAGTGGACAGAAGGAGAAAGTTGCGCGTTTAAGTGGACCGATGTCTTTCGCGCGCTTCTTCGCTCCGCTCATTTCGGCGCTCTTCCTGACAAGCAGCGTACATGCCGCCGGTGTGCCCGACGATTGCACGCAACTTCTCCTCGGGACCGCACCCGATTGGAATTCGACCCAGGGCGAGCTGCGCCTTTACGAACGAGCGCGCGGCGGGGAATGGCGAATGAAAGGCTCTGTGGTTCCGGTGCTCTTCGGAAAAAACGGACTGGCCTGGGGCACTGGTCTCGCGGGTCAAGACGAAGCCGGATTACGAAAACGCGAACGCGACGGCCGCGCGCCCGCCGGCGTTTTTCGCATCGGACAAATCTATACTTATGATGCGCAACTTCCCGCCGGCTCGACCTATCCATTTCATCAGGTGAGCGAAGCCGACGTCTGGAGCGACGATCCGCGTTCGCCTAATTACAATCGCCACATCGTGATCGATCCGAAAAATCCGCCGGACAATTACACGCACGAACGCATGCGCTCGGGAGACTTCGCGTATCGCTGGCTGATTGAAATTCGGCATAACTCCGATCCGCCGATTCCTGGCGCGGGGAGCGCGATTTTTTTTCATATTCGTCGCGGCGTCACTCGTCCGACCGCCGGTTGCACGACGATGGCGGAGCCGAATTTGGTGCGCGTGATCAGTTGGTTAAAGGAAAGCGCGCATCCGGTTTATGCGCTCATGCCGCAAACGGAATACGAGGCGAGATGGCAACGCTGGAATTTGCCGGCGCCGACTTCTGATGGGACCGCGCATTGAGAAACTCTTGCGGTTGCTCGTTGCGCGTGGCGATTTTTCCCTTACCTTCCGCTCGTTAGGCCAAAGCTTATGAAAAAACGAGCGAATCCAGATTCCGAAGCAAACATCCGCCGCATCGATTCCAAATCGCGCGCGAAAAAGCAGACGCACGGCTTCCAAGTGCATTTTCTGCGCGGCGACGACGCGGTCACGAAGATGTTTAGCGACACAATTTACGGAGGCAAAGAAGGTGCCCGCAAAGCGGCCCGCAAATACAAAAAAGGCGCCATGTCCGATTTGCCGCAGCGCGTTTTTCGCGGACCTGTCGGCGCGGAAAAACCAACTCGCTCGAGCAAAGCCAAATCGAGCCCGAAAGCGGCCAGCAAACGCGGCTCGCGTCGTTAATCGCGAAGTCTCGTTAGGCGCTCCTGGCGCGAAACGTTTTCCAGCATTCGAGAAATCCCGGCGCAAAATCGGCCGGTCGCGCCTCGATCCATTTCGTCACTAATTCCTGGGGAAAAAATTCTCCGAGTTCGATCTCGCTTCGTGCAAGACGAAACGGCCCCTCGTGCCGTCCTTGATAAAGCCAGATGAATTCCTGGCCCGTGCGCTCCGAAGCCGGCAACTTGCCTATGCGCTCCAGCGGCGTGCTCACTCCCAGCTCTTCCTGTAATTCGCGCGTCGCCGTCTCGTCGTACTCTTCGCCGGCATCAACATGACCGGCCGCGCTCGAATCCCACACGCACGGGTGCCGATCCTTAGATCGGGAGCGCTTTTGCAGAAAGATCTCGCCGCGTTCGTTGAAAAGGAGGATGTGGACGGCGCGGTGCAGCAAGTTATCCCCATGCACTTTTCCTCTCGGCGCCTGGCCCACCACGCGGTCCTCCTCGTTCACCACGGCAAACATTTCAGAAGCGCCTCCCGGCGCAGCCGAGATCTCGACGGGCCGGGCAAAATTCGAGAGCGCGATCCATTGCGGGAGCGATAATTCTTCCGCCCGCGCCTTCGGTTCGACGCCGATTTCGCCCGCCGCTGCCGGCCAATCCGCCACATCTTCTCGCAGCAGTTTTTGCAATTGTTTTCGTCGCTGCGAAAAACCGCGCCGGACGATTCTTGCGAACAAGTCGGCGTCGTAATCCGGGAACTCGTCGATCTCTCGCGGAGTAATTTTTACGAACGCGGAATCGACCTCCGGTTGCGGAAGAAAAACGCTCGCTGGAACCGTGCGCAAGTACTCGACCCGATAATGCAATTGCACGAGCAAGGTCAGCGCTCCGTAGTCAGCGCTACGCGGCTGGGCCGAAAGCCGGCGCGCCATTTCCTTCTGTAACATGCACAACCAGAGTGAGATAGGACTTGGATAATTCGTGAACTGCAGGAGCAACTGACTCGAAATATTGTAGGGGAGATTACCGATAAATTTCACGCGTGGCTGCGCGAAGAGCGAGCGGACATCAAAGCTCATTGCGTCCGCATGCAGGATTTCCAAGCGCTCGTTTTGAAATCTTTGGCGGACGAATTCCGCAAGGCGCGCATCCTTCTCAATCGCTAAAACCCGCGCGCCAGAAGCGAGCGCAAACTCCGTCAACGCGCCCAATCCCGGGCCCACTTCGACAACGTAATCCTCTGCCGTCAGCTCGGCGCGTTCGACAATCCAGCGCGCGAGATTTTGATCGTGCAAAAAATTCTGACCCATCGTCTTCACCGGCGAGACGCGGATCTCGCGAAGCGTGGCAGAAATATCAGAAAGCTTCATAATCCGATGCGCGCTGGAGTCACGAAAGACGGCGCTCTATTCACAAAAAACTGTGAACAAAGTGCTCCGTGACCGGCCGATTATTCACAAGTTATTCAGCTCTTCCGCGAGCGCTTCCAATTCGGCGCCGCGCGCTATTTTTTTGCCGCCGTTTCGCGGCGCGTCTTGCTCGTCTCGAGCATTTTCGCGCGCGAAGAGCGCTTGCGATTGCTCAGGTAAGTGCGGCGCGCATCGCCTAACGAAACACCTTCCAGAAAGTAAACGATCGCGGCCCGGCCGATCGCATAGGTCCCGGCGCCGGCGACCATTCCGCAAACGATATTGCCCCAGCCCGGGAAAAATTTCAGGACCGCGCGTGTGCCTTCGCGCAGGACCATGCCGGCGCCGACATTCACGCCCAAAGCGCCGACAAATTCCGTGGCCGCGCGCAGACTTCGTTCGCGGCCCGCGATATACATAATCCCGGAAACCATCACGAGCTGGAGCGTGGTCAGAATTGGCAGATCGGCCAAAGGAATCGGCTGCGCGCCGATCGCAGTAGAAATGGCGCTGGCCGATTTCACCAGAGTTTGCGCGATTTCTGTCTGCGCTTTTCGATCGCGCGCGATGCGAATCATTTCCACTCGCGCCTCGTTAGGCAATTCGCGCGTGAGGAGCGACATGAAGCGCGCGGCTGCGGCCGAAGGCATCGCCGTTTCCGTCTCGCTCGCAGCTAACAACGGCATCTCGAGAACTTGGATGAGTTGTTCTTTGATTACGTCATTTCCCGAAAGCGCCGTCTGTAATTTCGATTCGGTGATTGTGCGATCAGAACTTGCGGAATGCGAACGCGCGGGTGCGAGCAACGAAATGCCGATGACCTTCGCGCTAGTTTCTTGCGAGCTATTAAAGGCGACGAGCGCCGCGAGATTTTCCACGTCGCGCACCAGCACGGGGCGGCCGCTGTTGCCATCCGCCAGATGAAAAAACATATCGGCCGGTTCGCGCAAAAGTTCCGCTTCGATTTTGCGCAACGCCCCGTCATCCGCGCCGCGGGCATCGAGCAAAACGATCGTGCCGTGTCCGCCGGCATTAATTTCCTGCCAGCGAAAAACTTCCATCAAAACATCGCGCAAATCGCCGGGCTGCGTGGCGGCGAAGAGCGCGGCGAACACTTCCTGAACGGGCAATTTGTGCGAACCAGTCAGAACAAAACGCGGCGGGCGCTGTTTGAGGAAGAGCTCTTTCAAGGGCGTGAGCTCGTGCAGAATCGGCTTCTGAATGCTCGCGGGAAGTTTCCCGAGAAAGCCTTCGAGCCGCTCGACGATGTGAAGAAATAGCGGCTGATTCATGCGCGTGACGGTCAGACAACAGGCGATCTTTTTCGTTGAATGCAAGCGTGTCCGCAACGCGCGCGAAATCGTTTTCAATGCCGCCGACCACCGTTATAGAAAGGCATGAGTTTGAATCTTGAGATCCTCGGGCGCGCGGCGAACGAAGCGCGCGGCTTGGCCATGGATGCGGTGCAGGCGTCGAAGTCGGGCCATCTCGGTTTGCCGCTGGGTTGCGCAGAAATCGGCGCCGTTCTTTACGGCTACGCGCTGAAATATAATCCCGAAAAACCGCGCTGGATCGGCCGCGATTATTTCATCCTATCAGCCGGTCACGGCAGCATGATGCTTTACGCCTGGCTAAATATGAGCGGCTACGATTTGCCGATGGAAGAAGTGAATCGCTTCCGGCAACTGCACAGCAAAACGCCGGGACATCCGGAGTTTTTCGAGACGCCCGGAGTCGAATGCACGACGGGCCCGCTCGGCCAGGGCGTGGGCAACGCGGTCGGCGTGGCCATGGCCGCGAAGATGGCTGCAGCGCGATTCAACACCGACGAGCACATGATTTTCGATCAACACATCATCTGCCTCGCGGGCGACGGTTGTTTGCAGGAAGGTGTTTCCGCGGAAGCGAGCGCGTTCGCCGGACATTTCGGCCTCGATAATTTGATCCTCATTTACGATTCGAACGACGTCACGCTCGACGCGATGGCTTCGGCCACGCAAAGCGAAGACACCGGCAAGCGTTTTCAGGCTTACGGCTTCGATGTGCAAAAAATCGACGGCAACGACATGACCACGTTTCTGCGCGCGCTCAACAAAGCGAAGAAGCGCGACAACGGAAAACCGCAAATGATCATCGCGCACACATTGATCGGCAAAGGCATTCCGGAAGTGGCCGGAACGCAGAAAGCGCATGGCGAAGCGGGCGCGAAATTCGTCGACGAAGCGCGCAAGAATCTCGGCTTGCCTAACGAGCACTACTTCGTCTCCGAGGAGACGCGTCAGTATTTTGCGAAACACAAGAAGACGCAGCTCCGCCAATACAAACGCTGGGAAAAAATGTTCGCCGATTGGCAGGCGAAACATCCGGAGCAGGCGCAATTGCTTCAGGATGCGATCGACAAAAAAGTGCCGTCAGATTTGTTCGGGAAGATTCCGAATTTTCCGGCCGACGCCAAGCTGGCCACGCGCAAAGCCGGCAGTGAAGCGCTCCAACCGCTCGCAAAAGAAATGTCGTTCCTGATCAGTGGCAGCGCCGATCTCCACGGCTCGACGTTGAATTACATCGAAGGCGGCGGGGATTTCACACGCGAGAATCATCACGGCCGAAATATTCACTACGGCATTCGCGAACACGGCATGTGCGCGATCATGAATGGCGTCGGTTATCACGGCATCTTCCGCGCTTCCGGCGCGACCTTTTTGGTTTTCGCCGATTACTGCCGCGCGGCCATTCGGCTGGCTGCGCTCTCGAAATTACCGAACATTTACATCTTCACGCACGACTCCATCGGCGTCGGCGAAGATGGGCCGACCCACGAGCCGGTCGAGACGGTCAGCGGGTTGCGCGTCATTCCGCAACTGGATGTCGTTAGGCCAGCGGATCCCGAGGAAACGGTGGGCGCGTTCGTCGCCGCCGCGCAGCACATCGACGGTCCCACGCTTATCGCCCTAACGAGACAAGCGGTTCCGATCTTGAACGAGATCGACGTCAATCTCCGACGCGAAGGCGTGGCGCTGGGCGGTTACATCGCGAAACGCGAAACGGCCGAGCTCGACCTGATTATCCTTTCCTGCGGGAGCGAATTGCAGCACGCGCTCGCCGCCGCGAAAGAACTCGGCGACGGGACCCGTGTCGTCTCCATGCCGTGCTTCGAACGCTTCGAGCGGCAGTCGGAAGATTATCGCAAAGAAATTCTGCCGCCGTCCTGCCGGCGCCGTGTCGCGATCGAAGCAGGCGTGACCGACCTCTGGTATCGCTATGTCGGGCTCGATGGAAAAGTCGTCGGCCTGCATCGCTTCGGCCTGAGCGGGCCGGGCGATGAGGTGATGAAGGAATTCGGCATCGACGCGCAACATGTGATCGAAGCCGCGCGCGCGCTTTGATCTCCGCTTCGGTTACACCGGAAGCTGTCGCCTCGCATTACGACGAGCTTGATCATTTTTATCGCGACGTCTGGGGCGACCATGTTCATCACGGGCTCTGGTTGCGCGGCGATGAAACGCGCGAGCAAGCGGTCCGGCAACTGACCGAGCTTGTTGCAAAAAATGCACACGTCGCGGCTGGCACGAGTGTCTGCGACATCGGCTGCGGTTACGGCGCGACCGCGCGCGTTCTGGCGGCGCAAGGCGCGCGCGTGACCGCGATGACCATCTCGCCGGCGCAGTTCGAGATCGCGCGGTCAGAGGGAAATGAGAACCCGCATTTCCTGTTAGGCGACTGGTTGCAGAACGATCTGCCAAGCGGCGAATTCGATGCGGCTATCGCGATCGAAAGTTCCGAGCACATGCCGGAGATCGAGAAATTTTTCGCGCAGGCCTTTCGTGTTTTGCGCAAGGGCGGGAGGTTGGTCGTCTGCGCCTGGCTCTCCGCGGAAGCGCCGGGTCCGCGCGCGAAACGTTGGTTACTCGAACCCATTTGCCGCGAGGGAAGAATGCCGAACATGGGCAGCGCGAGCGATTACTGCTCGTTAGGCGAAGACGCCGGTTTTTCGCTCGAGCGATTCGAGAACATCACGCAATCGGTCGCGCGCACCTGGCCGGCAATCGTCTGGCGGTTGCTGGGAAAACTTCTCAGCCGGCCGCGCTATGCGGCCTTTCTTTTCAATCGCCACGCGCACAATCGAATCTTCGCGCTAACCATTTTCCGCATCTGGTTCGCTTATAAAATCGGCGCGATGCGCTACGCCGTTTTCACTTTCGTGAAGAATTGAACGAGGACTAACGCGGTTCGCTGACGTTCCGTGCGCGATCTTCAAAGCGCGTGAACTCCTTCAGGAAAGTGAGCGGAATTTCCCCAACCGGACCGTTGCGCTGCTTAGCGATGATCAACTCCGCTTCGCCCGCTTTCTCCGCGCGCGCGTCTTCATCTTCTTCGTAAATTTCCGGCCTAACGAGTAATCCAACCAGGTCGGCGTCCTGCTCGATCGAGCCCGATTCGCGCAAATCGCTCAGGCGCGGCTTGCCGCCGGAGCGCGCTTCCGGTTGTCGATTCAACTGCGCCAGGACAATGATCGGAATCTTCAGTTCCTTCGCCAAACCTTTCAGGCCCGCGGAAATTTCCGAGATTTCGAGCTGGCGATTAT
Source organism: uncultured Chthoniobacterales bacterium (assembly GCA_964235895.1). Classification (GTDB taxonomy): domain Bacteria; phylum Verrucomicrobiota; class Verrucomicrobiia; order Chthoniobacterales; family UBA10450; genus JACCTI01. Next base: position 12,968 of record CAXSCV010000016.1, read on the forward strand.
CCTGCGCGCGGCGCGTGGTCGATCTCAAAAGCTGCAAATAATCGACCACGATGAGCTGAATATTTTTCTGCGCTTTCAAGCGTCGCGCCTTTGCGCGCAGTTCGAGAATGCTCAAGCCCGCGCTGTCGTCGATGAAGATTTCCGCTTCCGCGAGCTTTGAAGCGGCGGAAGTGAGGCTCGGAAAATCGCGTTCCGCCAAAAATCCTTCGCGCACCTTTTGCAAATTCACACGCGCGCGCGAGCAGAGCAGACGTTGCACGAGTTGCTGGCTGCTCATTTCCAAACTGAAGACGGCCACCGGAAGTTTTCCGCTGATCGCGACGTGCTCGGCGATATTCATGGCGAGCGCGGTTTTACCCATGCTCGGACGCGCGGCGATCACGATCATCTCCGCCTCGTGTAATCCATTGGTCATGCGATCGAGCTCGACGAAGCCAGTCGAGATGCCGGTGATTCCGCCACGGCGCTCCCAAAGTTTTTCGATCGATTCGAGCGCGCCCATGACCTGCTCTTTCATCCCCGGCATCTGGCCTTTGAAGCGATCTTCGCCGACCGCGAAAATTTTCTGCTCCACTTCGTCGAGGAGATTATTCACCTCGTCCTGCTCCTCGTAGGAACGGCGCACGCTTTCCGTGCAGGCGGCGATGATCTGCCGCAGGATGTATTTCTCGCGAACGATCTCGAGGTAATAAGCAACGTTCGCGGCCGTCGGGACGAAGGTGAACAGGCTCGTGACAAACGAGGCGCCACCGACTGCATCGAGCACATTTCGGTCGCGCAGGACCTGCGTGAAAGTGATCAGGTCGATGCCCTGCGCGGAATTCCAGAGTTCCACCAGAACGGTGTAAATCGTTTGGTGCGCGGGAACGTAAAAGTATTCCTCGTTAATTTTCTCGACGCATTCCGCGATCGTTTCGCGCGGCGAGATGAGCATGGAACCGAGGACACCCTGCTCCGCTTCCACCGAATGCGGAAGCGTTCTGTGAATATCCTGCGAGGAAGCTGGGGATGACGTCGAAAAAGTTCGACCGCCATTTCTCTCTGCCGTGCCTCGCGCCGCGCCGTTCGGTGCTTGTTTGCGAGGTTTCTCAGGACCGTTTCCGGGACCTTGAGATGGCATTTATTTTTTGTCGCGTGTTCGAGGCGAGCGAGTCCGCGTGCCGGGCTCAGGTGCTTCTTCTTGTTCGGGTTTCGGTTCGCTGGCGGACTTGACGGTGAACTTCAAAGTCGCGGTCACATCGGCATGCAGCTTGATGGAAACTTCGTGTTCGCCGGTGTTCTTGATCGGATGCTCCAGCACAATGCGATGACGATCGATCTCTGCGCCGATCTCGTTCTTCAAGCGCGTGCCGATGTCGTTCGCAGTCACCGAACCGAAAGCTTTCCCCGTCTCGCCGGTCTCGAGGGTGAAGACCATTTTTGATTTGCCAATGCGGCGCGCGATTTCCTCCGCTTCGTTCAATTCTTTGGCCTCACGTTCGGCGCGTTTTGCCTTCAGCGTGTCGAGCTTGCGCATGCTCGTTTTCGTCACTTCGTAAGCTTTGCCCTGCGGCAGGAGAAAATTGCGCGCGAATCCGCGGCGGACCTTCACCACATCGGCTTCCGCGCCGAGGCCGGGGATATTTTCAGTGAGAATAATTTGTGTGGAAGGCATGCGGAATCCGTTTCTTTTCGTTGCGCGCGGCGAGCGTCGACCAGCGCGGAGAGGATTATAAAAGGAAGGATGGGCCTGTCAATTAACCGAACCGTGCGCGCCGCGAAGACCGAATTCATGGTGATGAAAACAGACTCAGCGCGGCAAGTTGGTGGGGGAAAAAGCGAAACTGTAGCGGTGCTCGGCGCTTCGCCAAAACCGGATCGTTATGCTTATCGCGCGATGGAAATGCTGCGGAAGTTTGGACATCGTCCCGTGCCGGTGAATCCGGCTTTCCAAGAAATCATCGGCGAAAAATGCTACGACAGCATCGCGGCTGCGCCGCCGATCGAGACCGTGACGATGTATCTGGGCAAGCGGCGGTCCGATCCTTTGATCGACGAAATCGTCGCGGCAAAACCGCGCCGCATCATCATGAACCCGGGCGCGGAAAACGACGACCTGGCCGAGAAAGCTCGCGCCGCGGGCATTGAAGTCGTGGAAGGTTGCACATTGGTGATGCTGCAGGTCGGTGATTTTTAGAGCGCGAGAAATTGCTCCGCTGTGTCGTTAGGCGCGACTCGTTAGACCGCAAGCCGGCCCTGCCCTCTCTCGGGAATCAATCAATCGCTTGCCCAAGCGAGGCACTAAGAGCCGTGGCCTGCGAGCTTCACGGATGGTTCGATGGCGAGCAGGGCTATTGAAAGCGGACAAACGCAATTGCTCGTTAGCGGTTACTTCCCATCCTGCCGGAAGGTTCTCTTCTTCACGCTTAACTTTGGCTACCGAGCCAGGCCGCAGGCTTCATTGACGCCGGTAACCGGATCGTTTTGCGCTATCCGGCGTTCCCGTATCACAAATTGGGTCAAAAAGGAGGTCGCGCCTTAAAGGTTTCTCGAAGCGCGAGCGTTTATGGCCGGGGAGCCTCTAAGGCCTGGGATGGTGGTCGATGCCGATATCTTCCTCGACCGTCGCCGACTTATAGAATGGGTCTTCCAGCCGCTTACGGGTAAGGCACTCTCTTCAAGAGCCGGAAAGAGGAAGCTAAAGATGTAGGGTAGAAGAGACGGCTAACCTAAGTCGGCCATGAATCTCACTGAGCACCTTGCAGCGACTCGGAAGACGCAAATATCTCCCGGTGTTTCTACAGACTTCAAGAGCCGTCTGCTCAAGTGCTTTAGCCGATCAGATCCTAGCTTCGTTTTAGTAGCGGGTGTTGCCGCCGTTGAAGGCGGAGCGATCCTCGCGGGTCGAGAGTCGGCCCGGAGGAAGTCCTGAGGCGGATTCATTCATTTCTTCTCCTGGCAAATCTGCTTAATTCGACGGTCCATGAAAAAGCACGACTTCGCTACGCGCGCGATTCACGCCGGCCAATCGCCGGACCCATCGACCGGCGCGATCATGACGCCGATTTATCAGACTTCGACTTATGTGCAGGAGAGTCCGGGGCGGCACAAAGGCTACGATTATTCGCGCTCGATAAATCCGACGCGGCTCGCGTACGAACGTTGCGTGGCCGACCTGGAAAGCGGCACGCGCGCCTGGGCTTTCGCTTCCGGATTGGCGGCAATGGCAACCGCGCTCGATGTCCTCGAGAGCGGCTCGCACGTGCTCGTGAGTGACGATCTTTACGGCGGCACGTTTCGCTTGTTCGAACGCGTCCGCCGTCGCTCCGCCAATCTCGATTTCACCTTCATCGACATGTCGGATGCGAACAGAGTCGAAGCAGCGCTAAAACCGAACACGCGGATGGTTTGGGTGGAAACGCCGAGCAATCCGCTGCTCAAATTGATCGATCTCGCGGCTGTCGCTAAAATCGCGAAGGCGCATAACGCGATTAGCGTTTGCGATAACACTTTTGCCAGCCCGTGGGCGCAGAGACCGCTCGAGCTCGGCTTCGATATGGTCATTCATTCGGCGACGAAATATTTGAATGGCCACAGCGACATGGTGGGCGGCGTGGCGGTTGTCGGAGAGAACAAGGAGCTGGCCGATCAGATGCAATTTTTGCAGAACGCGGTCGGCGCGATCGCCGGACCGTTCGACAGCTTTCTTGCGTTGCGTGGTTTGAAGACGCTCGCCTTGCGCATGGAGCGGCATTCCGAGAATGCGCTGGAGATCGCGCATGGCCTAACAAGTGAAAAGAAGATCGCGAAAGTTTTCTACCCTGGACTCGAGCGGCATCCGCAACACGAGCTCGCGAAGCGACAGATGCGCGGCTTCGGCGGCATGGTCACGATCGTGCTCGAGACCGATCTGGCCGGCACCCGTCGCTTTCTCGAGAACACGCATTTGTTCTCGCTCGCCGAGTCGTTAGGCGGCGTGGAAAGCCTGGTCAATCATCCCGCACTTATGACGCATGGCGCGATTCCGCCGGAAACGCGGGCTTCGTTAGGCATCACCGATTCACTCGTTAGGCTATCAGTTGGGGTGGAAAACGTGGAGGACTTGAAAGACGATCTCCAGACCGCGCTGCGAGCAATTTAGTAACACCGGTTTTCAACCTGTGCGGCCACCGGGCTTTCCAGCCCGGTGTTTCGGCGGCCAAAGATCCAGCAGGCTAAAAGCCCGCAGGCCGCACAGGTTGAAAACCTGTGTTCCGGACGCCAAGCTTGCTGCACCGTCATGGGAAACACGTTTGGCCAACTCTTTCGCATCACCACTTGGGGTGAATCTCACGGCGGAGGAATCGGCGTGGTCATCGACGGTTGTCCGCCACGCGTCTCGTTAGGCGAAGCCGACATCCAACGCGAACTCGATCGCCGTCGTCCCGGCCAAAGCGATATCGTCACGCAACGGGACGAGGCCGATCGCTGTCAAATCCTCTCCGGCGTCTTCGAAAACCAAACGCTCGGCACGCCGATTTCCATTCTCGTTCTCAACAAAGACGCGCGGCCGGAAGCGTACGCGGAGATCGCGCAGACCTACCGTCCATCGCATGCCGATTTCACTTACCAAGCGAAGTACGGCATTCGCGATTGGCAGGGCGGCGGACGCGCTTCCGCTCGCGAAACTATCGGACGGGTTGCCGCCGGCGCGGTTGCGGGAAAAGTTCTCACCTCGCTCGCACCGCGGGCCGAAATCATCGCGTATGTGACTCAAGTACATGAGGTCGCGGCGACGATCGAATCCGCGGCCGTGACCCGCCCGCAAGTCGACTCGAATGCCGTGCGTTGCCCGGACGCGATAGCAGCCGCGAAAATGATTCAAGCGATCGAAAAAGCGCGCGTCGACGGCGACTCGTTAGGCGGAATCATCGAGTGCGTCATCCGCGCCGTTCCAGCCGGATTAGGCGAGCCGGTCTTCGATAAACTCGAAGCCGATTTGGCGAAAGCGATGTTGAGTTTGCCGGCCACAAAAGGTTTCGAGATCGGTTCCGGCTTCGCCGCTGCGATCATGAAAGGCTCCGAACACAACGACGCTTTCGAAATTCGTGACGGCCGGGTTCGCACGCAAACCAACCGGTCTGGCGGCGTGCAAGGCGGGATCAGCAACGGCGAAGAAATTGTCTTTCGCGTCGCCTTCAAACCGACGGCCACGATCGCGCGCGAACAACAAACCGTCACCGCCGCCGGTGAAGCGACCACGCTCTCCGCGCGTGGACGACACGATCCCTGCGTTCTGCCCCGCGCTGTCCCGATGGTCGAAGCGATGGCTGCGCTCGTCCTCTGCGATCACGCCCTCCGGCAGCGCGCGCTCGATTTGCCTAACGAGTGAAACCCGATCTCGTTTCCGGGTCGCCGCTCTGGCAAACCGTTTTCATTTCCTTCGCGGTCGTTCTGGTGCTTTTCCAAATCGCCCGAGGCTGGCGGCTCGGTTTGCCGCGGCAATTGGTGCGAATCGCCGCGATCGTGGGCGCCTATAGCGCCGCGCTTTGGGGCGGACGCGCGTTGCTGCCGTTGCTTCGGCCGTTGGTCCAGGCGCCGGACTTCATTTTGGCCGCGGTGGGCGGCGTGCTTTTGGCGATGATTGTTTACTCGTTAGGCACCACCCTCGGCGCGGTTCTTTTTAAACGCACCGGACAACAAGGTTCGAGTTTGGTGCGATTGGTTTACGGCGGGACGGGCGCGTTTCTCGGCATCTTCTTCGGTTTGTTTTTTGTTTGCCTCCTGGTTGTCGCCGTTCGCTCGGTCGGCGCGATAGCGGAAGCCGAAATCAACGCCAGCACGCCTGGGCAGATCCCCGCTTTTGATGAACGCGTAAGCCCGCCACGTGCAAAACGCAGACCAACCCGTGCGCCGGACCAGGACTCGCTCGCGATGTCGTTGGCGCGCCTGAAAAAATCGCTCGAGCTGGGAACGTTTGGCGAATTGCTCAAACAAACCGACGTGTTGCCCGGCGGGATTTACGAGACGTTAGGCAAGGTCGGCGAGGTCTTCGCCAAACCGGAGCGCGCGTCGCGTTTCCTTTCCTACCCCGGAATGGCGCAGCTCGCCGACACACCGAAGATTTTGGCATTGCGGGCCGACCCGGAGATACAGGAAATGCTCGCGCAGGGTCGGCTCTGGGATTTGATGCAGGACGAGCGGTTGATCGAGGCCTTGAACGATCCCCAACTAAAGCGCGAATTGAAGAAGTTCGATCTGCAGAAAGCGCTCGATTACGCCGCTCAACCATGAAGTTGCCTAACGAATGAACCATCTCGTTTCGATCGGTCTGGAAGTTCACGTCCAGCTGAAGACGCGCTCGAAAATGTTCTGCGGTTGCGCGGTGGAATTTGGCAGCTCGTCCAATTCGCACACCTGTCCGGTATGTCTCGGTTTGCCCGGCGGCCTGCCGGTGGCAAACGGCGAAGCGGTCCGGCTGACCCTGCTGACAGGCTTGATGCTCGGCTGCGAAATCCCCGCGTTGAGCAAGTTCGATCGGAAAAATTATTTCTATCCGGACGTTGCGAAGAATTATCAAATCACACAATACGATCAGCCGTTTTGCCGGCGCGGCCGCGTTCCGCTGCACGATCTCGCATATCCGAAAGACGCGCAGCGGAGCATCGCGACTCCGGAGAAGAAGGTCTCGTTAGTCCGCATTCATTTGGAGGAGGATGTTGCGAAAAGTTTCCACTTCGAAACGAGCACCGGGATCGACTTCAATCGCGCCGGCACACCGCTGATGGAGATCGTGACCGAGCCGGAAATTCATTCGCCGGAAGAAGCCTTCGCTTTCCTGACCGCACTCAAGCAAATCCTCATTTACGGCGGCGTGAGCGATGCCGAGATGGAGAAAGGGCAATTGCGTTGCGACTGCAATGTCTCACTTCGGCCTAACGAGCAATCCGCTTTGGGCGCGAAGATCGAGATCAAAAATATGAACTCGACCAGCGGTGTCCGGCGCGCGCTCGCCTTCGAAATTCAACGGCAAAGCGCGCAGCTCGATCGCGGAGAAATTTTGCCACAGGAAACGCGCGGCTGGAATGATAACGCAGGCGAGACGTTTGTGATGCGCACGAAGGAATTCGCGCACGACTATCGATACTTTCCCGACCCTGATTTGCCGCCGGTGACAACCGCGGACTTGCTGGAAGAAGCGCGCGGCACTTTGCCGGAATTGCCGGAAGCGAAGCGCGCGCGGTTCGTTAGGCAATACGAAGTGAGTTCGTACGACGCGGCTGTTTTGGCGAACGATCGAGAGCTCGCCGAATACTTCGAGCGATCCGCGGAGGGAGCGAGCAAGCCGAAGAGCGTGGCTAATTGGATTCTGAATGATCTGCAAAGCGCGCTGGCCGTTTCGTCGCTTTCCATCGTGAGTTCTCCGGTGGCGGCGGAAGCGTTGCGCGAACTCGTTAGGCTGATCGAGCACGGAAGAATCAGCGGGAAACAGGGTAAGGATGTTTTTGCGGAGATGTTCGCGAGCGGGAAGTCTGCGGCGGAGATTATCCAGGCGCGCGGGCTGCAGCAATTGAGCGACACGGGTGCGATCGAGAAATTGTGCGACGAAGTGATCGCGGCCCATCCGAAACCGGTGGCAGATTTTCGCGCGGGTAGCGCGGCCTCGTTGAACTTTCTCAAAGGCCAGGTCATGAAGGCTTCGAAAGGAACGGCCAACCCGGCGTTGGTCGGCCAAATTCTTGAGGAAAAACTGAAGTAACTCTCGGAACGCTTCGTCGTCGTCTCTCTTGTTCGCGATTTCGGAAAATCAGTTGCGCCGTGGTGAGATCCTTCACCGTCTTCGCGGTTCAGGATGACAGTTTGTGGAGTTGGCGACGTACGGGATGCGGATGACATGGCGTGATGATTAAATCGTAGGAGCGATGCGCATTCTGCTGGCACCGGACAAGTTTAAGCACTCGTTAGGCGCGCCTGCCGTAGCGGAGGCGATCGCGGAAGGTTTGCGCGATGTTTTGCCGGACGCGCTGATCACACTTCTGCCGATAGCCGATGGCGGGGAAGGAACCGCGCGCGCGATTTGCGCCGCTCGAAATGGTAAATGGCACGCCTGCGATGTGCGCGGCCCGCTCGGGGAAATCGTTAGCGCGCGCTTCTGCACGATCGCCGACGGCAAGACCGCGATCATGGAAATGAGCGAAGCGGCGGGGCTTTGGCGAATACCGATGGAAAAGCGCGATCCGGTCGCGGCGAGTTCGTTTGGGATCGGCGAAATGTTGCTCGCGGCGACGCGGCAGGGCGCTGCTGAAATCATCATCGGACTCGGCGGCAGCGCGACGAATGACGGCGGCTTCGGCATGGCGCGCGCGCTGGGTTTTCGTTTTCTCGATCGGAAGGGCGCGGAACTCGCCGGGCCGGTTTCCGAGTTGCTGAAATTAGCGCGAATCGAAGCGCCGAGGTCATCATCGCTTCCGCGAATTACGGCCGCGGCGGATGTGCGAAATCACTTGTTAGGCAAAGAGGGCGCGACGCGGATTTTCGGTCCGCAAAAAGGTGCGAGCGCGGAGCAACTTGATTTGCTGGAGGAAGCGTTAACGCGTCTGGCGGAAGTGGTCGCGCGCGATTTGGGCATCGATTATCGCGATGAACCGGGCGCGGGCGCGGCGGGCGGACTCGGCTTTGGGCTGATGAGTTTTTGCGCGGCGCAAGTTCGCCCGGGTTTTGAAGTGGTGGCGGAAAACGTCGGGCTGGAAGCGGCGGTGCGCGATGCCGATGTGGTGGTGACTGGAGAGGGAAAGTTGGACGAGCAAACGCTTGAGGGAAAAGCGCTCACGGGCATTTCGCGAGTGGCGCGTTCGGCAGGGAAACCAGTCTTCGCAATTGTCGGAAGCGCGAACGAAAACGCGCGCGAATTATTTGATGCGGTTTTCGTTTTGGCAGAGCCGCCGGTGACGGAAGCGGAAGCGATGAGGAATGCTCCGGCCTTGTTGCGCTCACGGGGGCGCGAGCTGGCGCGCCTTTTGCAGGGGCACGCCTAACGAGTCATTCTCCGGCCGCGTGCGCGCGGAAAAGCGCGGCGTTCTCAACGTATTTCAAGGCCCAGCACTGGATGGTGTTTTGCTCGCCTAACGAGAGCTGGCGGGTGACTTTGGCGGGCGCGCCCAGAACAAGCGAGCCGCTGGGAACTTTCGTTCCCGCGGTCACGAGTGCGTTTGCGCCAACGATCGAGCGGGGGCCGATTTCCGCGCCGTCCAAAATAGTCGCGCCCATGCCGACGAGAACTTCGTCGCCGATGGTACAGGCATGGACGATCGCGCCATGACCGATGGTAACCAACTCGCCAACGATCGCGGGGAACTCATCAGCCAGATGGATGACGACATTATCCTGAATATTGGAGCGCGGACCGACGATGATACGGTTGATGTCCCCGCGAAGAACCGCGCCGAACCAAACGCTGACCTGCTCGGATAAAGTGACGTCGCCGATGACCGTGGCGCTGGCGGCGATGAAGGCGGTCGCGTGGAGCGTGGGACCGTTTTTGAGACGTTGCGCGACGCCGGCGAGTCCGGCCGGAATGGGATCGGCGGAGAGATTCATCGGTCGAAGTTTGGCATGTATGTGCGGCAGGAAGCTTGCGCTTCTTTAGGAATTTTGATTACTATCTCCATTGGTCGCGAGACTGGGAATTTTTCAATTTCCCCCCAAGCAACTAAGACCCGTTCTGCCTCGAGCCGAACGGGTCTTCTTTCTTCGAATTCAACTTGCCGGCGCGGATGCAACAACAGAAGGCGCGGCGTTTATTTTTTCTCCGCAGAAGGAAGCGGCGTTTGATAATCGAGCGCGATTTTCCACGCGCCCTCGGTATCGGTTTGCCAAATTTGCAGATAATAACCGCGCTCATCGTCGCCGGTTTTCACCAGAGAATATTTCCCGTAAGTGTAAGCGAGATCGCCGGCCGCGCTCATCCCGCCGCCGGCCGGCTCGAGCGAAAGTTGGCCGCGCCGCACACTTAACATCAGCCGCGCCGGATCCTTTCCGACAGCGGGAAAAACTCCCTCGCGCTGCACGCGCACGGTCGGCAGACAGGCCTCGCTCAGCGCGATGGTGGAATCGGCTTTCGCGGCGATCGCGAATTGCTTTTCCGCTTCGCGCAAAGTGCGTTGCGCAGTCGCAGAATTACGCGTCGCGGCGGGATCGGGCACGGACACGTCGAGTTGCGTAGCTTCTTCATCTTTGGGCGCGCCCGGCGTTTCGCTGCCAACATCGAGCGCCACTTTCCACGAGCCGTCTTTTTGTTTTCTCCAAATGGAAACGAACAGTCCGTAACCAAACGGTTTCGCGTCGTCCTTGTTCTGTTTCCACTCTGCTGGACCGGTCGTGTAAGCGAGATCGGCACTGTGTGAGATCGCGGCAAAAAGCGGTTTCCCGGAAAACGAAATTCCTTTTTCCGGTCGCTTCTTCCAGACCGCTTTGCCGTTGACCGGACCTGGACGAAAAATAATTCCGTCATCGGCGAGGAAGGCGAGAAAGGCCGCGCGCGTTCCTTGTTCCTGGCCCAATTCAAAAAACTTTCCTTCGTTCTCGACCACGGTTTGCAGCGCTTCCCGCGCTTTCGGTTCCTCGGCGCGGAGGCTGAGCGCGATCAGTCCGAAGACGCAGGCGAGAAATATTTTCATTCGTTAGGCGAAAAGGTTTTCGCGGGGTTGCGCCACGACTTATACGCGAAATTTTTCGGGGTTCACAACCCGCGCTTTGCGCATTTCAATTCCTCACGCGGGAGAAAATATTGGCCCTTCCAGACAAAAGCTTCGGTTGGCGGCGTCTCGATATAAAAGACCGTAACCAGGTCATGGAGAATGTCGCCACTGATGAAGATTGGAAACTGTGTTTCGCGGAAGCCGCTCCCGGCCTCGTGCTCTTCGCGCGCCAATTTGTGCATTCTTCCGCCGACGCCGAAGACATCGTGCAGGACGCGTTCGTGCGTTTCTGGCGGAAGCAGCATTCCATTAAAAATCGCGGACTCCTTCTCGCGACCGTCCGTTCCATTTCTCTCGATCTCCTTCGGCGCGATGCTCGCCGCGCCCGGCGCGAAGCCGATGCCCTGGCCGAATTCGATCACGCGACCGCTGCGCCGGAGTTCGATCTCGTTCGCGAATCGCAGCGCGCGCTCGCGGCCGCGGTCGATCGCTTGCCGGCGGAACAGCGCGAGGTCCTGGTCATGAAAATTTGGAATGAGCTGACCTTCGCGGAGATCGCCGATGTCCTGGAAATTTCGCAGAACACCGCGGCCTCGCGTTACCGCTACGCGCTGGCTGCACTGAAAAAGAATTTCGTCGCGCATGAATGAATTTCTCGAGCTGGAAGCGGAGTTGAAGAAGTTGCGGCCGGCGGCGCCGAGCGCGGAACTCATCGCGCGGATTGAGCACTCGTTAGGCGAGAAGACCGCGAGCGCAGGAGTTTTGCCGGCGGCGCGAAAAGGCCGGCCGATTTGGTTCGCGCTCGGACTTGGCTTCGCGGCGGCGGCGGCGCTGCTTTTGCTCGCTCGCGTGCACATCGAGCGCGCGCCGCAAAAAGCGGCGACCGTCGCCGCGATTGCCTCCAGCGCCACGCCCGCGAATGCGCTGCCGGTTCGTCATTTGGTGCCGGAAGAACTTACGCGAGTGGTTTACGGCACGAGCGACGAAGGGCTGGTTTTCCCGGGCAACTCCGAAGCGCCGCTGCGCCGGATGCGCTCTTATTCGCGCGAGACTTTGCGTTGGAAGGACCAACGCACCGGCGCTTCGTTGCGCGTCTCCTACCCGACCGATGTAGTCGAGTACGTCCCCGTTTCCACGCAGTGATTTTTCGACTTTGAACCAACACAAAAATATGAAGACAAAAACCATCGCTACCATCGCCGCCGGCCTTCTGCCGCTGACCGGCTTTTCACAAACTCCACCCACCCCGCCCGCGCCTCCGATCTCGCCGATCCCGGCAAATCCGAACGCGCATTCGGAGCGCGATCGCGTGCCGAAAGTTCCGGTGACTTTTCTCGGCGTTGAAACTTCGGACGTGCCATCGGTTGTGTCCGAGCAACTCGGTTTGGCCAAGGGCTTCGGTTTGGTTGTGGATTACGTCGTGCCGGATGGACCCGCGGCCGCGGCCGGCGTGCAAACAAACGATATTTTGAAAACGTTTAACGACCAGATTTTGATGGAGCCGGATCAACTTGCGAAGCTGGTGCGCAGCAGCGCGGACGGCGCCAGCGTCACGCTAACCGTGCTGCGCAAAGGCGCCGAAACGAAGTTGACCGTGAAGCTCGGCAAACGCGAAGTGCCGCAACGCCGCTTCGAAAGACACGGACGTCACGGCGAAGATTTCGGCGCGCTCGGCGAGGAGATGAAAGGAATGGGAGAACGTTTGCGCGAGCAACTCGGCGACATGCAGTTTGGCGTGATCGGCGACGCGGTGGGGAACGCGCGGGAAGAGGTCGAGCATGTGAAAGTGGAAGCGCGCCGGATGCGCGAAGAGGCCCGGCAGGTGGCCAGCGAGCAACGACGGATGGCGGCGGAAAATCGCCGCGCCGCGCACGAGCTGCGTGTCGTTTCGAAGGACGACGGAATGGTCAAGACAACCCGGATTGACCTGGGAAAAGCGCAAATCGTCTACAATGACGCGCACGGCGAAATGAAGATCGAAACCGTCGACAACAAGCGGGTGCTGACGGCGAAAGATCCGCAGGGGCGATTGCTTTTCAGCGGACCGATTTCGACCAAGGAAGAGCTCGATAAAGTTCCGGCGGAAGTGCGCACTCGCTTCGATAAGCTGGAGCAGAAAGACATTCCCGCAGTCGCGCCGCAGATGAGCGCCGACGACCAGGACACGGATGATGAAAACGACAACGACTCGGATGACGATGCGGACGATTCGGATAATTCCGGCGGCGAAGTGTTGCAGGTCACGCAACCGGCGCGATCGCTTCCCACGCCGCGTTTCGGCATCAACACGGTGATGATTTAACGCGCGGAATGAGATCGCCGAGTTGCCCGCCAAGAATGGTCGCGGAGACGAGAAGCAGCGTCCACATCGGCATGGTGTAACGCGGCGCGAACTCGGTGCAGAAGCAATTGGCCAGCATGACCAGAAGACCGGTGACGGTGAGGGCGATCGCGTAGGACAAGATGGGAGCGCGCAACGCGATTTCACGTTTTCGCAAAAACGCCACGGTCAGCAACATGGCCAACCAGACAAAAAAAAGCGTGCGGTAACTGCACGACTTCCAAAGCCGGAAGAAGCGGTTGTGCCGCAGATCGGCCCGAACATCCAGGGCGGTGCGATTGCGATAAGTCGTTAGGCGCTCGCACGACGGCATCGTTTCCGGATGGAGAAAATAAAAGCTCGTGCTGTTAAAAAGATGCCGGACGACTTCGGGGATTCGCATCGACCACGAGCTGCGGAAATCTTCTTTCACGGCCACGAGAAGCGCGGGCTCCGGCGGAAACCAAAAGGCCCGCGCGGTTCGGCTCAGGATTCGTCCGAGGTCTGTCTCGGCCTGGTCCGATCCGTCGGAATGAAAGGCGGCGCGCAGCTTGTCGAGGAAGGCGAGAATGTCCCAATCGCCTTTGCTGGGAAATTCTTCGCGCAACGCGGCCAGGACGGTTTGCACATCGGGATCGCTTGTTTTCCGCGACACTCGATCCAGCACCGCGTTTCTTGTTTCTAACGAAAGAGGATCGAGAAATCGCAGCCTCCACATGAAAGTGAAACCGAGACGCGATTGATAAGGGATTTCCGCCGCGCGACTGAGAAGGCGAAGGGTTAATGCCGAAAGCGCGAGGCAAACAAGACAGACGCCGACAGCGAGCGCGAAGCGCCGGATGTCATTTGTGAGTTCACGGCGCGGAAAATTCTTGCTCGTTAGGCCAACGGTCAATCGCGCAGCGATGAAAACTAAAAATGCTGTCGGCAGAAGCGCCGCCAGGACGAGATTCACGTGCCGCGTAAGGGACGAACAAATCAGCAGCGCGCCGAAAAGCGCCCAGTCTCGTTTGCGATATTTCGTTTCTCGAGGAATGAGCCGCAGCCCCGCCGCGCTCAACAAAAGGATCAGCACCAGGCTGCCGCTTTCGGAGCCGACGCAATGCGCAAAAGTATAGAAGAGCGGATTCGAAGCCCAAAGAAGTGCAAGGCTGAATCGGAGCAGAGTCGAACCGCTCGCCAGCAGAATGATCCAGAGCGAAGCGCTGCAAAGTGCCGCGTGCTGGCAAAGCAAAAGACCGAACACGCCCGAATCGCAAAGGATCGGATGTTGAAAAAAATCGAGCGCCGGAAAGACCGCGCCGCTCCGCCAGCAATCGAACGCGTAACCAAAAAAAAGCGGAATGCGCGCCGCGAAACAATAGAGCGGCGTGTAATGCAAAATGGTCGCGATGCCCGCAGGGGCCGTGACCTGCGCATACGCGTCGATGTCTTTCCAGAGTGGCGGAATCCGGACCAGCATCCAAACGGAGGGCGCGATCAGGATGGCGAGAAGCCCGGCGATTTCTCCCCACTTTCGCGAGCGATTCGTCGGGGAATTTGCGCGATCGCTTCTTTGCGGATCACTGGTTGCGAACAGGTTCGTCATGCGCGGTCAGCCGGATGATTGCAGTTCGGCGCGCGGCTGTCCGCTCGTTTTCCTTGCTGCGCGGAGAACGCGCTTATAAGAAAGCGCGATGCCGCTCAATGACCGCTCGCCGCTAACCGAGCCATCACCAGTCGACTGGCGCCGCATCGCGGAATCGCCGGATTTTCGCGCGCTCATCCGGGCCAAGCTGCGCTTCATTATTCCCGCGACCATCTTCTTCCTTCTCTACTATTTCGCGCTCCCCTATTTGGTCGGTTATCACGCCCGTTTCATGGAGCGCAAAGTCTGGGGCGAGATGAATCTCGCCTACCTGTTCGCGCTCTCGCAATTTTTCATGGCCTGGGCGCTGGCGGCGCTTTATGTCGCGGCCGCAGCGGGTTGGGATCGGCAGGCCGCCGCCTTGCTCGCGAAGTTCCGTCGTTAATTCCAGCTCATGGGAAATCCGGCGCTCTTCATGTTTCTGGCCTTCGTCGCGATGACGCTGGTCATCACTTATTTGAGCGCAAAAAAATCCGTCGGCACGAGCGCTTACTTTGCCGCGGGCCGGCGCATCACCGCCTGGCAAAACGGACTCGCGGTCGCGGGCGATTACATGAGCGCGGCCAGTTTTCTCGGGATCGCGGGCATGATCGCATTCAACGGCTACGACGGTTTTATGTATTCGGTCGGCTTCCTCGTCGCGTACCTGACCGTGCTCATCATCGTGGCCGAGCCGCTGCGCAATGCCGGCAAATACACTATGGCCGATGTGCTGGCCTATCGGCTCCATCCGCGACCGGTCCGCGCGCTCGCCTCGCTCTCCACGCTGACGGTTTCCATTTTTTACATGATCGCGCAAATGGTCGGCGCCGGAACACTCGTTAGGCAACTTTTGCCCGGTGTGAATTACGAAATGGCGGTCGTCGGCGTGGGCGTGCTCATGGTTGTTTACGTGGTCTTTGGCGGCATGCTCGCGACCACCTGGGTGCAGATCATCAAGGCGCTTCTGCTCATGAGCGGAAGTCTTTTTCTGAGCGTGCTGGTCATGAGCAAATTCCATTTCAGCCTCGCGGAATTTTTCCGCGCGATCAGCGCCGTCCATTACACCGCGGCCGATGGAACGCCGGTCACGAAAAATTTTCTTACACCCGGGTTGCTCTTTAACAATCCGCTCGACCAGATCTCGTTAGGCCTCGCGCTGGTTTTTGGCACGGCGGGTTTGCCGCACATTTTGATTCGATTCTACACCGTGCCCGATGCGAAAACCGCGCGAGCCAGCGTGGTCTGGGCGATGATTTTAATCGGCGTCTTTTACATCATGACGACGTTTTTCGGTTTTGGCGCCGCGGCTCTGCTCGGGCCCGATCATCTAAAACTTCATGGCGGCACCAACATGGCCGCGCCCGAACTGGCACGCTTTCTCGGCGGCGAAGTTTTCTTCGCCTTCATCAGCGCGGTCGCGTTCGCCACTATTCTCGCGGTGGTCGCCGGCCTAACGATCAGTGCGAGCACGAGTTTCGCGCACGATTTCTACACGAACGTCGTCCATCACGGCCGCGAACATCGGCCGGGCGAAGAAGTGCGCGTCGCGCGCATCACGGCTTTTGTCGTGGGCGCGGCGGCGATCGCGATTGCGATTGTTTTAGGGCCAACGGTCAACGTGGCCTTCTTGGTCGGCCTCGCTTTCGCCGTGGCCGCGAGCGCGAATTTGCCGGTGATTATTTTTTCTCTCTTCTGGAAACGCTTCAACACCGTCGGCGCGGTCTGCGGTCTCGCGGTCGGTCTGGTTTCCAGCATCGCGCTCATTCTGGTCAGTCCCGACTTCATGACTCCGCCACTTTTTCCGTTGAAGAATCCGGGGATCGTCAGCATACCGCTCGGATTTCTCGGGGCATTTCTCGGAACACTCGTTAGGCGAGAACCATCCGCCGAAACGAAATTTCTGGAGCTGAGTGTGCGCGCTAACACCGGTCTCGGCGCGGAAAAGCCGGTTGATTGAAGCAGCCGCGACGCGCCATTTGCCCGAAGCTTCCTGGCTGACAAACGCTACCTCGCCGTTTTTTTGCGCTGGGCCTTCCGCAAATTTGGCCTACGTTTTTCTCATCATGAAAAATGCGACCCGGAATATTCTCCTTTCGTTGTCTTCGTTAATCATCGCCTCCGTTGCTTGCGGCGCAGGAATTCCGCCAGTGAACGTGGAAGTTTCAAACTCCAGCGGGAAAGAAGTTTTTAAGGGAACGACCAACGCGAGCGGTGCCTTTAGCACGGGCGATCTCACCGCCGGCCAATACGTGGTGCAATTCACCTCGAACGCGTCGGGCATGAAGGGCAAGAAATTTTCTATCGCCGTCAATGCGGGCAAAACCAGCATGTCGGCCAATTCCGTGACCGGCGAGAAGCTGACGTCGAACGGTGTGGCGATGAGAGTGAACGTTCCCTCGAACGCAAAAATGAGCGTGCAACTGTCGACCGGCGGTAAACCGGCAGAAAGCAAAATGACCGCGGCCGCGGATAATCGCCCGGGCAAAATGATTAACGGCAAAAAATACATTTGGGTTACGCCGCAGACCTCGAATCTGGAAGGTGGCCATTGGGTAGAGGTAGGCAGCGCGGAGGATCCAGCTGTCAAAAAATCTGCGACCTACGAGCAGCCGATTGGCCGCCACTAGCACTTGTTAGGCAGCGGATTTCCGAGGGGCGAATCCATTCACGGATGATCGCTCGGCGTGCGCGGCAAAGCTGCTTCGGTCTCTTTGCGTCGACGTTCTTCATTGCAACTTTGTGCGCGGAGGCGGCGCCGGAACAAAAGGAAATCAGCGTACTTTATCGCCGTGGATTAGCCGGCGACAAAGCCGCGGTCGAGCAATGCATCATCAAGTTGGAAGACGCGCTCCGGGCGCAGCCGCAGAACCAGATCGCGCGCGTTTATCTCGGCAGCGCCTACACGCTGCGCAGCCGCGATCTCGGTTTCGGATTGAAGAAACTGCAGGCGGTGCAACACGGTCTCGCCCTCATGGACGAAGCAGTCGCGGCCGCACCGGACGATCCGAAAGTGCGACTGGCTCGCGCTCTCACGACTACCGCATTGCCGGCGATCTTTGGCCGCGGCGGTTCCACCCGGACGGATTTCGAGTTGCTAGCCGATCTCGCTTTGCGCGCACCGGAAAAATTCGAAGCGGACGATCGGCAGATCATTCTTTATCAGGCTGGAATTTTCGCGAAGAACGCCGACAACAAAGCGCGCGCGGCAATGCTTTTGCGCGAGGCGGGGCAGTCGCCGGCCGATCCCAAATTGTCGCAAAAAGTTGCCGACGAATTAGCGCGGATGAAGTGAGCGAGTTTTCGCTTCGCTCGCGGCGCGAAACTCGTGGATAGTCGCGACCAATGCAGGAAGATCTCGCGCGCGTGCTTTTTGACGAAGCAACCATCCTCGCGCGACTCGATCGGATCGCCGCCGAAATCGTCCGCGATTATCGCGATCATGAACTGACCGTGATCGCGATTCTGAACGGCAGCCTCATTTTCATGGCCGATCTGATGCGGCGAATTCCGCTCCCGTTGAAGTTGGATTGTTTGAGCGTGGCGAGCTATCACGGCCGCGTCGAATCGAGCGGCGAATTAATTTTCCGCCAGGTCGCGCTGCCCGATATCGCCGGGCGCCATATTCTCCTGCTCGACGATATTCTCGATAGCGGCACCACGCTCGCCGCCGTCCGGCAAAAACTCGAAACCGCCGGGCCGCTCAGCGTGCGCGCCTGTGTGCTTTTGCAGAAAAAAAAGGAACGCGTCAGGCCGGTGAAAGCGGACTACATCGGCTTCGAAATCGAGGATGAATTCGTCGTCGGTTACGGGCTCGATTACATGGAGCGCTATCGCAATCTGCCGTGCATCGGCGTTTTGCGGAAGGAACTGATCGCACCATGAAAGTGCCAGTGCAGTTTTTCTCGCACCTGAAGGATGTGATGGGCGTGGCCGAGCTCGAATTGGAAATGAACGAGGGCGCGCAGGTCACCGATTTGTTGGAAAAACTTTACGCGCGCACGCCGCGCCTGCGCGAGTGGGAGCAGAGCATGCTGATCGGCGCGGGCGTCGAGTTTGTCGAGCGCACGCACGCGCTTCGGCCTAACGAGTCCATCGCCATCATGCCGCCGGTGCAGGGCGGATAAGCGCGGCGATTAATCGCGAAAATTCTTAAAGGCGGTCGCGACGCCGAAATCTTTTCCGCGGACAAACGCGATCACTTCCTGCAAATCGTCGCGCTTTTTTCCGGTCACGCGGATCTGCCGATCCTGCAATTGGTTCTGCACCTTGAAGCCGGCGGCCTTGATCGCCAGGATAATTTCTTTGGCTTTTTCGCCTTCCATTCCCTGCTGAATTTTCAATTCCTGACGCGCATGCCCGATGGAAGAAATGGCCGGTTCTTCCTGGTCGATATTTCGTAAATCGACACCGCGTTTCGCGAGCTTGTTGATGACGATTTCGCGCAATCCACGCAGGCGATTCGCATCCTCCGCGGTCAGAATGATTTTGTCCTTTTCGTAAACCACTTCGGCGGTGCTGCCTTTGAAATCGAAACGCGTGGCCAGTTCTTTGCGCGCCTGATTAAGCGCGTTATCGATTTCCTGGTTGTCTACTTCGGAGACGATGTCGAACGACGGCATGGTTCCGATTTGCGTTGGTCGATCCGCGCTTGTCGATTTTTTTCTCGCGCGTTTGGATACGCTTCATCGAAACGCCACGCGGTAATCAGATTAATCCGAAAGCGCGCGCGGCTTCAGCGGTATCCGCGGTCGATGTGAATGTTCCCGCCCTCCGTCCGCAACTGGAATTCCGCGCCGTCATCCGCTCCGATGGTCGTCTGCAAGGAGTGCTCGCTTTTCTGGCCGTGTTCCTGGCCGAATTGATTTGTGATGTGGCCACTGACGCTTTCGGCATCGATGCGCACAGTCGGTTCCGGCGGCAGCGCGACACGCAACTCGCCATTCTTCAAATTGGCAAAAAGCGAGACCGCGCCTTCTTCCCACCAATTATAATAGACGTCGATGCGGCCTTGCTCAGCGTCGAGATGGAGCGCGGTAAAGCAATCCAGCGCCATGAGAATACCATTCGTTAGGCGCGCATTCGCCGCGCGCCCGCGCAAACCGGACAAAATGATCTCGCCGTTCGCCAGCTCGACCTGCGAGACAGTGCAGCTCTGCGGCAAAACAATGATGTAATCGACCGTGCCGGAGCGATCTTTGAAGCTCAGACCTCTCGACGTTGGCGGATAAACGGTCTCGACCATCGCGGTGTTCCCGTTGATCGAAACATCGATGGAAATACCATCGAGCCGCGCTTTCGAATACGCCTTCTTGCGCGCGCTGATTTTCAATTCGTCGTGCAGCGAGCCATAGAGATAAATCGTGCCGTCGGTATTGCGCACGCTCACGGTCGCGTTCGGCGCAAGCGGATAGGTTTTCTCGAATGTTTCTTCCAAGGGTGGCTTCGCGGTTAGCTGCTCGGCCAGAGACGCGAGCGCGAAAAGAGAAAGTGCGAGGCAACGCTTATTCATCAGGCAATATTACCATTAGATCGGCAGGTAGTTGCCCGGCTGCGCGCAAATTCCGAGAACGCTAACATCCTGAACATCCTACAGCGCGAAGGTTTCTTGTTTAGAGGTGATGGAGCCAGTGACTCCGCCGAACTTCTTCACCAGGTCGTCCAACTTAGCGACATAGTAATCGACGTTTTCGTCGCGTTCGCTGGGATTAAAGTCTCGGGTTAACTTGGCGGCTTCGTAGGCGGCTACCTTCTTAGGCGTAGCTTTGATATAGTAACTGATTTGGTCGCCGGGTTTGTAGTTACGACCGCTGGCTAAGGCGAGCTCGTAGGCCGCCGCGCGGTTACGGCCGCCCGCGCTGATCTTTTGCCGATATTTTTCGAGCGAATCCTGAAGCGTATCGGTTTTCATGAGCCATTCGATCGGCATCTCGCGTTCGCGGATGCGGCGTTCGTATTCATCGCGTAACTGCGGGATGCCTTCTGCTTTTCCTTCCATGAGGAGCTTAATTAGTTCCTCGAGGAAGATGCGCTGGAATTTCTCAAGGCCGCGGGATTTGAGGGCGCCGCCCTTGATGATGACTTCGCCCTCTTTAGTAAGCAGGGCGTAGTTCTTTGCCTTATAGCTGAACATGGCATCGAATTGCTCGTCGAACTCAACTTCGATCCCGGGAGGAAGCTCTTTGCCTAACGAATCCCGCAGTCTTTCGGCATCGGCCTCGGGCGGCGGGACGAAATAGATGCCGTCGGTGTCAACTTCGATGACTTGTGCGCCCTGTTGACCTAACCAGTCGATCATCTTCTTGAGTAAGTCCCGACCGATTTGCGTGACGCGAGCCGCGGCGTCGAAGTCGGCGAAGTGTCCTTGCGCGAAGCCGAGGTAACCATAGAAGCTGTTGATGAGGATTTTAAAGGTATTCTGGAGAGCGTGAAAGTATTGTTGTTGAGCGCGATCCGTTGCGGCGCGCATGCTGGCTTTGGCTTCGAGGCGAAAGGTGCGGAGATCAGTGAGGAGGCTGCGGAAGATTTGCAGTTGGTCGGTAACCGGGAAGCAATCGAATTGCAGCATGACGGAGGGATAGAGCGAGGCGATGTCGCAATGCCAGACGTTGCGCGCGACTCCGGTGAAGAAGATGTCGGTGTAGCCGCCTTCGAAGCCTCGGACCATGGGCATTTCCGGAACGCTGTGGGCTTGCCGGAAATACTCGCGGAGGAAGAGCGCGTTGATGCGGGTGGCATTGCCGCGCACGATGACGTCCTGGTAGTTATAGGGAAAGATCTGGGCCTGGATGAAGTAGCTAGGACTAAGTAAATCGGCGACCGCGCGCGTTTCGCGGACAGCGCAAAGGGCGCGTTTTCGGAAAAGTTCCCTATCATTTGTGTAAGCCTCTTGTAACTCCGCGCCGGAAAGGCCGGAGTCATCATCCGCTCCGCCGAAACCAAAATGCTGTGCGACATCGATGCGCTCGAAACCACTAAGTGTGCGCATGCCAACGTCGTAGAATTGCGCGAGCAAAAAGGTGTCGACGAAGTGCCGGCCATCGACGGCAAACTTCGGATAATCGATCGTCTTCTCGGCGATTTGCAGGCGCGATGGACGCGAACGAAGGAAGCCACCGCTGCGACCCCAATCGAGCTTCGTTTTCGCTTTTCGCGCGCGCGCGACCAAGTAGGGAAGATCGAAACGAAACAAGTTGTGGCCTTCGATAACGTCGGGATCGCGTTCCTTGATCAGACTCGTTAGGCGCTTGAGCGCGGCCCGTTCCGATTCCTCCGCGTTCGCGGGATCGATCAGGATCAATTCTTCCCAACCGCTGTTGTCGGACAGCGCGATGCTCATGATGTGATCTTCCTCTGCGCTGGCATCGGGCAGCTCGCGTTCGCCGCCGCAATACGAAAGAACCTCGAGCTGGAGCCTTTTCAGTTCTTCGAAGGGCAAGCCTTTGAACAAAGTGCGACCGGTGTGCGTGAGGTAATGCTGCACCGGATCGGTCAGCGCGAAGAAGTTGCGCTGCGACGATTTCAGATTGTTGCGCAGGCCGATCAATTCCTTCCAACTATTCACGCGCACGCGCCAGCCAAACTTTAGATCGCCACCCAGTCTTTCCGCTTCAATCCCGAGGTCGGTGATATCGGAATCGGCCCAGACAAAAGGATGAAAAGGTTCCGTCTCGCAGATGGTGCTGCCATCTTTTTCGCGGCGGTAAACTTTGATCGTGCCGGTCTCGCCGAGCTCGATCGCAACGATGCACGGCGTCGGATCGGAGCCGAAGAGCATGGTGTTTTCTTCGAAAGCCATCGCCCTTCAAGAGAGCGGGAAATTCGAATGAGGAAAGCAGGAAAAGCGGAATGAAACCCGACAGAGCGAGAATCGCGGATAAGAAAAAATTAACGGGCCACCGCTGCGTGTGACAGGACGCGTGCTTGCCGCCGCGAGAAAAAAATTCGGGTTAATCGCCAGCGCGATCCTCATTTTTCTTCCCAACTTCGCTCGCTTCTGTTTCCTAGTTGCCGCCCATGCCGGAGGAATCCAAGAAGCCCATTTACCAGCGCATCGTCATTAAATTGAGTGGCGAATCGCTCCGGGAAGCGGGCGCGAAAGAAAATATTTCGCCGCAGATCGTGCGGGAAATTGCGCATCGGATTCAGGAGGTGAAAGACCTCGGCGTGCAAACTTCCGTAGTCATCGGCGGGGGAAATATCTGGCGCGGATTATCGGCCAGCCATCGCGGGATGGATCGAACGACAGCCGATTACATGGGAATGCTCGCGACCGTGATCAACGGCCTGGCCCTGAAGAGCGCGCTCGAAGAAATCGGCGTGGAAACGCGCGTGCAAACAGCGATCGAAATGCAAAACGTGGCCGAGCCGTTCATCCTCGGGCGCGCGGTGCGGCATTTGGAATTGGGGCGCGTGGTCATCTTCGTCGCGGGCACGGGCAATCCGTATTTTTCCACGGACACAACGGCGGCGCTGCGGGCGAGCGAAATTCGCGCGAACGTGATTCTGAAAGCGACAAAGGTCGACGGCGTTTACGATTCCGATCCAAACAAAAATCCCGCGGCGAAGCGATTCGAACGGATCAGTTTTACCGATGCCCTAACGAGACGTTTACAGGTGATGGATTCGACCGCCTTCAGTTTGTGCATGGACAACAAGATACCGATCATCGTTTTCGACATGAATCAGCCGAGCAATTTCACCGACATCGTCCTGGGGAAGATGGTCGGCACGATCGTCAGCGGCGACTGATTGCCGAGCGTTGGCTTTTAGAGGAGATTCGAGCTGCATGAGTGCGGAAGAAATTTTGTTCGAAGCGGAGGAGACGATGGAGAAAAGCGTGGATTACATGATCCACGAATTCTCTTCGGTGCGGACGGGCAAGGCGTCGCCCGCGCTGGTAGAAAATGTGGATGTCGAGGCCTACGGCTCGGCCATGAAATTGAAGCAGCTCGCGCTGATCACCACGCCCGAACCGCGGCTGTTGGTGGTGCAGCCATTCGACGCCTCCACGGTTAAGGACATCGAGAAAGCGCTCAAGGAATCGAAGATAGGCATCACGCCGCTGGTCGATGGAAAACTGATCCGGTTGCCCATCCCAGAGCTTTCGGAAGAACGCCGGAAAGATCTGGTGAAATCGCTTCGGCAAATGGCAGAGGAAGCGCGCGTGCGAGTGCGGACAAATCGCCGCAACGCGATCGATGAAGCGAAGAAGCTGCAGAAAGGCGGCGATCTGACGGAGGATGGATTGCGCGACGTGGAAGCGGACGTGCAGAAATTAACCGATCGATTTGTGAAATCGGTCGACGACCACTTCGAGCGGAAAGAAGCCGAAGTGATGAAGGTCTAACGAGTCGATTTTGCTGGCGAATTAGAAGCGTGATCTTTGCGATTCGGCGAAGGTTCGCCTGCTTCTCAAACGACTCACTTCGTGTCTAAAACGCTTGTCATCCTGAGGCGGCGTAGCGCGTCGAAGGATCTCACACAGGGTGCTC
>CAXSCV010000016.1:37052-39959 GCA_964235895.1 uncultured Chthoniobacterales bacterium
CGTCTCCGCGACTCAGGATGAGAAAGGTCTGGTTGGCGGAGCGCTGTCTGATTCACTAGTCATCCCGCGGATCGGCGCAGCTTCTAAAGCCGCACCAGATCGAGCAGGAACTGGCACCAAAGATAAATCATCCCGCGCCAGGAATATTTGACTTCGCTTTCGCTGGCTGATTTGAGCACACCCGTCGCCACGTTATGCGCAATTTGCTCGCGCAAATCATTCTCGATCTCCGCCTGGATGCGCTCGTCGTCCATCGAGTCGATCACGCTCGTCTCGACCCGATGCGTCCGCAGATATTCCTTGTGGCTGTGGTAAAGCTGCCAGAACGATTGGTCGGGCCGCTGCCGGTTGATGCGGAATTGCGGCGTTAATTTAAGCCCGTAGGAAAGCGGATAATTCCAAGTCGTCCAGATGATGCCGTCCCGCGCGCGCGAAGAAATGCGCAGATAATAAAACGAAAGATCGTTCTGCTCATTCAGGCAGATGGTGGCCTGCGCGCGATCTTCCTCTTTGTAAAATAAACGAAAGAATTGCCGGTAATCTTCCCAGTCCCAGCCGGCATCGGTCACGTGCACGAAACCCTCGTTTTCCACGTCGTGCGTGATCTCGTTTAACGTCGGAAAAACATCGGCCGAAGGCGGACTTTTCGGTCGGAGCGCTTTCTCTTTCGGCAAACGCAACACGCGGATGCGGGTAAGAATTTCCAGCCAGGGGAGGAAGAGCCATGCGAGCGCGCCGACCAAGCCGATGCTCCAACTTCCGGTGACGAAATAAATCGCCAGAAAAGTGGAAGCGAGAATGCCGAACGCGCCGACTTTTTGCGCGAGCGAAGTTTGATAACTCCGCAAAGCGACGCTGAGCACCGCCACGCCCAGCGTTAAGAAAAAACCAAACAGCATTAAGGGGTGATTGCGTGCTCGCCCAGAAATTTCTCCAGCTGACCGGTGTCGAAATTTGCGAGCACTTCATCGCCGGCCACCAGCGTCGGCACGTAGGTTTGATCGGAAAGCTCCGTCATTTCCTTGTAAGCCGCGCGATCCTGGCCCACATCGATTTCGGTAAATTTGTAGCCGCGCTCGGTCAAATATTCCTTCGCATCGATGCACCACGAACACCATTCGCGGCTGTAAAGTTTCATTTCGGTAGGCACGGCGAGGAATTAAACAGCCTGCGCGCGCAGCGTCAACCGGCGACAAGCTGGCGCGCGGTGGAAGAGTTGGCGGTGTGCGCGCAGCGGCTGATTGCAGCCAGGTTAGGCGGCTTCACAACAACAAGAATTTGAGCGCCGCTTTCGAGTAACGCCAATCGGCAAGAAAATCGAAAGAGACCGTCTCGTGCAGGGTAATAATCGTCCCAAAGGCAATCTGATAACTGATCTTGCGAATCTTGTGACGGAAGATGCGCTGACCGAGAAATGCAGCGGGCCAGCCGCCGAGTAGCTCGGCGAAGTGCAAGGTGAGCTCTGGCGTTCTCCAACCGTCGACTTCCGCACTCCGCTTGTCGTTCCAGTAAAGCCGCAGGGTAACAACAGAAATGAAAACGAGATAGCCGCAGATAACACGCGGATCGAAAAATTCGGCCAATCGCACACTGGCCCGCGATGGAAATACAAGCAACGCGACGAATAGGATCAGAGCGGAGAGCGAAGGCCTGCTTCGTCGGCGCTTATGTTGGTGAATGCGTGCGTCCATCGGGACGGATATTTCGAATCGCCGAACGAGATAAGTCGAGGTGCGAGCGGGTGTTCTTTTTCTCATCCGCCCTGGCAGCGCTTCTTGCAAAAATCGCGGGGCGCATTAACGAAGCGCTTAGCATTTCACGTTTAACCAAGGATCAACAAACATGTCAGAACGAAAAGGCTCGGCGATTTGGGAAGGCAATCTCAAGGAAGGCAAAGGCTCGATGAAGCTCGGCAGTGGCGCATTTGAAGGGCCGTACTCCTTCAGCTCGCGCTTCGAAGACGCCAAGGGGACCAACCCCGAGGAACTGATCGGCGCGGCCGAAGCCGGCTGCTTTTCCATGGCGCTTGCCTCGAATTTAACGAAGGCCGGACATCCTCCAAAGCGCATCAACACGACCGCGAAAGTGAAACTCGAAATGGTCGATGGCGGGCCGAAGATCACCGGCATCGATCTCACGACCGAAGTCGAAGTCGGCGGTATCGACGACCAGGCGTTTCAGGAAACGGCCGAGAAAACGAAGAAGACGTGTCCTGTTTCGGTGGCCCTGAGCGGGACTGAAATCAAGCTCACGGCGAAACTCGTTAGCGCGTAACTCGGAGTTCACGAGCCTTGATTTTTTGCGCGGTCGCTGCCGCGCATCGTAACTTGGGCGACTGGAGTTCCACCTCAGACCGATGAGCCGGGCAACGATTTCGCGCGCGCTTGTCGTGGGGTTGCCGCCGGTTTTGCTGGCGGGATTTGGGTGCATCCATCCAGCGGGCTTGGACGCCGCATCTGCGCACCGCTGGCACGATCTCCATGTGATTCTGCTGCCGATCTTTCCGCTACTCGGGTTCGGGCCTTGGATGTATGCGCGGTCGTTCGCGCGGCCGTTGTTTGCCATTACTCTTGCCGCGCTAGGTTTCATTTACGGCGCGTTTTACTCCGCGCTTGATGTGCTTGCGGGCATCGGCGCGGGCCGGTTACAAATGCTCGGGATCTCTTCCCCGATCGCTCCGTTGTTCGCTGAAGGAGACACGCTCGCGCTTGTCGGCACGCTGGCTTATCTCATGGCAACTTTGCTCGCGGCCAGCGCGGCCACCGTGCGAGCCCGATGGGCAGCTGTGCCGGGAGCATTGCTCGTGATCGTGGGCGCGCTTTCATTCTTGAACAGCCACATCTTCTGGCCTCGCGGCGTCTTCACCATGCTGGCGCTGGCCATTGGATGGGTGGCGCTGGTCTTTAC
>CAXSCV010000016.1:39969-58909 GCA_964235895.1 uncultured Chthoniobacterales bacterium
TCTTTACAACCGCGCGCTCACGCCGCTCGTCATCCAATCCGCACGACTAATAAGCTAACGACTCCTCGCTCCGCGGATTAACAAAAAGCCGCGGCGTCCGTCCTTACTTAGCTAGCTCGTAAAGATATTCCACGAAGGACATCGCCGCTCCGTCATAACCCTGGATTTTCGGATTAGTCGATTCGATCACGTAGTACTCGTCCGGCGCGTGCGCTCCACTGCCGTGCCCGAGCCCAAAATGTCCCGACGCCAGGCTAAGCGGTGGATTTGTGAAAACGTAACCCGGATACGAACCCGCATTCCACGGCCAGAGCAGCGGATCGATCCCGGCCTTTTTTAGGACCGCCACTTGCGCCTGAATCAAAGGCGAATCCGCCGCCGTCGTGGTCGGATCGTAACCTCCAGTCATGTTCACATCGATGTCGCCAAAACCATGCTTCGCGAGATGCGCCTTCAAGGCCGCGAGCGCATCGGCCGCCTTCATTCCCGGAACGAGACGCAGGTCGAGTTTCGCTTTCGCCTGATGCGGCAAAACCGTCTTCCCGCCCGGCCCAGTGTAACCGCCGACTAAGCCTTCGATGTTCACCGTCGGTTGCGATTCCAACCGTTCCTGCGCCTGTTCCCAAGGCAGGTCATTGATCCAATGCTGCACGCCGAGTTGTTTCTTATGTTGCTCTTCGCTCTCCACTTTCGATACGTCCGCGATCATCTTCTTCTCCACCGCGGTTAATGCGCGCGGTTTCGGATAGTTATCGATCGCGATCTCGTTGCCATCCTTCGAGACGAGCGTGTCCAGCGCGTGAACCAGATGCCAGGCCGGGCTATCCACCATTGCCTTGAGCGACGAGTGGATATCCTTCGCCGGACCGCGTCCCCATTTTTCACCACTCGAAGTCAGCTCGCATTCGATCACACCCTTCGCGCCCAGGCTAATCGTAACCACGCCATCGAGACCTTGCATGGTCGACGGCATGAAGATGCCAATCGTTTTCTTTAAGGCCGCTTCCACTTCCGGCTTGTGCACGATCTGCCCGATATGGGGCGACCCAATCTCCTCTTCACCCTCCGCGACTAACACGAGATTCACCGGCATTTTCTTCCCAGCACCCTTGATCGCATGCAACGCTGCGAGAAACGCGGACTCCGGTCCCTTCTGATTAACCGCTCCGCGGCCGACGATCGCCTTGCCCAAATCCGGCTTATCGACCAGTGCGCCTTCAAGCGGTGGCGAAGTCCATTCCTTCGGATCGAACTGCTTCACATCGTACATGAAATAAAGCCCTACGGTCTTTGCCGCGCCGGCATCGAGCTTTGCGAACACCCCAGGTTTTCCATCCGTCTGGATGACCGTCGCTTCCTGAAAGCCCGCATCCTTCGCCAGCTTCGCCATGAACTCCGCGCCCTCCGCCGAGTTTAAATTCTCCGCTGCGATCGAAGGCAACTTGATCCAATCGCGCAACCGCTGCAGCGCCTCACCATGGCGCTTCGCGATCTCGGCCTTGATTTCAGGGAGATCGCTCTCGGCGGAGTAGGATAGACTTGGGTTAGCCAGGACAACTAACGCAGTAAGAATGGTAAGGCCGGTGATTTTATTATTCATTGGTGTTAGTATAGGTCTGGCATTTCATTCAATTGACCTAGGTTCAGTATTGCTCGCAAGACTTTCGCAATCCGCCTCTTTAACGAGTCCGACCTACGATAGCTACGCTTCCGGAATCGCTCCAGCATTATGAAGCTCCTCTTGAATTTTCATGAAAGCCTCACTGATTTGGTTGTTGAACTCGATGTAGACCATTCCAGTCAAGTCCGAGGGAATTTGGGTTCCAGCTTTCTTAATGATGGAAATGCGCTTAGGACCAAACCGGCCGTAAAACCACCCTAGCTCGAAGAGCACATTAGGCCGGGCTTGGAGGTAACCCGGCTCCTGCTCACTGTCCCCAGTCTTTACGAAATCATCCGGCGTGAGCAAGGCAAAAGCATAGCAGCACTCGTTCGCGAACGCCTCGAACTTGGTGATGATCGTTCGACATTCGTTAACTTTTTCGGATAGCTCTATGACCTCGACCTTAAATTTCTTCTCCAGCAATTGCATCAGTTCACGCCACTTAGCTTCGTCACTTCCGTGGATGATGAAAATCTTCTTTCCCTTTGGAGTGAGATAATCTTCCGCTCCGCCCCCTCCGAGCTCGAAAAACTCCGTACGCGTTTCCGTACGATCCGCCATTTCCGTGAGGACACGCCGAAAGGCCGCGACGTTTGGCTCGTCGCTGGCGCCCGTTAGCTCTGCGCCGGCGCGAAGCTCCACCACCATGCCTTTGAGCAACTCGAGATACTCGGGAATCTGTCCGCGAAATCCGAACTCTTCCGCCCGGGTCTGGATTTCCAATCCTGAGATCAACTTCTCCAGAGCAAGGAACATAATCTGCATCGCCTGCAAGCCGGAGTCGCCGCGCGCGTCCGTGGATTGCTTGAACAATTTTTCTAATAGCTCTGTCCCTTCGGTGCAACAGGCCCGTCCTTTGGCGGCCTCTTCCTTCCCTTTACGGAATCGACCTTCCGCTAGAAATTTCCCCGTTCTTGCGAGCGAGGCATAAAGCGAGACCAAAGACTTTAGCGAGCCAATAACAAAAAGTTCAGGTCCATCGATAAGTTTTTTCGTCCGGTCGTAAATCGCCCGCGCCTGACTAAGCGCTTGATCGCATACAGGAACATTTTGTTGGTTGAAGCCTATGAGTGCTGCGTTTAAGACCTGCGCCATTGCTTCGCCCGCCTGATCGAGAGCGGCCGCGGCAACGTCGGAATTTGGCTGCGTCGTGATCTGCGAGAGTTTGGGCACGAGCTGGGTTTCGGACGGCTGCCCTTCTATTGAATCGCTCATAATTGCTTCTTGATTAATCTCGTTCTAGTCGCTTGCCGAAGAGAAGCAAAGCCCTTTTAACGGGAGTGTTCAGGAATACGTTCTATCACTCGACCACGAAAATCGCCACCGCGACTACCTGTGCACTGACGGACCGGCTAGAGCAATATCGCTACCGGCTGTAACCACTACAAACTAATATCTACGGATGCTCCGAAAACGAACGACGAGAATCAACGCACGCTATGAGGAGCTACTTAAGCTAAG
This sequence comes from uncultured Chthoniobacterales bacterium, assembly GCA_964235895.1. Lineage (GTDB taxonomy): Bacteria > Verrucomicrobiota > Verrucomicrobiia > Chthoniobacterales > UBA10450 > JACCTI01. Next base: position 43,094 of record CAXSCV010000016.1, read on the forward strand.
GCGTTCCGGTGTTCGCTCCCGGAACACGGAACGAGATGGTATAGAAGTCTTTGGTCGCAGCCTCGTTGAGATATACGCTTAGTGTACCGTCGGCCGTGGCGGTGTAGCGATTGCGGTCGATGGTGCCGGTTTGCGTAAGGGAGAAGGGTAAGGCGCGCCAGTCGAGATCAGCCAGGGTGGCGTCGCCGTAAACTTCGTAGGTGTAGCCCGAGTAAACGGGGAAGCTGACTCGAAATCGCGTTGAGCTACCTGGTCCGGCGACGAGCGCGCCTTGGGTTAGTAACGTCCCTCCCCCGGGATAGGTGGGTTCGACCGGCGTAAGATTTTCCACGAAGTCATAGGTAGCGACAACCTCTCCAGTGGTGCTGCCGGCAACGGCGGTGTAAGTTAAGATAACCGAAGCGCGCTGAGTGGTATCGCTGATTCCTTGCAGAACCATGTCGTTACTGTTTTGTGTCGCCCAACGCTGCCCATTGGGAGCGTAGGCGATTTCGTTCCAGAAGGTTTGCGAGGTATAACGAGTAGTTTGGCCCGGGAAGGTGGTGGCGATATGGAAGTGGCGGGTGCGACCGTTGTAAAGGCCGGCTTTGATTGTGCGGAAGAGGTATTCGCCGGTCGATCCGGTTAGGAATTGACCGAAGCCCTGAAACTTCGCGTCAGCCGCGGAGTTACGAGTAGAGTTAGCGGAGTAAATATAGTTTCCGGCGTTATCCGCATGCCAGATCTCGACTAACGCGTTCTTCACCGGGTTACCGCTGGAGTCGAGAACCCGGCCGCTGATATAGGTAATAATGCCGGTGGCTCTCAGGGTATCGCTGTTGTAGTGCAAGAGGTCATTGTCGTCGTCGAGCGGGATGTTTTTGGCCAAAGGGTAATACGGTCCCTGGGTAACCTGAGGCGTGATGGTGAGGGCTTCAGCAAGATAGCCGGGAATGGTGAACCCAGCGGAAGCGATGGCGAGACTCTTGAGGAACCGGCGTCGATCAAGCGGGATGTAGAATGTCGGCGGAGAGGTTTTCATAGTTAGCAGAATTAGCTTCCATAAATCATCAGAGGTCGTTCGCGCACGTTTCCTGGGACGAAAACGGGGGGAAAGGTGACGAAAATCAGATGAGTTGGAGAATTAAGGTAAATCCTTTCTTTACGCGTCGCTTCATTCGCGCAACGAGTCGCCTGCTCGTGGCTGAATTAGCGAGGTGTTTCTCGATAATTAGAGCCCGTGACTATTGCGACCGTCCGCGGCCTGCGTAAGGAAGCGTGGCTCACATGCACACCCGTATTTTTTTGATTCGTCACGGCGCGACGGTGCTTTCGGCGGAAGATCGTTTTGCCGGTGCGACTGATGTGGAGTTGTCAGAGGAAGGAAGGGAACAAGCGCGCCGGCTTGCCCTTCGTCTCGGCCGCGAAAAGGTCATGGCGATTTTTGCTTCGCCACTCGGTCGCACCTTAGAAACGGCGCGGATTCTGGCGGAGCCGCATGACCTGGCCGTGCAACCGCGCGATGGGCTGCGCGAAATTTCTCACGGGCACTGGGAGCGGCTGACGCGCCAAGAAGTCGAGCAGAGATTTCCGGACGAAGCCGCGGCGTGGGAAGAGGATCCGTTCACATTCGCGCCGACGGGTGGTGAGAGCGGGCTTGCGGTGACGGCGCGCGCGTTGCCGGTCTTGATGGATATCGTGCGCGCAAATGAAGCGGCGTGCGTGATCGTAGTTTCGCACAAGGCGACCATTCGTTTGCTCCTTAGCTCGCTGCTTGGTTTTGATCCCCGCCGTTACCGCGACAACCTCGACCAAAATCCCGCGGCGCTGAATATTGTCGATTTCAAAGATCCGGTGCACGCGCGGCTGACGCTTTTTAACGACACCTCGCATTACGCGAAAGACGGGCTGGCGATCCCGGCGGTGCCGACCGCGCGACTCTCGAAGACTTGGGAGACTAACGAGAAGTAGCGCGGCCGGTCATTTTGCGCGCCGGCACCTTCTAGAAGCTGACGGCGAATCCGGCGCGCACGCGATAATCCGGCACGGCCTGCAAGGAGGTGTTGTCGATCGAGAGCGGCACATCAACGCCGAGCTCTCCGCTAAATCGACGCCACGACGCGAGGAGGCGCGGCCCGAGAAAAACGGAAGTGATACCAGTGTCCTCCGCTCTCTCGCCGCGAAAACGATCCACGTCTTTGTGTTCTCCAGAAACAACTGACTGTAGGCCGACGATGAGATCGCGACGCCGAACGAGATAGTAACCGGGCCCGCCGCTCCAGGAGAGATCGTTCGCAAAATGATATTGGTGCAGGCCGTCGCCGCGCAGAGTGAATTGCAGATCGGCTTGAAAAAAAAGACTGCGATAACGCAGCGAAGTTTGTCCGCCAAAGATGCCGTCGTAAGAGCCGGTGCCGAGGGTGAGATCGTGCCCATGAATTCCGCTTTCGGGCGCGCCCGGGAGATCGATTTCGTTGAACTCCTCTTTAATGCGGCTGCTGTCGCCGGTCGGCAATTTCAAGCCTGCGAGAAGAACGATGGACGCGGTGAAATCAGGTTCGCGCTCGATCATGCGAGGCGATTTGTCGTCGAAAACGACTTCGCGGCTACCGCCGGATTTTGTGCGCAGAAGAACAAATTTCCCGAGCAACGAAACGTCGCCGACACCGGATTCCGTTCCGCGATCGATGGCGAAACCTTCCGGCCGTTCGAACGAGCGATAGATGAACGGAATGTTCACCTGCAAGCCGAAGCGTTGACCGAAGCTGCGTCCGATGACCAGTTGCGTGATCGAGCTATCGAGGAATTGATCGGTCGGATTCGCGACTTCGCGGCCCTCGATTTGCAGGGTGCCGAAATGCGTGAACTGCTCGGCCAAACCGAGATAAATACCGCTGGTCCAGGACGTGCGATTAGTGGTCGCGGATGCTTGCTGGCCAAGGCCGCTGGTCGCTCCGATTTGCGGAAGCGCTTCGAGCTGCGGCGTGTAGCAACCGCACAAATCGCAGGCCGGTGCGCGGATGATGAGGGCGGCGCTGAGCGCGACGCCAAAGAGAATAATTCGAAAAGTTTTCATGAGATTCCTCCGTATCGAGCCGCGCGCGCAGAGCGGGCGACCCTTGTTTTGCGATGCGTGAATGCTGCGGTTCGCGCACACGCGCGAGGCAGCGGAGACGGACTGCGCTAAACGAGCGCGAATCGCGGAGGAGGAACCGGCGGGGAATCGCTGCGTGTGCAGACGATCCCGCGGTGTGGGAAATATCGGAAGGGTTGCGCCGTCGGAACGAAGGGCGAAGACGCGCGAACGAGGAACAAATTAAACTTCGGCGCGACCGGTTGGAGATCGGATTTTTTCTCGCTACCCTTCGCTTTTTGCACCGCCAGGCAAAGCGCGCACGGATGTTCGCCATCGAACGTTTTCGCGATCGCTTCCGTCAGCGAAGTCCGCGCGGAATATTTCACCAGCATGGTCGTCCAGGCGACGGATTGCAGGAGGAACCATTGCAGCCCGAGAGCTAGGCAGATCGCGATTACTGCGACAGCGCGAGCGAGTGAAGCGATCACGGGGCCGAGGCTAACGGCGGACAATTCGCGGTCAATAAAATTGCTCGTGCAGGCGAGCGGTCGATCACTCGTTAGGCACGGCTGCCCGTCCGCGCGTCAGGCTTTCGCGTAAATGCCGATGAGCGGCCGGCGCGACGGTTTCTTATTGCGAAAATCGCTCACGAAACCGGTCTTCGTCCTAATCTCGACGTGACCCGGCGCGCGCCGCGCGCCGTAAACCAGGACGGCGCCGACGGGCGCAAGATAGGGATCTTTGATCGGGAGTTTTTTGAAACCGAAACTGCGAACTAATTCGTCGCCGGCTTGTTTTGCCAGAATGGTTTTAGGCCGCGAGGAAACCGCGCCGGATGCGAGCAGCGCTTCCTTAACGTAATGCCAGCAACGCGATTTCGAATGCGCGTGCGAGCGGTCCTGCGCGATGGAAGCCGCGCGAACCATGCGTTTGTCGAGGCGCGGATCAATCTTGGCCAGCGGATAAACGATTCGCCTCTTCTGATAAGCGTCGATGACCGGAGCGGAGGCGAGCTTGCCGGTCTTTTTGTCTCTGAAGGTGAAAGACGATTTCGCTTTCGCCGATTCCCTGTGTGTCGGGCGATGAAATTGCGCGGAAGCGGTTGCCTGCGAAGTGCTGGCGAGCGCTGCAAGAAGTAGACCGACGAGAGGGGAAGTGAACCGCTGCAAGAACGCCGTTATGGAATAAAACGACTAGAACGACAAGTATTTTCGATAGCGGGACTGAAGGCAGTCGTTGCTTCTCGCGTGTGGGAAACTCATATCCTAGTTGTCGTGAAGAACGCAGGAAACGCGCGCTTCTCTTGCGCGTAATCGCTTGTCATCCTGAGCCGCGTAGAGGGCGAAGGACCTCGCACGGGGTCCTTTGCTTTACCAAACGAACAGCTCCACCAACGAACCTGTGCGAGATCCTTCGGCGCGCTTCGCCAGCCTCAGGATGACAACGTGTGGGAGCGTGAAGCTTTCGGGGCGCCTAACGAGTCGTGTCCCGGATCAAGTTCTGTCTCACAGAATCGTCCTACGCGTTTGCGCGTGTTGACGAAACGAGCCGGCCGCCCGAGCCGACGAATTTAAGCTTTGGCGTAAACGCCGATCAATCGCCGCTTCGACGGTTTGGCCGCGCGAAAATCGCTCACGAAACCCGTCTTGTTCCGGATCTCGACGTGGCCCGCGCCCGCGCCACCATAAACCAAAACAGCGCCGACTGGCGCCGCGTAGGGGTCATTCACCGGAAGTTTCTTGAACCCGTAGTCGCGCACCAATTCATCACCGGCCTGTTTCGCGAGTGCCGTCTTCGGATAAGAGCTGACTGCCCCTGCCGCGACCAGCGCCTCTTTCACGTAGCGCCAGCAACGCGACTTCGAATGCGCGTAAGCGCGCTCCTGCGCGATCGTGGCCGCTAGCGCCAGGCTCGGATTTAATCGTTTGTCGATCTTCGCGAGTTTGAGCTGCTCTTGTTTTCCGACCAACGGCACCGACATGGTTTTGCCGCTGGCGTCTCTAAACGAAAATGGTTTGCTCGCGACGGAGGGCGCAGGATTCGCCGGGCCGCTTGAGGATGCGCGCACTGGAACGAATGTCTGAGTCGCGGCGGTGACGGAAGCCGCAACGAAGCAGCCGCCGACGATGGTCATTAAGGTAGCTCTTGGCATCGGGAGCGCCCCATATCGGTGCGATCTTCACTTGGCGCAAGCGTTTTTTGCGGCAAGCGAGTAAGTCCTTTCCGTGGTCCCGGCAGCTTCGGGTTCTGATTGAAATAACGGGACGTTTGCCGCCTAATCCGCGCCATGGAACCGCCTAGCCCCAGACCGGTCAACGAAGTCCGCCTTTCGGTGACGGAGCGCTGGATCATTCTCATCTTCGCCGCGCTCGCGCTATCGGTGCATCTGCTGACGAACGGCCGCTACGGATATTTCCGCGACGAACTTTACTTTATCGCCTGCGCCCGGCACCTCGATTGGGGCTACGTGGACATGGCGCCGCTCTCCGCCTTGTTCCTGCGAATCGAGCTCACGCTTTTCGGCAATTCACTTTTCGCCTTGCGCTTATTTCCTGCGATGGCCGGTGCGCTGACCGTTGCTCTGACCGGTGCGCTCGCGCGTGAACTCGGCGGACGTTCGTGGTCCATCGCGCTGGCGTGCATCGGTTCGCTTTCCGCATTGATCTATCTCGGGGTCGGCAACTTCTATTCGCTCAACGTCTTCGAGCCGCTTTTTTGGATGGGCTGCGTTTTCCTTTTCGTCCGCATCGCCAATGGCGGCTCGCCCAAGCTCTGGCTGGCCTTTGGCGCTTTGGCCGGGCTCGGCGTGGAAAACAAACATTCCATGGCGTTTTTCGGATTGGGACTCGCCGCCGCCTTCCTCTTCACGCCCGCGCGAAGGCATTTTGCCGATCGCTGGATTTGGCTCGCCGGGTTAATCGCGGCGGCCTTCGCCCTGCCGAACATCCTTTGGCAAATGCAGCACGGCTGGCCGACGCACGAGCTACTGAACAACGTCGCGCACAGTAACAAAAACGTGGTCCTTGGACCGGTGCAGTTCGTCGCGCAACAGATCCTGATCATGAATCCGGCCACACTCCCGCTGTGGCTCGGCGGTCTTGGTTGGTTACTCTTCGCGCGCGGTGGCCGGGCTTACCTCTCGTTAGGCATCGCTTATCTCATCACCCTTGCGGAATTTATTCTAATGCATGGGAAGCATTACTATGTCGCACCGATCTATCCCATGCTCCTGGCCGCCGGCGGTGTTGTTTTCGAACGCCTTTTCGCGGCGCGGTTTCAATGGCTTAAACCCGCACTCGCTGCCGCCATGCTCGGCTTCGCCGCGCTCCTCGCTCCGACTATTCTCCCGATTCTTTCCCCGGAGAAGTTGCTCGCTTATATGCGCGCGATTCATTTTGAGCCGCCGCGCACCGAGACTTCACACACCGCCGCTCTGCCGCAGCTCTTTGCCGACCAATTTGGCTGGGAAGAAACCGTTCGTTCCCTCGCGCGGGCCTACCAGCGTCTTTCTCCGGACGAACAAAAACGCGCGGCCATTTTCTGCCAAAACTATGGCCAAGCCGGCGCGGTCGATTTCTTCGGACCGAAGTATGGATTGCCGCCGGCCTTAAGTGGCCATCAAAATTATTATTACTGGGGACCGCTCGACTACACAGGTGAGATTATGCTTGTCCTCGACACGCCGGGCGGCGCCGAGCCAAAGCAATTTCAAACCGTCGAAGACCTAGGCCTGGTCGATAGCAGTCCGTGGGCAATGCCCTGGGAACAGCGCACGCACATTTACCTTTGCCGGAATCCCAAAACCACCTTGCGCGAATTCTGGCCGGCCGTGAAGAAATGGCTTTAGGCCAAGTAGCTCGAAGCCCTGCGTCCGTCTTTATACATCTTAAGCCGGAATGAAGTTCGGCTCGCTAACTATTGTAAGACAAGTTCAAGTGCGGCGAGCTTAGTTAAGAAACCGGAAGCTGGAGCATCCAGTGGAAAACCAAGCCCTTCGTCGCTCCATTTCGCACCGGCTTGATCAACCCAAATACCATGCCTTTTATCCCAAGGACATTTCGTATCCCGAAAATCCAAGGCAGGTTATGATCGGCGATCGAAATTGCCGCCCTTCCCTTGCCCTTTCACATTGAGCGACAAATAACTTACCGAAATTTGCCCGCGTGAATTTTTTCGTTCCCATCCGGCCTTTGTTGAAAGGTTGGCTGCTCTCTTTTGTCGGGTTCGGTTTTGTCGCCTTTCTCATCAGCGCGCAATTTCTCTCCAGCAACGATGCGGGTGTGGCGGTTGCGGTGAAGAGTTCGCTGCGCGACTTTTTGCCATGGGCCGCGGTTACGCCGTTGCTCTACCGATTCGTAGCGCGCTTTCCGCTCGGAGTGAAGAAATGGCCCTCACGCGATGTCCTTCATTTTGTTGTTTGCCTGGCGACCCTCACCCTTTTTCATTGGTGGAAAGAAACGATCGATCCCGGTTTCCGAGCCGGACCGGGAGGCCCGAACGCGCGGCTTGATCGTGGTGCGCCGCGGGAGCGCCGCGCGTTTCCCCCACCCGCTCGCGAGAAGACCCGGCCCGACGGGAGATCTTGAGCACACGCGCGATTGATCTGGTCCATCTCGGCACATTCCAATTGCCGGTTTATCTCATGCTGATGAGCGCGGCGCACGCTTAGCTATTTTACCGGCGCGATAAGGAACGCGCGGCCAGTTTGGCGAAAGCGCGGCTTGATGTCTTGACCACGCAGTTGCAGCCGCATTTCCTTTTCAACACGCTCAACACCATCGCCGAGCTGGTGCATGAAGATCCGAACAAAGCGGACGCGATGATCACCGCCGTGAGTGAAATGCTTCGCCTGACGCTGGACGCGAACGCGACCGAGCTGGTGCCATTGCAAAGAGAAACGCAATTCATCGAGCGCTATTTCGCGGTCATGCAGGCGCGTTTCGGCGATCGTTTGCAATACGATTGCGACATCACGCCGGCCGCACGTCTTGGATTAGTCCCGCCTTTTCTTCTGCAACCGCTCGTGGAAAATGCGATCAAGCATGGGCTCGAACCAAAGTCCGGCGGCGGCCAGGTCATCATCTGCGGCGAGGTCATCGGGCAGATGTTGATCGTCTCCGTGCACGACGACGGCGTTGGTTTGCCTGATGGAAATCCGAAGCGCGCCGGCCTCGGCCTAACGAATACTCGTGAGCGGCTCCGACAGATTTATGGAGACTCGGCCACCGTCGTCATCCGCAACGGCAACGGCGTTACTGTAGAAGTGACGATGCCATTTCGCAGCGCAACATGATTCGCACTTTGATCGTGGATGACGAACGCCTCGCGCGGCAGCGCTTGCGTCGTCTGCTCGCGAACATGGCAACATCGAGATCGTCGGTGAATGCATCGACGGCGCGTCGGCTATCGCAACTGCGAAGGAAGAAAAGCCGGACCTCATCTTGCTCGATATTCAAATGCCAGGAACCGACGGCTTCGGAATCGCCGATGTTTTTGGCGCGGACGCGCTGCCAGTGATTATTTTCGTAACCGCTTTTGACGAGCATGCCGTGCGCGCTTTCGATTCGTGCGCCCTCGATTACCTGCTAAAACCAGTCTCGCCCGCGCGCTTGGAAAAAGCACTCGTTAGGGCAAATCAGCAGTTGGCGCGGTTGAAATCGAATCCGCCTTCCCAAGACGTGATCGAACCGACCTCGGCGAAACGTTTTTGCGTCCGCAGCGGCCAACGCACCAGTTTCATCGCGGCGGAAGAAATCGATTGGATCGAATCCGACGGCAACTACGCCGTGCTGCACCTCGGCGCGCAAAACCATCTTTTGCGCGCGACCATGTCGGCGCTGGAAATGGATTTGCCGAAGCATTTCGTCCGCACGAGTCGCTCGGCCATCGTGAATCTTCGCCGCGTCAAAGAATTGCAAACGACCGACGGAAATCACTTCGCCATCATGCAAGATGGCGCGCGCGCGCCGATCACCAGCAGCGTGCGCGATTTGCAAGATCGCTTGCGCGAACTCTAGCGGCGCGCGGCTTGCGCCAGCTTTGGAACTGGACTAAAACGAAACCCCGCGCGGGTTGGTAGCTCAATGGTAGAGCAGCGCCCTTTTAAGGCGTTGGTTGTGGGTTCGAGTCCCACCCAACCCAGGCCGGCAAATCGCGCAGGGAAACGCTTGGCCGCTCGAGTTTAAAAACGTGCAAGCCGGCGGCTTCCGCGCCCGCCCAATCGTTCACCGGATCGTCGCCGACGTGCAAGGTCTCGTTAGGCAAAACTCCCGCCCACTCGAGCGCGCGCCGGTAAATTTCCGGATCGGGTTTATCGGCGCCGACTTCGCTGGAGATGACTACGTGCGCGAAGAATTTCGAGATGCCGAATCGCTCCAGGATCATGCGCAACCGGCCATCGAAATTGGAGACAACGCCGAGGCGATAGCGCGCATGCAGTTGCTCGAGAACATCGATCACTTCGGGATAAATTTCCCACACGCCCGCCTCCGCGAAGTGTTCGTAGGCGATCTCGAAAAAATTATCGCGATCCAATTCCTGCGTCGCTGGCGCGACAAGATTGAAGACGCGATCGACCAATTCGCGCCACCATCCTTTGTCATCTTCCTCGCGCGGCTGGCGGGTCGCAGGACGCGCCGGCATTTCCTTCCAAACTTTCCGGAAAGCGCGGTCGAAGGCCGCTGCGTCGATGCGCAGACCGATCCGTTCGCCGACTAACGAGTAGTGATATCCGACGCCTTTCGGCAGATGAAAGAGCGTCCCGACCGCATCGAAGAGAATGAGTTTAAAATCGGGCGTCGACATCGCTCTCGCCATTATCAATCGACGCGCGAGTTGGACAACTGCCGCGCGCGCACGCTATTAATGGCCGCATGCTTCCGGTCGAGCACAACGATCCCATCAACGAAAAGATCCTGGCTGTCTCGGAAGACAAAATCGACGGGTTTGTGCGCGAGCCGTTCGAGGAAATTGCGCGGCGTTCCGGCCTAACGAGTGATTTGGTAATGGCGCGCATCGTCGCCATGTTGCGCGCCGGCACGGTGCGGCGCGTCCGCCAGACATTGCTCGCGACCAATCTGGCCGATGGCGCGCTCGTCGCCTGGAAAGTCTCGCCGGAGAAGATCGATGCCGCCTTCGATTACATGTCGCACGAAGATCCATTTTCCGGACATGTCGTCTTGCGGTCGACTGATTCAATCAGTGCCGGTTCGGATTACAAATTGTGGACGACGCTAAAAGTGCCGCACGGTTTTTCGTTGCAGAAACATGGCGAGCTGCTCGCCGAAAGAGTGGGCGCGGAACATTTCCGTCTCATGCCGGCGAAGGGAATTTTCACGTTGGGCGTTGGTCATGTCCGCCGGAAAACGATCGAGCCCGGGAGCAAGTCGGACACGCCCGCGACCATGGCGCCGGTGCATGTTGCGCAACTCAACGAACGCGAATGGGAAGTTTTGCTCACGCTGAAACGTGAGTTCGCGCCGGAAGAAATTCAGCCAACGCCGTGGCGGGCGCGCGCCGCGGAAGCGGGCGTTTCGCTGGAGGAATTTTATCGAATCGCCGAGTCGCTCAATAGGCGCAAAGTGGTCGGCCGTTTCTCCACTTTTCTCGAGCACGTGAAGCCATCCGCGACCGGCGTGCGCGTGACGCGCTTCAACGCGCTCTTTCATTGGGCCGTCCCGAAAGGCCGCGAGATGGAGGCGGGCGGCGAGGTCGGGCGTCATCACATTCTGACGCATTGTTACTGGCGCGAAGCGGGCCCGGAATTCAAAGACGTCAACATCATGGCGGTCGCGCACGGCACCGACAAAGAACTCTTGCTGGAACACAAACGCGCGATCGATGCGCATCTCGCCGCCAGTGAAATTCCGGTTACTTATACGAATGTTTTTTGGGGTGGACGAAGTGAAATTAAACCATCGGAAATCTCGCCGATCGTTTATCGAAAGTGGTTGGCGGAGATGAATGCGCTGCCCGCGTGACAGCATCCCGCGTCTCGTAGTTGCCAATGAAAGCGCTCATCGAAAAACTTGCGATCGGCGCGGATCTCAATCGCAACGACGTGGCGGCGGCGGTCGCCAAGTTGCTCGCGAAGGAAACCGCGGCCGCGGAGAAAGCGCGATTTTTGCGCGCGTTGCACCAAAAAGGCGAGAGCCCGGAAGAGATCGCCTGGTTCGTTGAACAACTGATCGATCGCGCGATCGATCCGATGCTCGATCCCGCGAAGTTGCCCGGTCCGATGATCGATATTTGCGGCACCGGCGGCGCGGGGCTCGGCATTTTTAACGTCTCGACCACGATCATGTTCATCCTCGCAGCCGGCGGCGCGACGGTCGTGAAACACGGAAATCGCAGCGTCACTTCCTGCTGCGGCAGCGCCGATGTGCTCGAGGCGCTCGGCGTGCGTTTGGAATGGAAACCGGAGGAATTACGCGAATGCGCGCAGCGGCTCGGACTCTGTTTTCTTTTCGCGCCGGCCTATCATCCGGCCTTTCGCGCGCTCGCGGAAATGCGTTTGGAACTGGCCACGGAAAACGATCGCACTATTTTTAATGTGCTCGGTCCGCTCCTGAACCCGGCGCGCCCGCCGCGGCAATTGCTCGGAGTTTACGCCGCGCGCCTAACGAGTGTTTTCACCGAAGTCTTGCGCCAACTTGGACGCGAACGCGCCTGGATTGTTTTTGGCACAACCGAGAGCGGTCGCGGCATGGACGACATCTCGACTTGCGGCGCGACCACGCTTTCCGATTTGGCCAACGGAAAGATTTCGTCGGCGATTATCGATTGCCGTTGGCTTGGAATTCCCGGCGCGGCTGTGGCTGATTTGCGCGGCGGCGACGCGCCGGAAAATGCGCAAACCCTGGAAGGAATCCTGAGCGGCGCGGTCACGGGCGCGAAGCGCGATCTGGCGGTTGTAAATGCCGCGGGCGGATTCGTGGTCGCCGGGATCGCGCGCGATTTGGCCGATGGCATCGCGCTCGCGCGCAAACAAATCGAGAGCGGTGCGGCGCTCAGGAAGCTGGAAGCGCTGCGCGAGTTGTCTCGTTAGGCCGAACGCCAAAAGCTTCGTAGCGCCTGTTCAGTTCGCGCAGAAATTCCACGGCCATTTCGGTTCGATCGATCGTGTGGCCGATCGCCATGGCGATGGAACCCGCGATGGCGCGAAGCTCCGCGGGAAAGTCCTCGCGCATATGGTTGATGTTCATTCCCACACCGGCGATGGCGGCGTATTCGCCGTCGGTTTCCACGCGCATCTCGACCAAAACGCCGGCCAGTTTTCGACCGTCCAAATAGATGTCGTTAGGCGGCTTGATCGAACATTGAAGACCGCATTGTTTCGCGATCGTCGCGACAATCGCTTCGGCCAGCAGACTCGTTAGACGCGCGGATTCCTGCACGGCAATCCGCGGTCGCAATAGAACCGATAACCAAAGGCCACGGCGCGCGGCTGATTCCCAACGCCGGCCATATTGTCCGCGGGCGGCGGTTTGTGTTTCGGCAATGACGACCAGGCCTTCCGCGCTCGTGCCCGCCATTTGCGCGATGACATCGTTGGTCGATGTGGTCTCTTCCAAAATGACGACGCGCTGTCCGATTCGTTGGCCCGCGAGCGCGACGCAAAGGCGATCTCCATCGATGGGCGCGAACGGCTCAGCCTGCAACATGCGTTAGTTCTAAGGAGAGATCGATCGCGCGCGCCGAATGCGTCAAAGCGCCGACGGAAACGAAGTCGACGCCGGTGTTGGCGATTTGCCGGATGTTCTTCAAGGTCACGCCGCCGCTCGCTTCGAACTTCACATTTTTCTTTTTGCCGAGCGCAACGGCTTCGCGCATTTCCGCAGGGTTCATGTTGTCGAGCAGGATGACGTCGATGCCGTCCATTTCGAGAAATGCGCGCACTTGCTCGAGCCGATCCGCTTCCACTTCCACGCGCACATCGGGCCTTTCCCGGCGGACATTTGCGATCGCCGCCGCCAGGCCTGCGACGCCCGAATTCGCCATGAGATGATTATCTTTTACCAGCACCATGTCGTAGAGGCCGAAGCGATGATTCGCCCCGCCGCCTGCGAGCACGGCCGCTTTTTCGAGCGCGCGCAAACCGGGCGTCGTCTTGCGCGTATCGAGAATTTTCGCCTTCGATTTTGCGCCCATGCCATCGACGAATTGGCGGGTGAGCGTGGCGATGCCGCTGAGGCGCTGGAGAAAATTCAGCGCCACGCGCTCCGCGGTCAGGATCGAGCGCGCGGCGCCGCGGATTTCCAGAATGGTTTCGCCGCCCATGAGCCTGGTGCCGTCCGGCTGCACGATCTCAACCTGCAATGTCGGATCGACCCGTCGAAAAACCTCCGCAGCCGTTTCGGCGCCGGCGACGACCGCGCGCTCGCGGGCGATGATCCGGCCGAATGCCTGCAGCGTTGCCGGAACAAAAAATTCCGAGGTTACATCGCCGCCGCCAATGTCTTCGGCCAAGGCATTGCCCACGGGATCTGACGTGTGCTCGTTCATGGAAAGATGGTCTTTCGCATCAGAGTCCAAATCGCGCCCGAACAGTTTATGGGCCGGTTAACGAAGCGCCGAGAGGCCGCGAAAAAAAGATTCGGGCAGCGCACGCAGGAGAAACAACAAATGCGAAAAGCGTGCCACCGCCCGAATCGCCTTAACCTGTCAGATTCGACACTCCCGGTGGGCGGATGTTCAACAAATTCCAAAATAATAGTTGCAGATCGCGAAATTTTTGGCAGGCGGCAAAAATCGCTGCGATAAGCTTACAGGAGCAGTTCGGTTTGGTGCCCTTTTTGTGCCTTCGCGCGCTCATCTCGAATCTCCTGGAGCACGGATTTGATTTCCCATTTCTCCAGCACTTCCAGGAGCGCATCGTAATCCGGTTCGATACGCAAATCGGCCAGCGGCACCGGCAACTCGGTCGCGCAATCCAGCTCGACCATTTTGCGATTCTGTAAAATTTGCTCGCGCGCGACCGCAAGTTTTTCACGGCTGCGAAGACTTTTCACGGCGTCGAGATTATTCAAAAGTGAATCGAGCCCGCCGTGTTCCAGGACAAGCGCGGCGGCGGCTTTTCGTCCGATGCCCGCGCCGGGAATGTTGTCGACCGCGTCGCCCGCGATCGCCAAAACATCGCCGATCGAACCCGGTGGCACGCCCCATTTTGCGATCACTTCCGCTTCGCCGAGGAGCGCATAGGTGTCCTTCGGCGAAAGGAGATCGGCCTTGGCGGTCGTGTAAACTTTCACCTTTTCGTTCACGAGCTGGAAGAGATCTTTGTCGTTCGTCGCCAGGATCACTTCATCGCCGCGCCGCGCGGCCGCGATCGCATAACAGCCCATCAGATCGTCCGCCTCGGTGTTGGGCAGCGCGATATTTTTGAAACCCATCAGCGGAGTTAAATTGCGGATGAAATCGAGCTGCGGAATCATCGGTAGCGGCATTTCCTTGCGCGTCTCTTTGTAGGCCGGTTGCAATTCGACGCGACGCTGCGGCAGGCCTTCGTCCCAGAAAATTGCGCCCGTTTCCGGCTGCAAATCTTTCAACATGCGGCGGACGGTTTTGACGAAACCGAGGATGGCGTTGGTCGGTTCGCCGCGGGAATTCGAGAGCGGCGGGAGCGCAAAAAACGACCGGTAAACATAGTAGTGCCCGTCGATCAAAAGCATCTTCACGCCGGCACCGTAACCGAACTGAAGCGCGCGCTCACCGGATTTCGCGCGACTAGAGTTTGTGACGATTCGCGCTTAGAGAGCGGGATGGCAGACGAATGGTTCGTGCGGGTGCAGGAAAAAGAATACGGCCCGGTCGACCTCGAGACGTTGCAGGAATGGAAGACGGAAGGCCGGCTCCTGGCCGATAATCCGGTCCGCAAAGAAGACGAAACCGTTTGGTCGACCGCGGCAAAAATTCCCGGCCTTTTCGAATCCCTGCCCGCAGTGGTATTGCCAGGCGAGGAGTTGTTCCGGCGCCGAACTTTCGGAGAAATCTTCGCCGAAACTTTCCGCATTTATCATCGCGGCTTTCCGCAATTTTTCGCGCTCGCGCTTTTGGTCGCGCTGCCCTCGCTCGCGTTCAAACTCGCCTTCGCTTTCGTCAATTATCGCGAAGGCGAACCGATCTCGAATGCCACGCGCATCGCCAGCCCGATCGCTGTCGTGACCTTCGTCATCGCGCTGGTGGCGTGGCCGATTTTTGTCGGTGGCCTGCAATTGGCCGCGCATGAAATCGCGCTTGGGCGCGCCATCCGGCTCGGCGAAATCCTGCGTCGCGCGACCAATTTCTGGCCGCGGCTCGCGCGCCTGAGCGTGCTCGTCTACGGCAGTTATATTTTTTGGACGATCCTGCCGCTGCTCGTGATTTTCGCCTTCGCCGGCGCGCCCAATTTGTTGTCGTTCGCGCTTGCGTTCGTGGCCGCGATTTTCCAGGTCTACATGGCGAGCCGGCTCTTCATTAATTTTCTTTTCTGGCAACAAACGAGCACGATCGGCGGACTCGACGGAGCGGATGCACTGGCGGCTAGCCGCGATCTCGCGCGCAGCCGCGCCGACGCGCCGCGCCTGCAACGTCCGCTCTATCGCGGCGCGATTATCGCCTCGCTTTGGCTGCTCCTCCTGCTCGCGCTCAGCGTGGCGACGGAATTGCCATTCATGTTCGTGCGCCTCAGCGGCATCACCAGCCTGGAAGATGCCTACGCGATGATGCAAAACATGATCAACGCGCCCACGCCCGACGCCATGACCATCGCGAGCTACGTCGTG
>CAXSCV010000017.1:0-6402 GCA_964235895.1 uncultured Chthoniobacterales bacterium
CCATTCCGAGCCTGCGAAAATCGAAGCCGTATCTTCGAATATCCGAACCAAGCGGTCGAAAATTCATCAGAGACAGAGAAAATCGAAACAGAGCAGTCGAATATTGATTCCAAGCGCTCCGATATCGGCAAAGAGACAGCAAATATCCAGTCATATCTCGACGCAACACATCCGTAAGTGGATTATATTCAGCATCTTAGAACAAACTCGCACCAACACCTGAGCCAGTCCGTTTGTTTTGAATGCCTCGTGCCGGCACCGGCGTCGGCTCCTGCACCCTTGCGGTGAGCGCGCTCGACCAGGTCATCGCCCACCTCGATAGCTCGGGATCGACACCAGCGAACGGTCCTCCGGCGCAAAAGTCAAAACCGTCATCTGCATCCCGACGCGGGTGAAACCTTCTCGCCCTCGAAGGCACGCTCCCGATCGACTTCCAACTTCCGTTTGCTGGTCTGAAGCGTGCTCCTTAGTAGCTCCATGGCGAAGTTTCTCACCACAGCGGCATCAACTACCTCGTCGAAGAAGTCATCAAATCCGCCACAGAACGGGTCGTCCTCGTCAGCCCGTATCTGAAGCTCAACACCCGCATCAAGGAACTCCTCTCCGACGGCTACCGGCCCGACGTGGATATCCAGATCGTCTACGGCAAGAAAGAGCTCGAAGCGCCGGAGAAACAATGGCTCGCCGGGGTCCCTCACATCCGCACCCGCTTCTGCCAGAATCTCCATGCGAAATGCTACCTGAACGAGAGCCTCTGCATCCTCACCAGTTTGAATCTCCACCTCTTCAGCCAGCAAAATAACAACGAGATGGGCGTGATGATTAAACGCGCGACCGATCACCAGCTTTACGCGGATGCGGCCAGCGAGGTCGACCGCCTGCTGCGAATCAGCGAACCGACGCACATCGACCGCGAGCATCTGGTCCTCGAACCCCCGCCCACGTCTCGCGTCACCGAAAGCGCGCCCGCCTACGCCAAACTCACGACCGGCAAACTAGCTACCAAACTCGGCCTCCACTCCGCGCGGCTCTACGACAAACTCATGGGCAACGGCTACCTCGAAATCTCCGACGGCCAGAAGCGACTCACCGCGAAAGGCAAAGAAGCCGGCGGAGAATTTCGTTTCAACAAAGGCCCGTATTTCCTCTGGCCGACGGATCTCAAAGTCTGACGGCTGATCTCTCGCGCCGGACAGTTGTTAATACTAGGCTGTGACCATTAATCTGTCAGCAATGCCGCAGCTACGTTCGACATCTCCGCGTACGCCTTGTAAGGCTCAGATGACTTGAGAAGGTAGCTCCGTCCCTCAATGACGAAGCCATCTAATTTGTGCTTTATGACGTATCTCGAAAGATCGTCGATCTTGTTTATAAATCCTCTGCCGTTGAAATTCAGAGAGGTATTACACAACACGCCATATCCAGTGCGTGCCTTGAACGCGACAAGCAGTTCGTACAATTTGTCGTTTGTCACTGATGAAACTGTTTGAAGACGAGCAGTCCCGTTAACGTGGGTGACAGCAGACAAGGCGCCTGTTGTTGCACGGTATGTGTAGAGCATATATGGGCTAGTTTGGTTGCAACCAAAACATCTTGCGGCTTCTTCTTCTAGACAAACAGGAGCAATCGGGCGGAACTGTTCACGCTGTTTGATGTCATTGAGCCGCACTCTGGTGCTTGCTAGGAATGGTGCAGCAAGTATCGAGCGGTTGCCCAACGCGCGTGGGCCGATCTCATATCTCCCGCTTACCCATCCGAGAATGAGATTGTTAGCCAACATGTCTGCAATCAAGTCATAGTTCGTTTCGTACACGTCGTACAGCGCCGGATCAAATGAATCGGTCGTGATGAAGCTTAGCCCCGAGTAGACGCTCCAATCGATCTTTGGATTCCCAGCAAGATGAAATTGGGCGTCGATAGCGGTTCCGATAGCTGAGCCTGAATCGTTAGCGACGGGCGACACAAAAACGTCGCTGAAAAGGCCGGTCTCCTTCCATTTGGTATTCCAATCGCAATTGAGGCCGCATCCACCTCCAATGACTAGCGGTAATCGCTTCTTCATGTTCGTTCGCGCGAACTGATAAAAAACATCGAAGATCTTGTCGCTATAAATGCCTGCGAAGTTGCGGAACTCTGGATCGTCGAGGCCGACGTTATAGTGTTGTACCTTCTCAAGGTCAGGGTACGCGCTCAGCTCTCGGCGCGGACCGGCTAGTAGAAACTCAAGCAATTTTCGCTCATCGCCTGACGGTGTGCTGCGTTCTGAAAATGAGGCCAGCGCCATCAGTTTCCCAGCGTCATGAACGCGAGGAAAGGGTCCGTCTTTAGGAAAGGTAGTGTCGGCTAATCCATAGAGTATTGCATAGCGATTCCCCACCTGATCCAAAACATCGGCAAGCAGAGTTATGTTCAATTTGGAATCAATTTCATAGAAGGCACCCACCTCCCCTTCCCATACTAATGCATAGCATGGGGTGCCTTTTGGGAGGCTCGACATGCCGAAAGCGCACATTAGGTGAGATCGCTCGTGAGAAGACGAGAAAGCGTAGACCGGCTTTCCGAATAGGCGCCGTTGGTCAATGATCATGTCGCTCTTCGAAACGCCGCGGTAATGAACATGTGACCCGTATAAGTAATCGTCGTGGTCCCGTGGCCACCAACCGCCAGTACAAATGACATCAGGAATGTCGTCGAATTCACCCAGAGCGTCGAACGCGTCACGCGTAGATACCGGCGAGTATCGCCAGTTTGAGTTCTTCTCCGCCTCAATCGAAACGAGCAGACGACCACTCTCCAGGTACGTGATCGCGCCGTCATGGCCTGGATTGTATGAGAGGATTTTCATATCAGTAAGCTCCGTTTAGTCCGCAATGTCCGCTCGCAAACTTCGGCGAAGGCGCTGGCCCTTTCCGGACTTGCACGCTGAGTAAACTGTGAGCATCCGTATAGACAGCAAAACGAATATTTCCTGGGAATGAACATCGCGAGTGGAACAAACATGACGGACAGTCCAGAGCACCATCGAGCGCGCTCACAGTTCATTAAAGGTCTGGTCCAACGGTCCGTGAGTATGGAGGCGATCGAAGAGCGATACAAAGAAGGTCCGCCTAAAACGATCGTGCAATATTGGCATAACCTTCAAGATTTGCCCGACGATATTGAAGAATGCATCGCCTCATGGGCCAACTGGGCTGCGACTGGCTTCACGCATCGCCTTTTTGACGAGCACGGTGCCAAGGCATTTATCGCCGGAGCGTTAGGTGTGCGTCATGAGCGCGCGTTTGAACGTTGCTACCATCCGGCGATGCAAGCCGACTATTTCAGGTTGTGCTATCTATTTGTTGAAGGCGGCTTCTATGTCGATGCGGACGACGTCTGCGTCGGTAAACAAATCGGCTCGCTCTTCGAGGACGGTCGCTTGAGACTCCAGCCGCTCTGCTACGACAAGGCTTCTGCGACAATGGTGAGCCCATCCGCGTTCCTTCAAGTGGATGCCTACAGCCCTAGGTGGATTTTCTACTTCAATAACGACCCACTGATTGCAAACGCGGGCCACCCGATTATCGAGCGCGCCCTCCGACGCGCGACAGATCTTCTTGAGCTCGCTGGCGAAAGTGTCCTACCTGAAATTCAGGAAACCACCGGCCCGGGAAATCTATCGAAAGCGATCTTTGAGCTAGGCACTACGTCGGGAAATGTGGAACGCGATCTAATGGTGCTACGAGACTGGGATTCATTTGCGATCTCCAAATGGCCTTTAAGTATTCGAGATGACGCCAGGAACTGGCGACATTCCAATCAACAAAGGTTCGCACGCAACGAATAACCAGAGTGAACATTTCTAAACGACGGGGCGCCGCGTCGCGGCTCCTGCAGCGAATGTCGCTGCAACTCCGAGCGTATCTCCCGCGCGACCAGTGTCATGCATTCGTACCGGCATCGGATTCTCATCAGTCAGGCATTGGTTCGATCTTCGTTATCAACTTACAGAGGCGTCCCGATCGTTTGACTGGTGTGCTTGGCGGGTTGAAGCGCATCTTGGATGCCACCGGGAGGCCGCTCTCCGACCGTGCCGTTCGATATTCCGCGTGCGATGCGCAAATCGATCCAGAACCGTTAATGGATCACGAGGACATCCACCCCTACTACACACTGGGCGACCAGCTGTTCGTCGAACCGCAACCTAATGCCTTACCTGACGCGTTTGATCTAGAACGGCCAATCAGAATGAGTCCGGCAGAATGTGCAGTCGCGCACTCGCACATAAACGTCTGGAAAGCCATCGCTCAATCGACTTCTCCCTATACGCTTGTGCTTGAGGATGACGTTTGGTTTGAGCGCGGGTTTGGGCGAATCGTCGACGAGGCTTGGTCCGAGATGGAAACCTCTGATCGAGCGCGTCCTGGGTTTGATGTTCTCTATGTGTCCTACAAGGAAGCGCGCTACGGTGCTCCCAAGGAACTGCTTTCGAAGAATGTTTTTCGCCCGGAGCGCGGACTTTGGTTTCTGTCCGGCTATGTGCTGTCGAAGAAAGGAGCTCAGGCGCTGCTTAGAAATCTTCCGTGCTGTGGCCCCATTGATCTCTGGATCAATCACAAGTTTCGACATTTGGACGTCCGGGCTTTGCGCCGGTCAGTGGTTCAGCAGCGATCCGATACGCCTTCAACAAACTCGTACTCGATCCTTCCGTCGCTAAGCCGTATTGGCGTCCTTGATTATTCGGACACGGCACTATTTCACCAGCGGCCAACTCACTCTCCCGTGTTTGGGTTTGTAGCCGCCGATGCCGCGTCGTCATCGCTCGGAATGGCCCTCTCGATGCTTGGTTACCGTTGCTGCAGCGATCTGGACCGAATTCCGAAATGTGAGTTTGATCGACTCCTCTCCGGCCGCGCCCCCCGGATCTTTGATGCCTACATTAACATAGCGTCATTGAGGCCGCATTTGCGCCAACTCTTACGACGCTATCCCCGCGCTAAGTTCATTGTTATCGGCGAGGTAAAAGGCACGTCTAATAGATATAGTTGCGAAGCGCTAGATGACTTGAGAGGCGCCGATCTAATCCGTTTGAACGGTGGGGACGCCAACACTTGGCGTGCTCTCTGCGAGCATGTAAGACTTCCGCCACCGGCCGCGCCATTCCCTGCTGTTGCGTATATCGGACAACGAAAGCTTCGCGCTACGCTGGACGCGCCAATGGCCTGCCCAGCGAAGCAACTTCGGCATGACCGATCACCGTGGGTTGCGGAACCGCACCTCCAATGGACAGGAATCAGCGCAAGCGTATCAGAGGGGGGGGAGTCGACGGCGTCGCGAATCCGCTTCTACGATGATCTCGCCGATTTCGACTTGGCGCGGTGGCAGGTGCGAAATGATACGTTCCCAGGAAATCTCGGACTGTTTCGTCCGAATAACATCACTGCACAAGCGCGCGGCGGTCTCATGCTTAGGGTCATTCAGGAGCCGCTTGGCGTGCGCAACCTTAGCGCTGCTGCGATCTCCACACGAGGACGTTTCCTGTATGGTCGATTCGAAGCAATGCTGCAGGCGACGAGTGTTTCAGGTTTAGTGACCGGCTTCTTCCTTCACCGCAATTCTCCTCGGCAAGAGATCGATATCGAAATCACGGGAAACGATCCAACTCGGCTTTTAGTCAACGTGTTCTACAATCCGGGCGCGGAGGACGCGAAGTTCGACTACGGCTATCGAGGAACGCCGGTAGCCATTCCGTTGGGTTTCGACGCGTCAAAGGCCTTCCATAAGTTTGCGATCGAATGGGACCCGTGTGAACTCCGATGGTTCGTCGATGGTCGATTAATTCACCGTCGGGCTGAATGGAACCCGACTCCAATTCCGCATCTTCCTATGATGTTGCACGTAAATACGTGGCCGACCCGTTCCCGCGAGCTAGCGGGTCGGCTGTCTCTTCGTGCACTGCCCGCATCAGCTGTCGTTCGCAGTATCGCTGTTAACGCGCTGGATGGTGCGCTTGAACATCCCGGGAGAAACTCGACCAGGCGAAGGGAAGAGCACCTCAGTTTTTTGCATCAGGCGACGCGGGCCGAGTAGGCGACCGGATCGAGATGACACGAGTGGCGCAATGAACCGGGCAGGACGAATAGCTTTGGCTGTTCGGAGAATTTGTAGAGCCGATAGAGTTGGTAATCGTTCTGTCTTTGCGCGGATACGTCGACCTCGTTCCGCGAGGCGAAGAACGGGGTGAAGGAACCGAAGCGCGTGGTCTTCACTTCGATCAGCCGTTCGCGTCCGTTGGCCTCGAAAGAAAGAATATCGAAGCCGAGGCTGTCGCTTTCCGTGGCGGAGATGTGAAGGATTTTTCCCGCTAACCTCTCTTGGCCGGCGCGTGACAGGCGTTCCTGTTCGTATCTTAGCACAAGCTTC
>CAXSCV010000017.1:6444-33790 GCA_964235895.1 uncultured Chthoniobacterales bacterium
TGCGTGCCTCCATCTCCAGGTAGTTTCGCTTGGGCAGCCGGAGCGGATGATTTGTCGGTTCGTAAACGCGCGATCGCGCTTCCCGATCGGGAACGGGAGCTGGCACGGCGATATCGAGAATATCCGAAAGCGGGGCCGCAAAAGAAGGCGGGCTCTTTACGAGTGACTCTATTTCGCGAGCGAGAGCGGTGCCTGTAGAGATGCGTTCCTCCACGACTTCGCGAAGTAACTCCTGATAATTACCAAGCGGTTTGTATCCATCGATGTAGGCGAAGCCCAGTTCGATCAGGATGGCGTTGATGTTTTGATGTTTCCGCTCCACCGAGCCGCGGGTCCGACCGTTCAACAGCGGCAGCAGATGGCGATTGTGGTCCGCTTTGTTGTAAGGCTGGCCGCGAACCTCCAACGCGAGCATCGCGAAGTAGTCGGCAACGGCAGCTTCCACTTCGAGTCTGATCCAGTCCGACATCGGTGGATTTTCTTGCCGCTAGCTCTAGGAAAGAGAAGGGATAATTACTGAGAGCTAAGGTTTGGCGGCGGCGGTGAGGACGGCGGAATATTCGCGGCCGTCGGCGTGGCGCAGCCGGAGATGGAGTGTTTGGCCGACCGTTTTTTGCATGTGCGGCTTGAGCTGGCTGGCTTTGTTGCCGGTTACTTTCACGTTCTCCAGCTCAAGAACTTCGTCGCCCGCGACCAGCCCAGCCCGCGCCGCCGGTGAGTTCGGTTCGACTTTTTCGATCTTGATGGTGCTGATCGTGGGATCGAAGGAGAAGATCGACCCGGCCGTCACATGAGCGGCAAACCCAAACCACCCTTTCTCGGCCGCGGCGATGGGCCCGGCGCCGAGCAGAATGGCGATGATGACGCAGGCCGTGGCGAAGAAGAGGCGCATGATGATGGGAAGGAGAAATTAAGAGGAAGAACTAAAAGCGGAAAGGGGGAAATTGAAAAGCTGAATTAGGATTCTTCGCTGCGCTCCGCTCAGCAACGAGGAGCTGCAGAAAGCCGGCGCGCTGCTTTCGCTGGATGGGCTGCAGCAGTTTCGGAGTAAATAGGAGTCGAGGCGAAACAGCATTACCGTAACGCCTTCGCTTCTTCCCGCGTCTTTACGGCAGGGTGACTTCTACCCGCATAAAGGCCTTGGGCGGCTGCGAACCGATGATCGTAACGGGTACGCGTCCGTTAGCGGTTGTGCCGAGGACGATGGAGGCATTGTTGTAGGTAGTCCATGTGCCGGAGGAATTGCGGGTAGCTATGATCGGCCATGAGCCTTGCGAGGCGAGATCGGTGCCTTGTTGGACATTGAGGGTGGCGCCGCTCGGCGCGGTGGTGGGAACAGTGAAGCTAAGGGTCAGGACCCTCGGATTACCGCTCAAGTTAGGTGATGCCTGGCTGCCAGTAGTAAAGGGCGAGCCGCTGCTATTAGTGGGGTCAAGTCCTAGCGCGTATTCGATGCCATTGGTGAGGCCATCGTGGTCGGGATCGGCACTGGGGCCGCTGATACTAGGATCGTTCTGCTGCGCCGGGGTGAAGTAGATGGACTGGAAGAAGCTATAGGACGAACCGCTGGCGCTCCCGCTGTAATGAAGGGTCAGGTGCCCGCCGTTTTGGACCAGGGAAAAGTTGCTCGCGCTTAGCCCTGGCGGGACAGAGCCGATGCGCAGGCCGGAAAGATCGAGCGTGCCGGCGACGGTGATGATTTCGTTTTCGAAGGCCGAGGCGCTACTGCCGGGCAGGATTTTGATGTTGATCAGGTTGTGTAAGACTGCGCCGCCGGTCACGACCAGATGATCGGTCGCGTAGTCGCTGCATTCGATTTCGAGGATGGAGTTGGTAGCGAAGCTCGCGCTGCCAATGGTAATAGTGCCCGGCGAATTGCCGGGGGCGACCGTTCCACCCGCTGCGACGGTGACGACGCCTTTCACCGTGCCGGCGCCCTTAAGGATGGTGCCAGAGGCGACATTCACACTACCTAACAAGCTACCGCCAACGGAGAGCGCGCCTTGGTTTAAGTTAGTCGCGCCGGTATAGGTGCAAGTGCCATTCAATGAAAGTGTGCCAGTGCCGGTCTTTGTGAGGCTGCCGCCGCTCCGCACGCTGTCATCGATGATGCGGCCGGTGACGACGGTGTCAGTATTGAGCGAGCCGACGGTAAGGGCCGCGCCGCGCAAATAGAAATCGCCACTACCTTCAATCGACCCGACGGCCGGCGTGGGAGACTTGTTGTATTCCGATTCGAAATCAAAGTAGCCGGATGCGGCACCGCCGTTCGCGACTAAACGCGGCGCATCGCTGGCCGTGAAAGTGTTTTGGAAAAAGCAATTTCCGCCCTCGCCGCCAGAGGGTCCGGGATTACAGATGATTGTGCCCTGCGCCGGATGCGAAGTGCCCACGAACGTGAGATTCGCGCCATTGGCGCCGTTCGCGCCGTTAGCGGCGCCGCCGTTCAAGGTGACGATAGCCTGAGCCAGCGTGCTCGAGTCCGAGAGGGTAAGGAGAGGCGCAATGATGCCGCTGCCACTCGTAGCTCCATTCGCGGTGATCGTTGCCTGGCCAGCACTGGAGCTGTTGTACATAGCTAGTGAAGTTTGTACCCCCGACATGGTAAGCTGCATCGTGGCCATAGTCGAGGTGCCATAGAACAGGAGATGCGCGTAAGCGCGCATGGAAGCGACCGTATTGGCCGCGGAGCTGTTATCGTAAAAACGGCCGCTCCCGCTTAAAGTGAGCGTGCTATGCGTTAGCATCTGCGGATCGCTCGGCTGACTGGCGGTGGAGTTGTTGTGGAATTGAAGCTCGCCGCCATCGACCGTAGAATCGTTGAAGGTTGCCGTGCCGAGCGTGGAACTATCGTAAAAGAACGTTTGTGCGGTAGAACTTTGCGGCACGCTAGCTCCGTTGTGAATGATGGCACTTGCGGCGGTCGAGTTGTTATGAAAGACAAGCTGGCCGCTAAAACTTCCCTCATAGTTAGTGATGGTGGCATTCGCGGCGGTGGAAGTGTCGTAGAAGTCGGTCTCGCCGTAGGCGACGGCGCTTCCGGAGGCGGCCGAAGCGTAGTTGTTGATCGTGGCGTGATCGGCCGTGGACTGATTGTAGAAGACCGTTTTCGATGCGTTCGTAAATTGGTTGGTGGAGCCGAGATTCGAAATGGTCGCGTAGCTTGCCGTAGCGGTGTTATCAAACCTCGTGATGCCACTGAAGCCGGACTGCACCGTTGTCCCGTTGTTCGAAATCGTGCTGTGATCGGCACTGGCAGAGTTTTCAAAGAAAAGGTGACCCGGGTCCGAGGAGCCACCGTTTGTATTGGTGCCTTTGATTGTGATCGCGGCCGAACCGGCCCGGCTTTGGTCGAAGAATACAAACTGGCCGCCGTTTCCGCCGCCGCCGCTCGCTTCCGACTCCACGGTGACGGTCGCCGTGCCGGCGCTCGCCTGATCATGCAAGAGGAGCTCGCCGCCGTAGCCGTTGACCGGATTCTGCAAGGTGGTGAAATTAGCGCCAGGGACACCGCCTAACAAATCGAAGGTCGCGCC
Source organism: uncultured Chthoniobacterales bacterium (assembly GCA_964235895.1). GTDB lineage: Bacteria > Verrucomicrobiota > Verrucomicrobiia > Chthoniobacterales > UBA10450 > JACCTI01. The sequence goes on from CAXSCV010000017.1 coordinate 9,981, forward strand.
GCCGGCGGTGCTGGTGTCGTAGAAGTTCACCGTGCCGCCAGCTGCGGTGGCCCCACTCCCGCCGCCAAGTAAAAAGCTGCTGCCACTCGCCGTCGATTGATTATAAAAGGCCATCGTGGCGTCAGGCCTGTTATACAGTTGTTCAGACTGCGAGGTTTTGTAGAGGTAGCGGGCACTGCCGGTCAAGCTGTAGGTGATCTGCGTTCCAGCGGATGCGGTGTTGAAGAAGCGAATCGTCGCTGGTGTGCTGTTGAAGGCGCTGTTCGTTCCGCCATTGCCGGTCACGAGATCGGCGTTCGCCATGGCAATGGTTTGAGCGACTCCGCTCTGGTTAGAAATGCCCGTGCCGGTAAAATCAAAGTAAGCCACTGCCTGCTGGAAGTTGTTGTTCCCGAGACTTTGCAGCCTGCTATCGAGGTTAAACTGATACGAGGGCGCGCCTGAGGGAAAGCTCCAGGAAGCCAGGGCAAGGGAAGGCGACGTTCCCGGTGCAGCCGACACGACCGGAAAAGCATGGATGGTGGTAGAGCTACTCGGGCCGAAAGTAACTGCGGCGCCGGCTTGGGGCAGTCCATTGCTCCAGTTCGCGCTCGTGTTCCATTCGCCGTCGCCCGCGTTGCCGGTCCAAGTGGTATTTTGCGCGACCACGCCAGCACTCGTTAGGCAAGCGCACGCCAGCGCAACTACTCCAGCCACACGCCGGCTGCGCAAAAAAAGAAATCGATCCATTCCCATAAAGCTCCTGTTGTGTGTGGAAACCGTGAAAAAAAATGTGGCTAATAGCTTCACTTATGATTCATGAATTTTGTTTCCGCGCTTGGATGGCAGACGGGTACTCCGGCTTCCGGGAAACCCCCGCTTCATCACGTACTCCGGCGTTTTCTCGGAATTGTTACAGTGTTTCTGAGAATTATTTTTGCGATTTGGGGTCGCTGTGATTGACTGAAACGAGTGCCAGCTAGCACCTCACCACGTGAAGATAGGCCGCCCTGCGCGGAGTTGGTTAGGGAAAATCAAGACTTGCTCTCACGAAGTGCGGGAACGCCTTTTCCCGTCACGAGATGGAGCCGCGTGCGGGCAGCGGGCGAGTCGGAAGCAGGCGGATCCGACGCCTTCGCCGATCTCTGCGCGGACTACTGGCCGCCCGTTTTCGCTTACCTCCGGCGCTGCGGGATATCCGAAGCGGATGCGCAGGATTTGACCCAGGGATTTTTCCTGCATCTGCTCGAACACCGCACCACGCGGCGAGCGGACGCTCGACTGGGCAAATTTCGTTCCTTCCTTCTCGGTGCGCTGCGAAATTACCTGGCTAATCAAACCGAGCGTGACCATCGCCAGAAGAGAGGAGGCGATTGTGAAATCGTCTCGCTCGATGATCCGAGCCGCGGCTTTGCGGACCCGGCCTGCGCCGCCGCCGCTAATCGCTTCTATGAGGAGAGCTGGGCGCAAGAAATCGTGCACCGCGCGCTGACGCGCCTGCGTGAGAAGTTCACGCGCGAGAATCGGGTCGAACTTTTCAATGGCTTGGAAGGCTTCCTGGACTTGAGCGGCGAAGGCGCAGCCTTGGACGAGGCCGCCGAGACGCTGCATTTAACGGCCGGTGCCCTGCGCACGGCGGTTTCCCGTTTGCGTAAACAATTCGCCGAACAAATGCGTTTGGAAATCGCTCGCACCGTTTCGGCGCCGCATGAGATCGAAGAAGAATTTCGCCATCTACGTTCTGTGCTGACAAGTAGCTCGTGAGTCCAGAAACACCCGGCGCGTCGCCGGTCCTTTGCCCCAACTGTGGCTCGCCTCTCCCGGGCGGTAAATGGTCCCACGCCTGTCCGCGCTGTCTGATCGAGGCATTCGGCGAGGAAGATAGGGACAAGGCCAATGACGATGTCATTCCAGGTTACACCATCCTCGAAGAAATAGCGCGCGGTGGTATGGGCGTGGTCTATCGCGCGCGCCAGCATCAGCCTAACCGTGTCGTCGCGCTGAAGATGATACTTCCACACTTACTTGATTCGCCGATGATACGCGCGCGCTTTCAAGCCGAGGCCGAATCGGTCGCGAAGTTAGATCACCCCAACGTTCTTCCCATTTATGAGGCAGGCGAGAATCGCGGAACGCCTTACTTGACGATGAAGTTAGTAACCGGTGGCAGCTTGTCCGAACACCGCGCGAGATTCCTCGGTAAACCCGAAGCTTGCGCGGCGCTAGTAGCCGCGGCCGCGCGCGGCGTGCAACACGCTCACGAGCGCGGCATCCTGCATCGAGACTTAAAGCCGGCCAACCTTCTTCTCCATCTACCTACCGCCGAAGCTACTCCGGTTCCGATGGTCAGCGATTTCGGACTCGCTCGGATCCTGGAAGCTGAGCCAAGTGGTTTAACCGCGCCGTCCGCGTTCCTGGGCACCGCCGGCTATCTCGCGCCCGAGCTGATATTCGGCGACAGCAGTGCTCCTACCGTCCAAGCTGATCTCTACAGTCTCGGCGCAATTCTTTATGAGCTGGCTGCCGGCCAGCTGCCCTTCGGCGCAGAGACGGGATTAGCCGCGTTGCGACGCGCTGATCGGGAGACGCCACCTTCACTTCGCACTCTAAATCCACGCCTTCCCAAAGACCTGGATGCGATCTGCCTGGCCTGTTTACAGCGCGAACCTTCCTCGCGTTACCGCTCCGCCGAAGCATTAGCCGACGATCTCGATCGGTTTCTGGAAGGCTCACCGGTTCTAGCGCAGAAAGATACTACAAGCTATCGCGCGTTGAAGTTTGCGCGGCGGAATAAAGCAGGTCTTGCCGTAGCAGCACTTATCCTTCTTCTCTTGATTGGAGGGATAGTTACTACTAGTTGGCAGGCTCACAGAGCGATAACCGAGAAGGCCCTTGCCGAACGGCGCTTCAACCAGGTCCGCAAGCTAGCCCACAGCGTCCTGTTCGATTACCACGATGCGATCAAATCTCTGCCCGGCGCGACCAAGGTGCGCGAGCAATTGGTTAAGGACGGCCTGAGTTACCTCGACAGCCTAGCTGCTGAAGCGAATAACGACCCCGCCCTACAGCGAGAGCTTGCGGCGGCTTACGAAAGAGTGGGAGACGTCCGCGGGGGACAATCGAACGGAAGCCAGGATGATATCGCAGGGGCGCTGGAGAGCTATGCCAAGGCGCTGAGGATCTGGGAGACCTTGGTTTCCCGCGATCCGAAAGACCCGCAGACGAGACGTGGACTCGCCCGTAGTCATTATAAAATTGGTTACCGCCTTTATGACACCGCGCAAGAGAATGAGGGCATTGATCACCTTCAGAAAGCTCAGGCGCTTTACCTTGAGCTGACGCGGGAACAACCCGGCAATGATGAACTTCAGCTTGAGCTCGCGAATAGTTGCATCCAGCTCGGAAGGTCGTTGCCGGATACTGATCCGACTCGCATGGAGTTGTATCGCACCGCCCTGGCAATTTGTGAGAGGCTTATTGCTAGCAATCCGGCGGACCAAAGGTATCGGTACGGGCTCTGGTCGGGCGAAGCCAAGCTCGGGTTTGCGTTGTGGTTACAAAACGACCTTGCCGGAGCGATTGCAGCTGGTAACAAGGCGCGCGCGTTGGGAGAAGCGTTGCTGGCGGAGGACCCATTGAACGCAGACTATCGCCGTATGCTCGCGCGGACCTACCAAAACGGTGGGACCTACCGACAAGAGAGTGACAAGGGCGCCGCGCTCGATCATTACGGTAAAGCGGCAACGCTGGACGAGGAGTTGCTGGTAACGGACCCGGGCAATGCCTTAACCCGAAAGGATTTGGCACTCACGCACAAGAAGATCGCCGACCTTCTCTTAGAAACTGACGATAACTCTCAAACTCTGTTGCACTATAACAAGGCGGCGACGGGCTTCGAGGAAGTGGTCGCGGGCTCGCCCGCAGACCTGGTCTCGCAATTTCTCGTCGCCACTTGTCACGCTGGCGCGGCGCGTATGCAGGCACGGCTTGGCCAAATTGATGTCGCACTCGAAGAATGTCGCAAAGCGAATTCCATCCTTCAGAAAATCCCTCCACCCCGGCCAGGCTACCTCGGGAAGGCTCAGGCGAGCGAATATCTTGGCTATGCTTACGAAGAGCTTGCCCATTCTGCCAAATTATCTACGAGCGAGAGCAGGCGACACATGAGCACTGCTCGCGACATGTTTCGGCAGACTATGGACATCATCGAGGAAGCGCGTAGCCAAAGCGCCTTAGCCGCGCACGATAACGGGAATTGGGCGACGGAGATTGCCGCCGAGCTCGCCAAGTGTGACAAGGCCTTAAAAGATAAAGCAAAGCCTTAAGCAAGGTCCCACCATAAGAGGGCTTTATTCTTGCACGACTCTAAGTCGGGTAAGTCACACCGTCGGAACCGTGCCCCCGTCGACCCGGAGATTCGTCCCGGTGATAAATCCGGCTCGTGGACTGCAGAGGAACGTGACCGCGTCGGCGACCTCTTCCGCGAGACCGACGCGCTTGAGCGACAGCGTGAAAACATTTTCCAGGACTGCTTTCTCGACTTCGGCCCACGGTCCTTTGCCGTTCTCGGCCCAGGCGCGATCGTGTGCCATGTCGCGAAACATGCGCTCCAGCTTCGGAGTAAAGATGGGTCCCGGTGAAACGGCGTTGACCGTGACGCCTTCGCCTCCGACTGCCTTGGAAAGAGAGACGGTGAGATTATTGACCGCTGCTTTGGCTGCGGAGTAATCCGCGCCGGTCGCCGACGGTAACGCGGCCGCGCCGCTGGAGATATTTACAACTCGGCCCCAACCGGCCTGACGCATGGGCGGGACCAGACGCCTAACGAGTCTAACTATCGCGAGCACGTTCCGGTCGTAAAGGTCAGCCCAATCCCTCGGATCGGTCTGGTCCCATGTCTTTTTCTCGCCCGAGCCGCCGGCGTTGTTCACCAAGATGTCGATCCCTCCCAGAAGCTTTACGGCTTCGTCCGCAAGGGCGGTGGTTTCGCCTTCCACGGTGAGGTCGCCGAGCACGATCTCGGCGCGTCCGCCGTCGACGCGGAACTCTTGCGCCACCTTCTCCGCGCGAGTCTTGTCCCGGCCGTGGACCGCGACGGCCGCTCCTTCCTGCGCCAGTGCTTTGGCGATCGCTTCGCCAAGGCCGTTGCTGCTGCCGGTGACTAAAGCGCGTTTGCCGTCGAGGTGAAGATTCATAGTTAATTGATTCTACTCCGCGATAGCTGCTCTGTATGGCGGAGTCATGTAGACTTCAGTATATCGCGGAGCCGGCGTCGGCGATCTCTTTCACGCTGCCAACGCAGTTGGCGTATGGCGCGCGTACGGAGTTCGCTCAGCTAACAATGCGGCGCGATTTCGCTCGCAAGGTGGAACATTTTTTCAAAGTTCGTGAAGGCGGGTCGCCTTCACCAGCAGGCTGGTAGCCTGCGCTCCCCGGATTCAAACCTAGACTAAGGTGAGTTGGACACTGCGGGAGTCTAGTAGGTCTCGGGTAGGAAGTAGATTTCGTTAGGCCGGTGTCTGGCCATAGACTTAGGCCGACGACGACGGTTGAGCTACTGCTTTAGTTGCGGAGTTTAGCCAGGAAAGGTCTCCCGCGGCTTGCCGGTGTTTCGCTCCGACCGGGGCATTGCGCTGGCCAGGGCGAGAATCGCTCCGGCAAAGAGCAAGGTGTCGGCGAAATAGTTAATTCCTAATATCTGCACTCCCATTTTCGGAGTAGCCAGGGCGTCGACCAGAACAGGAAGATAGACGGTAAGGACGAGTAACAAAATCCAACCGCCCGCATAGGTGGCGACGGTCCGCGTTCTCCAGTTTAAGAGGAAGCTTCCGCCAGCTATGAAAAGAACTGCGCCCGTCAGGTAATCAATCAGCACGCGCCCTGGAATCCACGACGGCGTTTCCTTTTCCAGCGGCACGCCAGGAAGTGCGGTCGGGTGTAGGAAATGTTCAATGCCATAAAATAGCGCGGTCATTCCGAGCACGATGCGACCGATGGCGATCAGCGTCCTTTGCCCGCGCCATCCGTCCATGGCATGGCCTGCCAGGAGCAGGCCGGCGCCGCCGAAGGATGCTTCCCGTAAGGTTAAGGCCCAGAAAACCCGACTCTGCGGGTGGGCCAAAAGGCCGCGAAGATCGATCATGGCCACGAAGAGAAACATCATGATCCCGAAGAGGAGGCCGGACCAACGCACAGCGATTTTGGTCGCGATGCTGAAAGCGGCTGCGAGTAAGGCGACCCCAACGAAGTAGGCCCAGAAGAAACGCCACGGCATAAATTTCGGCACGGCCTCAACCACCAGTTTCACGCCGAAGAGATGTTCCGCGCCAAAGACGGCCAGCGCGATGGCGAAACAGAGACTCGTCAAGGCCAGGATCTTCTCTGCGCCGCGCGCCTCGGCGATTTCCTTTCGTGCGAACCAGGCTGAGATGGGGAGGAATACGAGACCGGCGGTGCAGGTGGCGAGCACGACGGGCGCGGTTTCCGAGAGGGTAGCGAGGAACATGAGCGGATCAATGGTTGAGTTAGTAACTAAGCGCGCGTGTTGTCGGACCCAGAGAAGCAAAACCGAAGCTTGGTATCCCTGTCCAGATCGGAAAAGAGACAAGATAACTCTTCAATCGGACAATTGATTAAATCTGCGCCGCGAAAGTTCGTGACCGCAGAATGCGCTCCCCAGATCGCAGCGACGAGCGCCACGTCTAACGAATTGGCAGGCAAGCGGAGCGTCCGCCTTACGATTCCTGGAGCGCGATGCTGGAACCGACCCAGGTTTTGTTCTTGTTGAACTTTACTCCCATCATCGCGCCCTGACTCATGCGGATGAGGTTGTTTACCAGGAGCGGTTCGCCGTTTTCCGGCCAAAGAAACATCATGCGAATTTCTGCTTTGGAACGCGCTCCTTCTGGCGTGGGAACAAAGTCGGCGTAGTTCACTTTCTCCTGCAAGATCCAGGCATGCGCGTCGGATAGGGCCGCGATTTTTCCCGCGGTCGGCTCAAGGTCGACACCCAGGCCGGCGAAAGAGTAAAGCGGTTTTAGGACGTAATCCTCCAGGGCGCGGCCGCCGGGGAATTCATCGGCAAAATAGGCGCGCGAAGTGTGCCTGGTTTGCAGGAAAGGAAGAGAGTGTTTGCTGAGGCGAAAATACCAGTTCGGATGCCCGACCCAGGTGGCGTCGACTTCGTGTTGGAAGCTGAAACCGAAGCTAAGATCCGGCCGGCGCAGTAGCTCATCGAAGATAACGCGATTATAGATGCGCTCGATTTTTACCTCGCGCCCATCGCGTTCGTAAAAGAGCTCGCGGTTGCGGCGGGTGACATCTGTTAGACTTACGGGCGCGACGCCCAGGAGCGTTTCGGTGCAGGCGAAATCGATCCGCGTGTTTTGTTTTTCCGGCTCGATCTCCAGAAGAACAACGTTCTCGGGGTTAGCGGGGCCGACGATGACCTCGCGCAACATTTGCACATAAGAATGCTCATCGAGGCCATGGAAAAATGGCCCCCAATTTTCCGGGATCGCGGGGTAAGCGTGCCGCATGCAGCGGAGCAGAAAAATCTGAAAGCCGTAGAGGCTGGGAAACCCTTGCAGCTCGATTAATCGCGGAGTCAGCCGGCCTTGCGCTTCGCAGATCGCGAAATCGACCTGGAGGAAAGCCGGATGCGAAGTCTCGTTAGGCACTTCCAGTCCGGGCGGGATGGCGGTTTTCGCATGCTCGGCAAATTCCGGAGTCCGCACCTGCGCGACGAGCTCTTCGGCGGCCTGCGCGACTTCGGCGCTGAATTCTTTCGTGAGAAAAAGCGGCGTTTCCGAAATCCGAAAATCGACCGGCCAGCGCTCGGTCTCGTTTGCCATCCGCAGAAGTTCGGCATAGCGCTGGTCGTTGAAATCGGCATTAAAACGCGAGCGGAGAGAAGGATGCATGCTTCGGAAATATCAGAGAATCCGGCGAACGATGCCTCTTTTTTGTTTCGCGTGCGCGCGCGATTTCGAGCGGAGGAACGATGACTGAGGACCTGTTGAGCGCGTGGGAAAAAACGCTGGCGCGGCGCGCGAAAGACGTGGCCATTCGCGATCGGGGCGGCGAAGTCTGGCGCACTTTCGCGGGCATCAATGAGGAAGCGGGGCGCGCAGAAAAGGAATTGCCTAACGAGTTATCGCCGGGCGCAGTCGTGGCCATTCAACTCGGAAATCATCCGGCCTGGCCGGCCTGGTTGCTGGCTTGTTTGCGCCGGCGGCTGGTGGCGTTGCCGTTGGAGCGGGGGATGACCGCGGCGGAACTCGCAAACGCTTCGCGCATTTGCCACGCAGCGCTTTCGGTGACAGCGGATGCGCCCGGTGAGATTTGCCTAACGAGTGCCAACGCGGAGCCGGTCGACTGGGGCGAAGATGCGCCCGCGCTTCTGAAATTAACTTCCGGCACGACGGCGGCGCCGCGCGCGATCCGTTTTCGCAGCGAACAGCTTCTGGTCGATTGCCAACAGATTTGCCAGACGATGGGGATCGCGGAAAGCGATCTGAACTTCGGCGTCATCCCGCTTTCGCATTCCTACGGTTTCAGCAATCTGCTGACGCCGTTGATCGCCCGCGGCGTGCCGATGGTCTTGAGCGACGACCGCATGCCCCGCGCGGTCCTGGACGATCTCGCGCGCACAAACGCGACTGTGTTCCCGGGCATGCCGGTTTTCTTCCAGGCCCTTGCGGAAATGGAATCGGTGCCCGCGCTGCCGGCGTTGCGCCTTTGCATTTCGGCGGGCGCGCCATTGCCGTTGTCGGTCGCGCAAAAGTTTCGCGCGAAATTCGGGCAAGCCATTCATTCCTTTTACGGCTCATCGGAATGCGGCGGCATCTGTTACGATCGCGTCGCGCCGCTGCGGGACGCGGGTTTCGTCGGCGCGCCGATGGATGGCGTGCAATTGGAATTGCTCGAACCGAAAGCGAGCGCGAGCCGGATTCGCGTGCGAACGGCAGCAGCGGGAGATGGTTATTTTCCGGAGCCGGACAGAGAGAAACTCGGGGGCGGTTTTTTCGCGCCGGATGATTTGTTATCCGCGAGCGCGGAAGGTTATCGCATCGTCGGACGCGTTTCCGATTTGATCAATGTCGCCGGCAAAAAAGTGAATCCCGCAGAAGTCGAGGCCGCGCTGCTGGCCTTTGCCGGAGTGCGCGAGGCGGTCGTTTTCGGGCGCGGCTCGGCTTTGCGCAATGAAGAAGTCGTGGCCTGCGTGGTGACGGATGCGCAAGTTGCGGAACCTGCGCTGCTCGATTTCTGCCGAGCCCGGCTGAGCGGGTGGCAGGTGCCGAAGCGTATTTATTTCCTCGAGGAACTGCCGGTGACCGAGCGCGGGAAAGTAAGTCGGCGCGCGCTTGCGGAAAGATTTGCGTCGGCCGAAGATCGCTGCGAAAAAGAAACGCTCACTTCGGCGAGATCGTCCGAATAAAGGGAAAATCTATGAAAACCATCCTTCTCACCACACTTGGCGCAATCGTTCTTCTCGGCGTGTTCAGCAGTTGCTCGACCACGGTCCGCACGGACAACGGTCACGCGCTGACCACTGGCGTGCACACGCACTAAGGCTCTCGTTTTCGCCGTCGTGAACCACTCGCGACGGCGCCAAGTGCGCTAAATTCACTCGCGCCGAAGCTGCCACGCGCTTCGTTGCGCGGAAAATGCTTTCCATTTCATGAGAAGCAGGCATTTAAAACGATGAGGCGCGCGGCTCGACGAGCGGCTGCTTCGTCGCCCGTTTTAGAATTGTGAACGAATCCACCTCGACAGGTCAGGCTCAACTTTCCGCGGAAGGCGGTCGCGTTCTGGTTCTCGCGCCCGACGAGCAACTGGCCGCGGCCATCGCGTCCGCGCTCAAGGAAGCTGCGCCGGATGCGCACGTCGACATGACGCGCAGCCTGGAAGAGGCGCAGCGTATGGTGGTCGATCGGCATCCCGATCTCTTCGTGCTCGATGTCGATGCCACCTACGATCTCGGCCAGGAATTTCTTTACGATCTGCGCACGAGCCATCCGAAAGCGCGCGCGATTATTCTCACGGCTGTTCACTTCGCCGCGCATCGCGAACAGGCCGCGGGATTGGGCGCGATTCATTTTCTCGAGAAACCTTTTCCGCACGACGATTTCGTGGCGCTGGTCGGTGCATTGCTCACTCCTGGCGGCGAATCCGAAGGCGAAAAATTTCAGGGAACACTGAGCGATCTGCACATCGCCGATATCATCCAGCTCAAGTGCATGAGCGGCGCGACCTCGGTCCTGGAATTCACCGGACCGCGCGGCGAAAAGGCGCGCGTCTTTTTTGAAAACGGCCAGGTGCGGCATGCGACCGCGCCGGGCAAGCAAGGGATCGCGGCCTTCAACGAGATCGTGGAATGGAAAGGCGGCATGATCTCGGAAGTCGCGAATGCCGGCTCGAATCCGCACACGATCGATCTCGATTGGCAGCTTCTCCTCATGGAAGCAGTCCGCAAAATCGACGAAACGCGCGGCAAGAATAAGGCCGCTAAAAACAGCGCGCCGGTCGCTCCCTCGCAACGCCGGATTCTGGTCATCGACGACAGCGTAATGCTGCTCAGTTTCGTGAAAGAAATTCTCGCGGAAGCAAATTATCAGGTCACGACTGCGGCCACTGCCTCGGAGGGATTAGCCGCTGCCGGCGCGGAAACGCCGCATCTTATTTTGCTCGATTATGTCCTGCCCGATATGACCGGCGACGAAGCGCTCGAGCGCTTGGTGCAAAATCCAGCGACCGCGAAAGTGCCTGTCGTTTACATGTCCGGTTTCGGCGCAGATTTGCCGTCGGATCCAAAACAAAATCCCAACGTGATCGGTTCCTTGAATAAGCCATTCACGTCGGATTTGTTGCTGCAAACGGTGGAGAATCACATGCCGAAAGAAACTGCTGCCGAAGATGAAACCGCTACTGCGGCCATGACCGAAAAACCCGCGGCGGAATCCACCGAATCGATCGCGACCGAGGACGTTTTCGATGCGCCAACGCCGGCGATTGAATCGGAATCTTTTGCCGAATCCGCGCCCGCGGACGAGGCCGCTGTTTCAACTGCGGAAGCCGTTTCCGGCGGGACGGACGATGCTTGGTGGAGCGCCGCGCCCACACCCGCGATCGCGCCCTCGCCTTGGACGCCGCCTGAATCGGTCACGACCAATTTCACCGCGCCCGAGCAATCATTCGCCGCGCCGACGACGGAAGATCTGCCAACTGATTTCGCGCCCGCGGCCGGTGGCGCTTACTTCTGCGGCGACACCAGTTTCTTTTCGTTGAACTGGGCGCTGCACGCGATTGGCAGCCAAAAATTAACCGGCACGCTCCGTTCTTTTTGGGACAAAGAGCCGATCGATTTGCTTGCGCGTAAAGGCCAGATCATTCTCGTGACCACGCGCGATCCCGAACTTTATTGTCCGGAAGCGCCGATCACGCTGGTCAACATCGAGGAAGAAAAAGTCGCGCGCGCGCGCGCGCAACAACGCGAAACCGGCCGCCCACTTTTCATCACGCTCGCCCAGGAAGGTTTGATCATTCGCGAACCGGCCGTGCAACTGGTCCAGCACTACGGGCAGAAATTATTCGCGCAACTTTGGGGCGCGCCGCGCGTGCGTTTCCTCTTCGAGCAAAGCGACGACGTGCCGCATTACGCGCAATCCATCCCGACCGATGACGACGTCGATCACTGGGCGCTCGGCACGCTGCGCTTCATGCAATTTCACGATCTCGGGAAAAATGCCGAATACGATCCGGCCTCCATTCCCGCTTACACGCGCGACGGTTACGAGCGCGTGCAGCATTTGAAGCTCACGGTCGCGGAAGCGCAGTTCGCTTCGCAATTCAATGGTGTCCGCTCGATCGCGCAGATCGCAAAAAATCTGCGGCTCGATTTGAAATTCGCGCGCCTGACTTTGTTCCGCTTCCGTGCGCTGGAAATTGTCGATTGCTGGCCGCCAACCGCCGTTGGCGTGAAAGCGGAAAAGCGCGGAGTATTTGGCCGGATCTTCGGCGACTAAATTTTCGCGTCGCCGCCGGGCCGCGAGTATGCCGTCGAAATCATCATCCGCTTCATCGTCGCCTAACGAGTCCACGAATATCGTGGCACTCCCGCCCGCAGAACCTGCCGCAGACACGCGATTTTCCGCGCCGGAAAATTTCATTAATCGCGAGCTGAGCTGGCTCGAATTCAATCGTCGCGTCCTCGAAGAAGCACAGGATCCGGCGCAGCCATTGATCGAGCGGGTAAAGTTTCTCACCATCGTCAGTTCGAACTTCGACGAATTTTTTGAGATTCGCGTCGCCGGCATCAAGCAACAGATCGCGAGCGAAACGAGCGACGTCGGACCCGACGGCATGTCGCCGACCGAAACCTTCAACGCGATCCAGCGCACGGTGCATGAACTAGTCGCGGCGCAGTATTCGCTTTGGCGCGAGGAATTGATTCCGCTGCTGGCGAAGAACGGCATCCGCGTGCACGACGTTTCGGAATTAACCGCGAAACGCGCGACTTGGGCGCGCCGTTATTTTCACGATGAAGTTTTCCCGATGCTCACGCCGCTGGCGGTCGATGCGAGCCATCCGTTCCCGCAGCTTCTGAACAAGAGCCACAATCTGCTCGTGCGCGCGCGCGCGGAAAAAGGCGGCGAGCCGCTGTATGCCATCGTGCAGGTGCCGCGTGTTTTGCCGCGCTTGATTTTGATGCCGCGCGGACAGGACGAGAACGAGCCGTGGGATTACATTTATCTGGCCGCGCTGATCAAAAAAAATATCGCCCATCTTTTTCCGGGGCTGATTCTCGACGGCGTGCACGCTTTCCGCGTTACGCGCAACAGCGACCTCTACATCGACGAGGAAGAAGCGGAAAATTTGCTCCGCAGCATCGAGCAGGAACTACGGCGATCGAGCCGCGGCAATGCAGTGCGGCTGGAAGTCGAAGCCGATTGCCCGAAGGATTTCCGCGAGCGTTTGTTGCAATTTTTCGGTCTGGGCGAGGCCGATCTTTACCGGCTCGATGGCCCGCTGACCCTGACGCATCTCGCGCCGCTGGTGACGAACGATGCCTTCGCCAGTTTGAAAGATCGCGTCTTTCAACCGACGCGCGATCCCGCCTTGCCGCCGCACGCGAACATCTTCGAGGTGATGCGCAAACAGGACGTGCTCCTGCATCATCCCTACGAAAGTTTCGATCCGATCGTCGAGTTGATCGAGACCGCCGCGCAAGACCCGCAGGTCCTCGCGCTCAAGATCACGCTTTATCGCACGAGCGGAGATTCACCGATCGTCGAGGCGTTGATTCATGCCGCGAACGCCGGCAAACAGGTGACCGCGCTGGTGGAATTGCGCGCGCGTTTCGACGAGGCGGCCAACATCCAATGGGCGCGTCGTTTGGAAGAAGCCGGCGCGCACGTCGTCTACGGCGTGGTCGGTTTGAAGACGCACTGCAAAATGCTTTTGGTCGTTAGGCGCGATACCGATCGGCTGCGGCATTACGTGCATCTCGGCACGGGAAATTATCATCCGCGGACCGCGCGCATTTACACCGACTTCAGTTTGCTCACGACCAATCCGAAAATCACCGAAGAGGTCGCGATTGTTTTTAATACGCTGACCGGGCTGGCCAGTTTTCCCGGCTTGGAAAAACTTATGGTTGCGCCGTTCGATTTGAGCCGGCGGCTGATCGGTTTGATCGAGCGCGAACGCGATCACGCGCGCGCCGGCAAAGGCGGTCGCATGATCGTAAAACTCAATTCGCTGGTCGATCAGGAGATCATCGAGAAACTCTACGAAGCTTCCTGCGCAGGCGTGAAAATCGATCTGATCATTCGCGGCATTTGTTGTTTGCGGCCGAAGGTGCCGGGCTTGAGCGAAAACATTCGCGTCATCAGCATCGTCGGCCGTTTTCTCGAGCACAGCCGCATTTACTATTTTGAAAATGAGCGCGAACCGAATCTCTATCTGGCGAGCGCGGATTGGATGCCGCGAAATTTTCTACGCCGGGTCGAGCTGGCGTTTCCGGTGGAAGATCCAAGTTTGCGCGACGAAATAGTTAACGAAGTTCTGCCGAGTTTTCTGAACGACCACGTGAAGGCACGCGAGCTCCAGGCCGACGGAACTTATGTGCGTTTGAAAACCGAAGAAGGCCAGCCGCGCTCGCAGGCGCAATTGCATTTCCGCGAACGCTCCCGCAAACAGGCGCGCAAGTTGGCGGAGACGCAGAAGCCGACAGTTCTCAAGTTGGCGCCGATCACGACCGCTCCAAAAGAACGCGCATGAAAAGAATCCTCGTGGTCGATATCGGCGGCACAAACGTGAAGCTCATGCTCTCGCGCACGAGCAAACGAAAATTCGCTTCTGGCACGCGACTCAGTCCGCGGCGCATCACCGAGTTGATCAAGGAATCGACCGAGGATTGGGATTTCGATCGCGTCTCTATTGGATTTCCTTCGCCGATCAAAAACGGACGGATCATGAAGGATCCAAAACATCTTGGGAAAGGATGGGTCGGTTGGGATTTCGAGAAGTTGTTAGGCAAACGCACGCGTGTGATCAACGACGCCGCCATGCAGGCGCTTGGCAGCTATCACGGGCGCCGCATGCTTTTCCTCGGTCTCGGGACTGGCCTCGGTTCGACCTTGGTGTGGGATCGCAATGTGCTGCCGCTCGAGCTGGGCGACCTTCCTTATCCGCGCGCGGACCGGATCGAAGATGTGCTCGGTAAAGATGGCCTGGCCGCTCTTGGTCAAAAAAAATGGGAGGGCGAGGTCTTCGCGGTGGTGAAACAGCTCAAGCTTTGTTTCGTGGCCGACTACGTCATGCTCGGCGGCGGGAACGTGAAAAAAATCGAACGACTTCCCGCCGGGATCGAGCGCGGCAATAATCGGAACGTGTATCTCGGCGGCTGCCGTTTATGGCAGATGGAGGCGCGCAGCCGGCGGCCGCGCTGGAACATTATCGCCTAACGAGAGCCTAACGAGTGAAAAATTGCGACGCTACCAGGGAGGGGACTCGAACCCCTAAGGATTGCTCCACCAGATCCTAAGTCTGGCGCGTCTGCCAATTTCGCCACCCTGGCTTAGTTAGCGGTCGCTCGCGGTCTAACGAACGGGTTCTTCGAAACGATCGTTGTGATTCGGTTCCCCGCCCTGCTGCCCGGTCTCGGATTCGGCACGTTCTTTGAGCGCGGCTTTGCGCGAAAGTTTTACGCGACCCTTATCGTCGATGCCGATGCATTTAACCCAGATCATCTCGCCGACTTTCGCTACGTCTTCGGTGCGTTTGACCCGGAAGTCTGCCAGCTCGGAGATGTGGACGAGGCCGTCTTTGCCCGGGAAGACTTCGACGAAGGCGCCGAATTCTTTGATCGAGACGACCTTGCCGTGATAGGTCGCGCCGACTTCGATTTCGCGCGACATGCCGCCGATAATTTCCTTCGCGCGCGCCATCGATTCGGGATTGTTCGCGTAGATGTGTACGGAGCCGTCGTCTTCGATGTTAATCTCCGCGCCGGTTTCCGCGACGATGCCTTTGATCGTTTTGCCGCCGGGCCCGATGAGCGCGCCGATTTTCTCGGGATTAATTTTGATCGTCTCGATCCGCGGCGCGTATTTGCTCAAATCATCGCGCGGCTTGTCGATCGCCTTCGCCATGATCTCGAGAATTTTGGTCCGCGCTTCTTTCGTGCGCATGGTCGCTTCGGCCATGATTTTGTGGCTGACGCCGGGAAGTTTGAGGTCGAGTTGGAATCCGGTGATGCCCTGCTCGGTCCCGCAAACTTTGTAATCCATGTCGCCGAAATGATCTTCGGAACCGATGATGTCGGTCAAAAGTTCGTAGCGTTTTAGTTGCCCGCCCTCGTCGTTCTCGGTCACGAGGCCGCAGCTAATTCCAGCGACTGGCGTCTTGATCGGCACGCCCGCATCCATCAACGCGAGCATTCCGCCGCAGACGCTCGCCATCGAGCTGGAGCCGTTCGATTCCATGATTTCGCTCGTGATGCGCACGGCGTAGCGGAAATTATCCGTCCCCGGAACGACCGGTTCTAACGAACGCTCAGCGAGCGCGCCGTGACCAATCTCGCGACGGCTCGCGCCGCCCGTGCGTCCGGTTTCACCCACGCTGAACGGCGGGAAGCTGTAATGCAAAATGAAGCTCTTCGAAGTTTCGCCGCCGCCGTAAGCGTCGATGTTTTGCGCTTCTTCGATCGGAGCGAGCGTGACCAGCGCGAGCGCCTGAGTTTCGCCGCGTTGGAAAATCGCGGAACCGTGCGCGCGTGGTAAGACGCCGACTTCGCAGGTGATCGGACGCAAATCCTGATAGCCGCGGCCATCCATGCGTTTCTGTTTGTCGAGCACGCTGATGCGGAAGGCTTTCTTCTGCACGTAATCAAACGCCTGCGAGATGGCGAACTTGTCGGCCTCGGGAAATTTCTCGAGCACCTTCGTTTTCACTTCGTCGTTCAAGGCGTTGACCGCTTTGCTGCGATCGACCTTGGTCGGGTTATAAAGCGCGCCTTCGATGCGATCGCCCGCGACCTGGTAAGCGACTTCGAGAATTTCCTGATTCACTAACATCAACGGCATCTCGCGTTTCGGTTTTCCAACCTGAGCCGCGAGCTCCTTTTGAATGCGAATCATTTCCTTGGCGTGTCCCTGCGCGAACTCGAGCGACTTGATGAAGTCGGCTTCGGGAATTTCCAAGGCCGAACCTTCGATCATGATCACGTCGTTTTCGGTCCCGACGTAAACGAGATCGAGATCGCTCTCCACGCGTTGGTCGTGCGTCGGGTTCGCCACGAACTCGCCGTTTACTCGACCGACGCGGACTGCGCCGACTGGCCCCGCGAACGGAATATCCGAAACCGTGAGCGCGGCCGATGCGCCATTAATCGCGAGAATATCTGGATCATTCTGGCCATCCGCGCTCAGCAACATCGAAATGATTTGCGTGTCGTAGAGATAACCCGCCGGGAAAAGCGGACGCAGCGGACGATCCGTCATGCGCGAAGTGAGCGTCTCTTTTTCAGAGGGCCGACCTTCCCGTTTGAAATAACCGCCGGGAAATTTCCCGACCGCCGCCGCCTTCTCGCGATAATCGACCGTGAGCGGAAACCAATCCTGGCCTTCCTTGATTTTGGTGGCCGAGACCGCGCTCGTCAGCACCATGGTGTCGCCGCAGGAAACGATGACGGAGCCATCGGCGAGTTTTGCGATTTTGCCCGTCTCGATCGAGATCTGGGCGGACCCAATTTGGGCCGTGACCTTATTTGACATAACTAATTTGGGATAGGCGAATCCCAGGCCGGTCACCCTTGATTGTAGGTTTTAAATCCGAAACGCGTCGGGGCTAAAACCTCTAATCAGAGGTGGAATAACGGCCCGGAATGCCGGGTTTACTTTCTGGTTTAACGACTCGTTAGACCGAAAAAGCGGAAGAGGGACGAGCGGCGGTCAGATCGATCTGCGCTTTACTTACGCAGGTTGAGTTTCGCGAGCAGGTTTTTATACCGCTCGGAATTCGCCTTGCTCAAATAATCGAGCAAGCTCCGGCGCATCGCCACCATTTTGAGGAGGCCGCGGCGCGAGGAGTGATCTTTCGCGTGACTCTTGAGGTGGTCGGTCAACTGCGCGATCCGGCGGGTGAGGAGCGCGACTTGTACATCGGCGCTGCCTGTGTCCTTCTCGTGGAGTTGAAACTCCTTCATGTCCATCGTGTCACTGCTTTCTGCCATAACGAAGTGGGGAGTGTAGATGAAGAATCCGCCTCCGCAAGTGCGAGCGACGACTGCGCGACTGGCTCGTTTTCATCGAAGAGCGCGCTCTGTTCGCGGCAGCCGTCATACCACAGATGAAGATTGTCGCGTCCGCGCAGGATGCGTTTTCCGCCGAGAAAAATTGCGATCCACTGCCGCAGGACGTGAGCGCCGGAATGCATGCGCACCTTGCGCGCGGAGGTAATGATCGGCTGACGCAAAACGGTAAATCGCCCGAGCTTTTTCAGCGCCATGGTCAGATACATTTCTTCGCCGGCAAAATATTGTTCATCGAATCCGCCGACCGCCGCGAAACTCTCGCGCCTCATAAATAAAAATGCGCCCACGCCGAGATTGGCCGCAAAATAGATGGTGCAGAACAGACCCAAAAACATTCGAGCCCACAGCGGCAAGTCGCTATCGAGCGCGAAGCGCGCGCTCCCGCCAATATCGCCGCGCGCGAGCGCCTTGAGCGCGGAGGCAATGTGCATTGGCTCGACGTGCGTATCGGCATCGATGAAGAAAAAAATGTCGCCGCGCGCGACTCGCGCGCCCGCGTTTCTTACCGCCGCGATCTGGCGACAACGCACACGCAGCACGCGCGCACCCGCGGCCGCTGCGATTTCTCCGGTCGCGTCGTCGGAATTATCATCAACCACGATGATTTCGTAAGGCTGGCCCGCCGCCTCCGCGGCCGCGCGGATCGATCGCAAGGAAGCGGGCAGCTCGCGTTCCTCATTATATGCGGGAACGATGAATGAGATCATTGCCTGCGAATCATCGTGGAAGTTTGTCATCTTTCCAGCCGGCGAAATAAACCCAGGCCGCGAACACCGCCTGAAAGGGCAGCCGGCCCCAGAGCATCCAGGCCGGGACACGCCAGCCGGAGATATTCATGCCGACGCAGGCCGCGTAAATGTTCGCAGGAAAAACCATCACCAACAGCGCGAGCAAACCAAGCGCGGCGGCTTTCCGCGTGGCGGCAAAAAGCAGACCGAGGCCGCCCGCGATTTCCGCGGCGCCACTCACGTAAACAAGCGCGCGCGGCCAGGGCAGCGGTGGCGGCATAATTGCGAGATAAGGATCGGGCCGTAAAAAATGCGCCGCGCCCGCGCCGGCGAAACAAAACGCGGCCAGGACGCGCGCAATTTTCTGAAAGACGGCCACGCCGGAAAGATGGCGGGACATCGCGTTCCTGTCGACAAGATCGCCGCGCGCGCTAACCACAGATCACTGCCGCGAGCCACATGGCCAGCGGCGGCGCGACGAAGTAAAGCCACATCGCCTTCCAACTCCGCGCCGGAATTGCCGAAGCGACCGACCGCGCCGGATTCAAACTCATCCCGGAAAGCGGCGACTCGAATGTGATGTAAATCATGAGCAAGAAGCCGGCGAAATATCCGATGGCCGGCTTCAGGAAATCGCTTTGGTAAACCAATCGCAAGACCGCGAACAAAACGAATGAGATCACGAATTCCGCGAGGAACGCGATCGCGACTCCGGATTTTCCAGGTTCGGTCACGACGAATTTTACCTTCGGATGCGCGCTCGCTTTCGGGAACGGCGCGGCCATCAGCACGACACCGAGCCAGCCGCCGATAAACTGCGCGATGATGTAGAAAAATGCGTCCCACGGCTGGATGCGATGCAGGTAGAGAAAGGCGAGTGTGACGGAAGGATTGAACTGCGCGCCCGATTGCCGGCCCCAGCGCGAGTAAATTAAAAAGGTCACGGTCACGCCGATGCCGATGCCGAAAATCAAACGGCGCAAGAGTGGCGAAGAGATCGCGCGGTGCAGTCGCGATTTTGGATATTCCAGCGCGAGCGCGAACCCGAGCGCGACGATCATGAAAATGCCGAGCTCCGCGCCTTCCATCAGATAACGCGGCCAATGTTCTCGGAATAATTCGCGCGCAAATTCCGTGCGCGGCGCATCGGCCGGGCGCGCTTGAAAGGCGAGCGCATGACCGTCCGGATCGCGCAAAGACGAATCGCGCGCGCCGTTTTCGAGATCGATCTGCCAATGCGACAAGTCGTTAGGCGCGGTCTCGTTCGCGAGGAGATGCGTGCTGCCGGGCGCTTCATATTGCAGCAACTCGACGCCCGGCCCTTTCGCTCCACGAAACGACGCGATCCGCACCCGCGCGCCCGGCACCCCGCTGAGCAATTCCTGTTCGCCGCCGTAATTAAAGCTGTTGCCGATCAGCGCGAGCCCGATCGTATCGCGATAAAATGCGACGCTTCGTTTCATGTCGCCGACCACGATCGCGCTGTGATCGATCCCGAGAAAAAGCGGACCGCTTTCTTGATGCCAGCGCGGTTCGCCTTTGTTGCCCGGGAATTGGATCAGCTCGAGGAAATGTCCGTCCGGATCGCGAAAATAAAGCGCGCGGATTTGCGCGGAATCGAAGTTCCAATCCGGCAACGTCTGCACGCTGGTCGAGACGATGCGCGCGTGATGTTGTTTCAGCCGCGCGTAAGCGGCATCGATGTCGCGCACGACGATCGCCAGATGCTCAAACGACAAGTCGTTAGGGGCGATGCCGCTGGGAATTGGCCGCCCATCGCCGTCGTAGTCGCGCAGAATGAGCGTCTCCTGGCCAAGATGAAGACGAGCACTCGTTAGGCCAGTCGCGCGCGTTTGCAACTCCAGCTCGAATTGCAAAAGCTCCGTGTAAAATACGATCGACTGAGGAAGATCGCGCACCGTCAGTTCGATTGCTTTGACCTGAACGCCAGCGTGAAGCGTAGAGGTCAGAGCAAGTATGATCAGGATTCTGGGGAGCGCACGCTTGCAGCGTGCTGGTTTGGGCATTTTGCCGAAACAGGCTTTCCTCCAATGTGATTTGCGGACGCAAAACTTCGCGGCCCGGAAAAGTTCGTCTGCGCAGAATGCAGAGACCAGCACGCTAGAAGCGTGCGCTCCCCAGAGTGCAGCGCGCCCTATCACTCGTTAGGCCAGACGTTCCAGAAGACGGTCGCCCACGCGTAAGGCGTTCGCCGCGATGGTCAGCGAAGGATTCACCGCGCCGCAGGACGGAAAGAAACTGCCGTCCACGACATAGAGATTATCCACGTCATGCGCCTGACAAAAAATGTTCAAGACCGACGTCTTCGGGTCTTCCCCAAAACGACAAGTTCCATTCTGGTGCCCCACGCCCATGGTCGGGATTTTTTTGAAAAGATAAAACGAGAGCGGCAGCCGCGTTCCGTCCGCGTCGACTGCTTGTAGTTCGCTTTTCCAGCGCGCCATCAGACGATCGAAATGTTCATGATAACGATCGCGTTGATGTAACTGGATCGCGCCATCTTTACAAAGCGTAACGCGATTTTCCGGATGCGGCAGATCCTCCGCCGTCATCCACCAGTCGATCGAATGCTTCGCCATTTGGTCGAGGATAAAACCGGGCGCGAAGAAGGGCGCGTCCGCGCCGATGATCCCACGATCGGTTTTTCCGAGGAGCTGAATGTGTCCCATGGGGAATGGGAAATCTTTTTCGCCCCAATAATAATCATTCATCGCCAGCGTCTTTTGGAAGACGACGGGATTGCGCCGCCGACTCATTCCGAGCATCGCGCCATTGATATGACGCATGTAATTCCGGCCAACTTGATCCGATGAATTCGCCAGACCGTTCGGATGTTTATCGGATGCGCTGCCGAGCAGCAGCGCCGCGGAATTAATCGCGCCCGCCGCCACCACCACGATGTCCGCGTGAAAGCGCCGCGGCTCGCCGTTCACCTTCACTTCGACGGCGGAAATCTCGCGCGCGTTTTTTTCCGTGAGCAACCGCGTGACCTTCGCGCGCGTGATTAATGTGACGTTGTCGCGCGCGAGCGCGGGCCGGACGCCGTTCACATCCGCGTCCGCTTTTGCATCGATCAAACACGGAAAACCGTCGCAAGTGTTGCAACGAATGCAGGCGCTGCGCAGCGGATCGCGCTCGTTCCGTTTCAAAGCCAGCGGCAATTGAAACGGCGAACGTCCACGCTTTCGCAATTTATCGGACAACTCCTGAATCCGCGGTTCATGCGCCAGCGGTGGAAACGGATATTCGTGCTCGATCGGTGGCTCGGTCGGATCGACTCCGCGTTCGCCATGCACTTCGTAGAGCAATTCCGCCTGGCGATAATACGGCTCGAAGTCGCGATATTTTATCGGCCATTCCGGCGAGACGCCGCGCTTATGCTGCACAGTTTCGAAGTCGCGCTCACGCAATCGGAACATCGCGCCGCCATACACTTTCGTATTGCCGCCGACGAAATAACCGGTGTGCGCCATGAAGCTTTTACCGTCGCCGTCGTACCACTTCTCCATTGTGTGGTAGCGCATCTCCTGGTAGACCGCTTTCGAATCCCAATTCTCTTTTTCCCGCGGCAGAAAACCGCCGCGCTCGAGAATAAGAATGCGCTTGCCACTGGCAGCGAGACGATGCGCGAGCGTTCCGCCGCCCGCGCCCGTGCCGATGATGATGACATCGTATGAATCAGTCGGACTCATAAATCATCAACGCGCGCGCGTTAATTCCACCTCTGACGGACTTCGCAAAAGGCCGTTCGTTTGCCCAACTCAACCAACCACTTCGCGCGAAGGTTGAATGGATTCACGACCACTTCCGCAGCAGCCCGCGCCTAACGAATTCAAGCGCAACGCCAAAAATTCCGTGCGAAACCAATTCGTTGCCCTGTTCCCAAATCGTCATCTGCGCGGGCGTAGGCGAGAGGCCCATTAACGGCAGTGAGATCTCGTGCGCCAGTAACCAAAACGAAATGCCGAAGAGCGCTCCATCCCCCGCGCGCACCGGCGGAATTTCGCGTTCCATGACCGCGTAAACCGCACCCGCGCCTGCGCCTGCGCCGAAAAGGAAATGCACCACCGGCTCAGCCATCGCCTTCTTTTCTTTCGCCATCGGATGGCCGGTCAGTTTGGTCGAAGCTGCATCGAGCGCGTTTCCTAACGGCGACGGCACGCCCGGCGGACGCGGCGGCGAGATTTTTTCGCAGATCGTTTTCACTCCCGTAGCGGCGAGACCGGCGATGAATCCAACGACCAGCGTTTTCCCCACGGATGAATGCCGCGGCCGCGGAACGTTGAGACTTTGCGCGTACATAAAATGCCTAACGACTCTGCTTATCCGGCGGAAAAGCGGGCCCGGCATAAACACTGAAAGTGACTGCGCGTTCCTGGCCGTGATTGGTAAAAGTGTGCGGCGTTTTCGCCGGCACCGTGACCGCATCGCCGCGCTTCAACTGCGCGCTTTCCTCGCCGATCTTCGCCGTCACTTCGCCTTCGAGAACGACCAATACTTGATCGCTCTTTTCGTGCATGCTCGGCTGATCGCTGCTCGCTTCACCCGCTTCCAAAGTGAGCAGCCCGGTCTGGCTGCGCTCGGTCGTCTCGAGCACTTTGAATCCGGTGCCAGCTTCAAAAACATGCGTCAATTTCATGAGCACTTTATGAGCGGATCGAACCGCGCTTATTCCCTCGCGACAGGGAAATCAGTGGGAACTGGCTGCGCGCAATTGCGCTAGCGCGGTCGCCTGCGAGATCGTTTCGGCGGACAAATCGCGCCTAACGAGTAATCGGATTACTTCCCTAACGAGTGGTTAGGCAACGGCGCGGGAATCTTCTTCAATGAGCGGACGTCGGATGACTTCCGCGGCGAAGTGCTCCATTTCCTCGAGCTGCGGACTGCACTGCAACAGAAGCAAATCCGCGCCCGCGTCCTCGAATTCCTCGACCTGCGCGCGCACTTGCTCCGCAGTTCCGACCAGGCCGGAGGCGAGCCCGCGATTGGTCACCGAATAATCTTCCAATGAAACCTGCCGATCGAGATTCGTGCCCGCGAGCCACTGCTGATAATTGTCGTAGCCGCGCGCGTTTTGTTTCACATCGGTGATGCGCTCGAGCTCGCGTTTCGCTTCGCCTTCGGTGTCGCGGACGATCGTGTAAGCGGCGACCCCGAAGGTCATTCGCGGAAGTCCTTTGCGCTCGCGCCGCTCGGACATGTCCGCGATCTTTTCGCGAATGCGTTTCGGAGGATCGCCGTGCATGACATAGGCGTCGCAACGC
>CAXSCV010000017.1:33800-57928 GCA_964235895.1 uncultured Chthoniobacterales bacterium
GACCGAGTCCTCGACCTTGTAATAATCTCCGCTGAACGAAAAATGGTCCTGCTTCCAAATGCCATCGACCACCGCGAGCCATTCCGCGGTCCGCGCGTAGCGGTCGTCATGTTTCTCGAAATGCAGCCCGCATTTTTTCGCTTCTTCCGCCCACCAGGACGAGACGACGTTGAGCGAAAGCCGACCCGGCCCGGCGATGGCGTCAATGTTCGCAGCCTGTTTCGCGAGCAGCGCGGGATTATGAAATGTCGGACGAACCGCGACCATTAACTCGAGACGTTTTGTGACCGCGGCGAGCGCGGCCGCAGTCGACCAGGCATCAAGCGTGGGCGCGTCCGCGCCTTTGATATCGTTCAAACTCAACTCAGCGACGAGCGTGAGATCGAAGCCGATTTCTTCGCTGCGTTGCGCGAGCCGGCGCGAATAATCCCAGCTCGCTTCCATCAGTTCGTCTTCCACATTCCGCAGCCATCCGCCGAAAACCGGCAGCCAATATCCGTACTTCATCCGTCCCTTTCTTGTTCGAGGTAATCGACCAAACGCGCGTGCGGATCGAACCCGAGAATCCGCGGCGCATCGGCCACAAAATTTGAGAGCGCGTTGATGTCGTAAAAGAGCTCGCGACCATCGCGATCGTCGATCATGTACTCAACGCCGCCGACATCGATGCCGGCCGCACCGACAATGCGCTCAACCGTTTCGATGATCTTCGGCGACGGCTGGAATGGCTCGATTTTTAAACCCGCTTTCGGTCCATCAACCAGACAAACACCCGCCGCAGTTGCGTTTTCCGTCTGGCAAATTTCCGCCGGGCAAAGATTAAAATTCTCGCCGTTGGTGAAGACTTTCATCGCGTAGAGAAACTTGCCGCCGAGCGTCTCGACGCGGTTGATGTGTCCGCCCCGCGCGGGCACAAATTCCTGAACCAGCGCGGTGCGATCGATTCCGAGATCGACTTGGCCGCCGGCAATCGCCTGGTCGAGTTCGAAGGCGGAATTCAAACGCACGATGCCCGCGCCGCGTCCGCCGATGTTCGGTTTGATCATCATCGGAAAACCGAATTCGGCCGCGCTGCGGTGCGCTTCTTCCGCGCAATTGATCACGCGTGATTTCGGGAACGGAATGCCTAACGAGTGCAAAAGCGAAAGCTGCGCGGCCTTGGAAATTTCAATCGCAAAAGCCTCGCGGCCATTGATCACGCGCGTGCCGACGCTCTCGAGATACGCGAGGAAATCGCGCGTGTAGAAAATGGCCTGCTCGTTCCCGCGCAAATAAGCCGACGCGCTCATGCGATTAAAAATGAGCGCGTATTTTTTTTGGCGCGCGCTGATGTCGTACGAATGACATTTCGCGTCGAGCTTTAAGTAAGACGTGCCACGCCGATCGAGCTCGGCAAAGAGCGGACGAAACCAATCCGGATGCTCAAAATAGATCGCGATCGCGGAATTATCGGTGCCCATTTTCTCCTCGGAATGCTGGCCGCCGCAAACTAGCGGTCGCCCCAGATACGCTTCTTGTAGGAGCTGCGGCCGGATGTGAAATGATACATCCCGTAGGCCATGCGATTCTTTTCGTAATACTTTTGATGATACTCCTCCGCGGGCCAGAAAGTGGTCGCGGGCAGAATCACGGTCGCGATCGGTTTTTGAAATTTGCCCGACTTGGCAAGTGCATCTTTCGAGGTTTCCGCGGCCGTTTTCTGTTGCTCGCTCGTGTAGAAAATTGCGGTCGTATATTGATCGCCGACATCGAAAAACTGTCCGTCGGTCTGAACGGGATTGATGTTCTGCCAGAAAATCTCCAGCAGTTTTTCATAACTGATTTTCGCCGGATCGTAAGTGACTTCGAGCGCTTCGCGATGACCAGTTTCGCCTGCGGAAACCTGCTTGTAAGTCGGGTTCGCTTCCTTGCCGCCGGCGTAACCGACAAAGGTCTGGATAACGCCCGGCGCCTTGTCGAAATACGGCTGAATGCACCAGAAACAACCGCCCGCGAAGATTGCTTTCATCGGCGGAGACGCGGCCGGCTCCTCCGCTTTGGCAGAGCCGAGCGCGAGAGCGAGCGCTAGCATCACGATGGTGAATTTCATCCGAAGTAAGGGCGAAAAAAGGCGCCTTTATTCCCGTTGCCGCAGGCGAAAATCGAAGAGATCGGGCCGGCTGTAATGCCCGGAAACATCGAGGGTCATGCGTTCTTCATCGACCGCGGAGAGATCGAGTTGCGCGCTGATAATTTTCTCCTGATCGAGACAAGGCTCGACCACATAACGTCCGTTCGGCCCGATGATCGCGCTGCCGCCGCGGAAGAGAAATGAATCGGGTGGCGCAGCGAAATTTCCCGTGGAAGACAACTCGTTAGGCAAATCCTTCGCGCGCATGATCAAGCCCGCCGCGAGCACGAAGCAACGCCCTTCGAAGGCGTAATGCCGGCTGGCAAGCTGATGCATTTCGTGAACGGTCGGCCACACCGCGACGTGAATTTGTTCGCCTGCGAGATGCAATGTCTGTCGCGCCAGCGGCATCCAATGTTCCCAGCAAATTAACCCGCCGATACGTCCGCTCGGCGTCGCGACCGATTCCATTCCGCGACCGTCGCCCTGTCCCCAAACGAGTCGTTCGGTATGCGTCGGCACGAGTTTGCGATGATGATTCGCGAGAGCGCCGTCCGGCGTAAAAGTGAGCAAACTATTATAGAGCGTGCCGTTGCCCGGACCGGTTTCGACGCGCTCGTTCACGCCGATGATGAGGGTGATTTTGTGATCGGCCGCTAGCACGCCGAGCTTTTTTGTTTCGGGGCCGGGAACGAGAACGCTGTTTTGTCGCAGACGCGCGAAAACCGATTTCGTCGGCGCGTGATCCCACAATCCCATGTCGCCGCAGTAGTCGAGCCAAGCGGGATAACCGGGCAGCCAGGTTTCGCCGAACGCGATCACGCGTGCGCCCGCGCGCGCGGCTTCTTCAGTTAACGCAATCGCCTTCGCCATGCTCGCGCCGAGATCCATAAAGACCGGCGCGTGCTGAATGATTGCGACAGGAATTGTTTCGGGCATTTGATCGCTTACTCGAAGAATTTTTCGCGATGCGGGCGCAGATCCAACTCCAGTGTCCAGGCGGAACGATCCTGTTGCGACAACTGAAAATAAGCGTCGGCCATTCGGTCGGGTTGCAAGGTTGGTTCGTCGTCGTCGTTGCTCTCGTTAGGCCCGATGATTCCATCCACGACCACATGCGCGACGTGAATGCCTTGCGGCCAAAGCTCGCGCGCGAGCGATTGCGCGAGGCCGCGCAGTGCAAACTTCGCGCTGCTAAAAGACAGCCAGCCACCGCCGCGCACGCTGGAAGTCGCGCCGGTAAAAATCATCGTGCCGGCGCCGGCAGCGATCATGTAAGGCGCGGTTTCGCGCGCGCAGACGAACGCGCCTAACGAACTAATGCGCCAGGTTTCCTCGAATTGTTCCGGGCTCGTTTTGAGCAGACCATTACCCGAAGACGAACTGGCGTTGTGCACCAGGACATTGATCGGACCCAGCTCCACGCGGGCTTGTCCAATGGCCGCGGCGAGTTCCGCAGGCCGGCTGGCATCGGCAGTCAATGCTAGCGCGCTTTGGCCTAACGAGTGGAGCTCGTTCGCCAATTGGTTAATGAATTCCGGGCTGCGCGCAATGAGCGCGACGCGAAAACCTTCGCGGGCGAAACGCCGCGAGATCGCCGCGCCAAGACCCGGACCGACTCCAACAATAAGAGCAACCTGGTTCATGTTAAATTTTTGCCTGGCCGATAAATTTTCATCTTCTCGCCGCCAACAATCGCACTGGATTCGCATCCTTCATACTCGCCGCGTGGTCCCACCCCGCGCTGTCATCCTGAGGCGGCGAAGCGCGCCGAAGGACCTCACACAGGGTACTCAGTTGAGCACAAGCTCTCGTTAGCCAAGGACCCTTTGTGAGGTCCTTCGCCGTCTGCGCGACTCAGGATGACAGCTTGGCCTGCGGGACGGGCATAGTGAGCGAAGGCGTAAGGATGCCGGCATGTTTGCGGTGCAAAATAAGAAGCACGGCCAGCAGCAAACCGCATGGCGCGAGCTGCAATAAACTGAGCGCGAGATGCGGGTGGATGCCGAGTTGCCATTCAGAAAACCATTTCCCGTAGAAGACCAACGCGGCGCTGATGAAGAGGAAGAACGGCGCCATCGCGCGCAGTGGAAGAAAGACCAGGAACGGAATCGTCCAGCTCCAATACCAGGGGAATTGCGGTGAGAGGAGAAAGGTAAAAGCGAAGGCAAGCAAACCCGCGCTCAAAAGAAATCCGTTCTCCTTTTTGTTCCAACGAAAGACTGCGCGACTGGCCAGCGCAGCCAGGACCAGCAGAACAAAACCAAGATAAAATTCCGCCGGGATTTCGTAGCCGCCGAAAAGCAGCCTAACGAATAGTAAAAGGAAATAGCGGCCGGTTCGAATTCCTTCCTCGTCCGCATAGGTGGAGAGGAATCCGAAGACGTGACGACCCGCGCCGAGATACGGCAGGTAGCCCAAAACAAAAGTCGCCGCGGCCGCGAGCGGCATTTTCCAATCCCACCGCCGATAGAAAGCCGGGAAGAGCGCGAGCGGGAAAAATTTCACGAGCGCCGCGCAACCAAGTAAGACGCCGGTCAGCGTTTCGCGACGCGCGCGTCGCGCCAGCAACGCGAGCGAAACAAACGCGATCATCACCGCATCGATGTGGCCGCTTCCGGAAAATTCCCAAAGCACGAGCGGGTTCCAGGCATAGATTAGGACGCGCGCGCGCGGAAGCCCGAGCCCGCCGAGCAGACTCGTTAGGCTGGCGATGGTGATCGCTTCGAAAAGAAGCAGGCAGAGTTTGAAGCCAACGACCGAGCCGCTCACTTGATGGACGACGAAGAAGATCATCTGCGTCATCGGCGGATAAATCGTCGGCGCATAATCGCGGCGATTGATGTGCGGATAAATTTCCGCGTCGCGGAGCGCGGCCAGATGCGGATCGGCCGGAATGTAGAGATAAGGATTGATGCCCGCGCTTTGCACGCGCCCATCCCAAACGTAGCGATAAATGTCGTCGGAAAGTTTCGGCGTTTCGAAGAGCAACCCGAGCCGCAGGAGCGCGCTGAATCCGAGAACAATAAGCAACGTGAGGCGCGCCGATTTCGCGTTCCAGACCAATGCCGCGGCGCAAAAACAGCAAAGCGCCTGCGCAGCCGTCAGCGCGAGAAAGGCGTCGATGTTTCCGTGCCGAAGCGCGAGACGCGCCGGCCAAAACAAGGCGAAACTGCCGAGACCCGCGAGGACGAGCAGAAGATTTCGCTGCCGGAGAGTTAGCGAACGCACTCAGGTTTGAGGGCGGTTCGTCGCTCGTTTATTCCGGCGAATTTGCCTAACGAGTCCTCGCGCGAGGGTCGCGCGGAATAAGTTTCATCACCACCGCTCCCATTTTCGACGGCCAAACTTCGCTCCGCGTTTTTGGGTTCGTGACGACGAAAAATTCCACCAGGAAAAAATTATGCTTCTGCAAAAATCCATTGCTCGAATTCGCCGCGCCAGCCTGCTGACCGCGCTCTCCGGTCTCGCGTTCAGCCTCAGCGGCGTGACGCTATTGCGTGCTTCCGATCACATCGATTCCCCGACGGTCGCGCAGGATCGTGGCGCCGACATCGCGGACGTTTGGGCATTCCTCGACCCGAACGACAACTCGCAGGTCATCCTGGTCGCGAGCACGCAAGGTTTCATCGTTTCCGGCGAACATTTTGGAATGGTCATCTTCGATAACAACATTCGTTATCGTTTTGAAATCGAGAATACGGGCGACGCGAAACCGGATCTCTTTCTGGACGTCAATTATTCGCCCGGCCTCGGACGCGTCACCAATCAGCAGGCGACCATCACTTTAACCGACAAGGAAAATGAATGGGACCATCCGAAGACGCTGCTGAGCTTCAAGGCGGCGACCACGGTGGCCGATCAGGAACCGCAACCCGATCCCGCGCCCGCACCGGTCGTGACGGTTGATCCGCGGACCGGCGCGAAATTCTTCGGCGGCGCGGCGGACGATCCGTTCTTTCTCGATGACACGGGCGCGAATCGTTTCGTCGCTTCCTCGCTGAACAATCCGGGCCATCCCGACCGATCGCTCCTCGGTTTTCGGCAAGGCCGCGACACCTATGCGGGCTTCAATACCATGATCACAGCGGTGAGCGTGCCGGCGAGTTTGCTGCGCGGAAAATCGAACGTCATCGGAATTAATTTCGTCACGCAACGACGCACTGTTCAGGCGAACCACGACGGCGCGGTCTACGGACTTGGGCCGTATATGACGGTCGATCGCCAGGGCAATCCGTTGGTTAACAACGGGCTGATTCCCGCGCCGCGAAAGAACGAATACAACGGCGCGACGACGCAGGATGACGCGCGCGGCCGGTTCGCCGCCGACCTCACGCGCTCGTTGCGCAACTTCGCCACCGACGACGCGCACATCAACGCCATACTCGATATTATTCAACGAAAAGGCGACATCCTGCGGCTCGATCTGCGGGTGCCAAATAACGGGCCGCAAGGCGGGAATAATGCGAACGGCGGTTTCGGAAACATGGGCGGTCGCCGGCTGGTCGACGATGTGGTCGACGCGACCTTCACCATGATCAATAACGGCGTGCCGATCACCGATTACGTAAACGCGAACGACGTGCTCTTCCGAAATGTCTTTCCGTTCGTGGCCGATCCGACCCAGCCCTTTCCGCCGGGACAGAATTCGGACGATCACACTCGCCAATAATTTGGGGTAGCGCAGCCGCGCCGGTGAGCTTCGCGCTTGCCGGCGCGGTTTGTGTTTTGAGTCTCGCACCGAAAGCTGGTCGTATGAGTAGGGTGATGCGATCAAGGATGCGGCGATTATCACTCGTTAGGCTGTGGCCGCTTTTTCTGGTTGCAACTTTGCGCTGCGTTTCGGCGCAGGACGCGCTCGCCACACCGGAGGCTGAGACCGAGCGCGTCACGGTCGTGGGCCGGGAAGATGATCTGCTTGGCTTCGCCACCACTTCTTCGGAAGGGACAATCGGCGCCGCGGAATTGCAGGACCGGCCTTTGCTGCGGCGCGGCGAATTGCTCGAAGCGGTCCCGGGCGTAATCGTCACGCAACACAGCGGCGAAGCGAAAGCGAACCAATATTATCTGCGCGGTTTTAATCTCGACCACGGGACCGATTTTGCACTCTCGGTCGACGACATGCCGATCAATATGCGCACGCATGCGCACGGTCAGGGTTACGCCGACACGAACTTCATCATCCCGGAACTGATCCGCGGAATCGATTACAGCAAAGGACCGTTCTTCGCTGACGTGGGCGATTTTTCCTCGGCCGGCGCGGCGGAGTTCCAACTTTTTCCCGAGCTTCCAAAAGGAATCGCGACGATCAGCATTGGCGAAAATAATTTCTACCGCTTCGTCCTGGCCGACAGCGTGAGATTACACGGGAGCACGCTCACGGCCGCGTTCGAATACGGGCACTACGACGGACCGTATGCAGTGAATCAAAACGCCATTCGCTACAACGGTTTTCTGCGCTGGAATTGGGGCGACAAGGAAAACAGATTCGCGCTCACCTTTATGGCTTACCACGGCCACGCGCATTCGCCCGATCAGGTTCCGCAACGCGCGATCGAGAGCGGCTTGATCGATCGTCTCGGCGCGATCGATCCGACCGATGCCCTAACGAGTGATCGCGAAAGTGTTTCTTTCGATTGGACGCACGACGATGCGAGCGGCGGCTCGACGCATTTGAACGCTTACCTGATCTATTATCACCTCGATATTTTTTCGGACTTCACCTTCTTCCTGGACGATCCGGCCAACGGCGACCAATTCGAACAATTCGATCGGCGCGTCATTCTCGGGGGCTCGCTCACGCACACTTCGGAAAGCGAAATCTTCGGTCGCAAAGTCACCGAAACGATCGGTTTGCAGACGCGGAACGACTTCATTCCCGAAGTCGGCCTTTTCAAAACGCGCGAGAAAAATCGCCTCTCAACCGTGCGCGACGACGCGGTCGAGGAATCGAGCATTTCACTTTTTCAGCGCAACGAAATCAACTGGTCGCCCTGGTTCCGATCCGTCTTCGGATTGCGCGGCGATCTCTATTATTTCCACGTCGAGAGCGACACCGCGGCGAACTCCGGCGACGTCGTGGACGGGATTGTTAGCCCGAAGTTGAATCTCATTTTCGGGCCGTGGGCGAAGACGGAATTTTATCTGAACGCCGGCACCGGATTGCATAGCAATGATGCGCGCGGGACAACGATCAAAGTCAGTCCTTCGACCGGCGAACGAGCGGATAACGTGGACCCGTTGGTTCGTTCGAAGAGTGTGGAGATCGGTGCGCGCACTTCCGCGGTCCCGAATCTGGTCAGCACGGTTTCCTTCTATTATCTCACGCTCGATTCCGAGCTGGTTTTCACTGGCGACGCCGGCGACACGGAAGCGAGCGCGGCCAGCAAGCGCGCCGGTGTTGAATTTGCGAATTACTACAAGCCGCTCTCCTGGCTCACGCTCGATGGCGACTTCGCTTACACACGCGCGCGTTTCGAAAATGAGCCGGCCGGCGATCGCATTCCAGGATCGATCGCGACCGTCTTCGCCGCCGGAATTACCGCGAACGAACCGGCCGGATTTTTTGGAACTTTGCGCGTCCGTTATTTTGGCCCGCAGCCGTTAATCGAAGACAACAGCGCGATCGCGAAATCATCGCTCACTTTCGACGGACGGATCGGCCGGGATTTTCGGAACCTGCGCTTAAGCGTCGATCTCCTGAATATTTTCGATAAGAAAAATAACGACGTCGCCTACTTTTATACTTCGCGTCTTCCAGGCGAACCGGCAGAAGGCGTGGACGATTTTCACATTCATCCAGCCGAGCCGCGCACCGTCCGCGTGTCGGCCACTTACAAATTTTAAGCGCGTTGGAATAAGCGGGTAAGCGCGGGCTCTGACTTCCCGAAAGTCAGTTGCACGAACAAGAAACCAAAATGCTTAAACCGAATTTTCTCTTCCGCTCCATCCGGCGAAACGCCGCACCCGCCCTCGGCATCGCGCTCGCGCTCTCCTGTGCGTCGCGCCTTTTTGCATCCGACCACATCGACTCACCAACGATCGCGCAGGATCGCGGATCCGACATCGCCGACAACTACGCGTTCCTCGATCCGAACGACAATTCGCGGGTCGTCCTGATCATGAGCACGCAAGGTTTCCTCGTCTCGGGCGAGCATTTCGGGATGTGCATTTTCGATCACAACATTCGTTATCGATTCGAAATCGAAAACACCGGCGACGCCAAGCCGGATGCGTTTATCGACATCACTTATTCCAAAGGACTCGGCCGCGAGAAAACGCAGACGGCGACGATCAAGTTACCCGGCGGCGAGACTTTCGAAGCGCAGACAACGAAAGGAACGCAGGACTACGTCGCACCGGAAATGGATGTCACGACGGACAAGGAGACGGGCGTGAAATTTTTTGCGGGTCCGGCCGACGATCCCTTTTTCCTCGATGACACAGGCGCGAATCGCCTGGTCGCCTCCGCCATGAAAAATCCCGGTCATCCCAAAACTTCTCTGCTGAGCGAGCGCGGCGGACGCGACACTTACGCCGGATTCAACACCATGATCACCGCGATCAGTGTGCCGGCGAAAATGTTGCGCGGCGATTCCGACATCATCGGCATCAACGCGGTCACGCAACGCCGCGCCACGCAAACTATCGGCGACGACGGCAAGATTACCGGGAGCGGCGAGTGGGTGACGGTCGATCGCGACGGCCTGCCGCTGGTGAACAACGGCCTCATTCCGCCACCGCGAAAAGATGAATACAACGCGTCTTCGACCGAAGACGACGCCTCGGGAAAATTCGAAGACGACATCGTGAAATCGCTCAAGGCGATGAACACGGACGACGAGCACATTGAGAAACTGGCGAAGATGGCCGTGAAAAACGGCGACATCCTGCGCCTCGATCTCTCCGTTCCAAACAAAGGCCCGCAAGGCGGGAACAATAAAGGCGGCGGCTTCGGGCACATGGGCGGCCGGCGTTTGCAAGACGATGTGGTCGATCTCCTTTTCACCATGATCAACAACGGGAAACCGCTGGGCGATCGCGTGGATGCGAACGACAAACCATTTCGAAATGTCTTCCCGTTCGTGGCTGATCCGACGCAGCCGTTCCGTGCTTCGGCCGGCGTGGACGATCATACGCGGCAGTAATTTGCGCTGCGGGAGATCCGCGTCGGCGGCCTTGCGCCGTCGGCGCGGAAAGCGCGCACTCGTTAGGCAAAAGGTTTGCGCTTTGTCGATATGCTGAAGGTTGAGCGCAATAATTTAATGCTCGTGATCGCCGCGATCGCGGCTGGCGTTCTGGCCGCGCTCGCGCTCAGATCGCGCGCACCGATCGCGGCGGTAGCGCCAGCGAAAATTCCCGCGAACGATTTTGCTTCGGCGCCCGCTGCGGTTGAGACGACCACCGAAAATACGATCCGTTTTTATCTCGCGCGCGTCCGCCGCGATCCGGAAGAGACGCGCTCGCAAAATGCGCTCTCGGAACTTTATCTGCAGCGCGTCCGCGAAACCGGGAACGAAGACTTTCTCCTCCCGGCCTTGGCGGCGGCGCGGGCCTCGTTAGGCACAGTCGGCCCGGAACAAAATCTCGGGGGACTCGCGGCGTTGACGCACGCCGAATTCGCCAATCACCAGTTCGCGGCCGCACGCGATCACGCGTTGCAATTAATCGAACTCCGCCCGGATCAGGCCGATTTTTTTGCGACTCTGGGAGATGCCTGTTTGGAGCTGGGCGAATATTCGCATGCGCTGGAGGCCTACGGAAAAACGGAGCAACTCGGCGAGCGGAACGCTTCGAGCGAAATCCGCCGGGCGCGACTGGGCGTCCTGCGCGGCGACTCAAGCGAAGCGCAAAAGCACCTGGCAACCGCGCTCGTCTTTCTCCGCAACCTGACCGAGCCGCCGCGCGAAACGATTGCCTGGTGTGAATGGCAAAATGGCGAAATCGCTTTCGCCAATGGCGAATATTTCGCGGCGGAAAAAGGCCAGCGCGATGCCTTGGCCACGGTGCCTAACGACTTCCGCGCGCTGGGCTCGTTAGGCCGGATTTACGCTGCGCAAGGTCGATCCGACGAAGCGATTCGTTATCTCACGGAAGCGGTGCGACGCGCGCCATCCGTCGATGCCATGTCGGCATTGGGCGATCTTTATCAACTCGCCGGGCGCGCGGACGAAGCCAGGGCGCGCTATGATTTAGTCGCGCAAATTGGCGAGCATACGCAGAAAATTCACGGCACACCCTACGATCGCGCGCTGGCAAATTTCTACGCCAACCACGATCTGAACCCGGAAGAAGCTTACGCGCTCGCGTCCGGAGAATATGCCGCGGGGCGGCGCGATATTTACGGAGCGGACGTCCTCGCCTGGACAGCTCTGAAAGCGAATCGGTTGCCGGAAGCGCAGGCCGCGATACAGGAAGCGCTCAAGCTCGGCACGCTGGACGCGCGGTTTTTTTATCATGCGGGAATGATTGCACGCGCGACGGGAGATAAGGCGCGCGCGAAAGAATATTTGCAGCGCGCGCTCGATTTGAATCCTGGTTTCGATCCGATGCAGAGCCAAGTCGCGCGTCGGGCGCTGGCGGAGATCTCGCCATGAGAATCGCTTTCGTTGCGTTTTTTTTGAGCGCCTGCAGTGCGCTCGCGCATGACCTTCCTGTTTCCTACATCGATCTGCACGTCACCAAAACGGGCGTCGATGCGACGATCGAAAGTTCCGCCAAAAATTTCGCGCGCGAATCACCCGGCACGGATGAGGAGACATTTCTTCTGCAACCGGAAGCGCAGCGCGAAAAACTAACCGCGCTCATCACTTCGCGAATGCAGCTTCTCGGCGATGGCCAGCTTCTTCGCGCCGACCTTCGCGGGATCGAATCACTTCCGGCGCGCAAGGATCTCAGATTGACTTTGTTTTTTCCGACAAGCGAAGCCGCGGAAACACTGCGCGTGCGCTGCGATTTGTTTCAGTTCGATCCGCGTCACAAAACGTTCGTCAATATCTATCAGGGCGACGCGCTAAAATATCAGGACATCTTCAGTAAAGACTCCGGCGCGCGGGATTATTCCATGCGCCGCCATCAGGGAATCGGAGCAGTCGTTAGGCAATTTATCGCTGAAGGCATCCACCACATTTTCATCGGGCCGGATCACATCCTTTTCGTCATCGGATTGCTTCTGCTCGGCGGAACGCTCACTCGCCTGCTAAAAATCGTTACCGCTTTCACGATCGCGCACAGCATCACGCTCGTGCTCGCAACCCTGAATATCGTGAGTCCGCCCGCGCGTGTGATCGAACCGGCCATCGCACTCAGCATTGTTTTCGTCGGCTCGCATGCGTTGCTGCAAAAACCAGGCGCGCGCGATTGGCGTTTGCTTTTCGCCTTCGGTTTTGGATTCATCCACGGCTTCGGATTCGCCAACGTCCTCCGCGAAATGCAGCTCCCGCGACAGGCGCTCGGTTGGTCGCTTTTCTCCTTCAATCTCGGTGTGGAAATCGGACAGGCCTGCATCGTTCTGGCCGCCGCGCCCATTCTCGGCCTGCTCATTCGGCGTAACAGCGTCACGTCGCGCGCGCTTCTCACCGCGGGTTCCTGCGGCGTGGTCGCGGCCGGAGCGTTCTGGTTTACCCAGCGACTTTTTCCCCTGGCCTGAGGCGGCGGCGAACGCCGCCGGTCGAAGGTTGCGAATGGACGCGCGATCGGATTCCCGCGAAGCTGCGCAATCGGACCGATGGCGGGAACAAGCGAACTTATCCTGATTTGCCTGGTGGCTGTCGCCTTGCTTGCGATCGCCGCGCAGAAAATCAGCATCCCATATCCAATCCTGCTCACCATCGGTGGCGGAATTCTGGCGCTGATTCCTGGCCTTCCGGTAATTCATCTCGAGCCTGATCTCGTCTTTAGTTTGTTTCTACCGCCTCTCATTTATCCGGCGGCAGTCTTCACTTCCTGGAGAGATTTCCGGGCTAACCTTCGGTCGATTCTGCCGCTCGCGGTCGTCCTTGTCTTAGTTACGATGATCGCGGTTGCCTGGCTCTTTCATTACCTGATCGGACTGCCCTGGGCGGTAGGGTTTGTTTTCGGCGCCATCATCTCTCCGCCCGACGCGGTCGCCGCGTTGGCGGCAACTAGAAATCTTCGAGTGCCTCGCAAGATCATAGTTATCCTGGAAGGCGAGAGCCTGGTTAACGATGCTACTTCCTTCATCTCTTTTCGGTTCGCGGTCGCCGCGGTCTTAACCGGTAGCTTCTCGTTAGGTCAGGCTAGCTTGCAGTTTCTCTTTGTGGCCGTAGGCGGAATCGGAGTTGGTCTCGCCGTTGGCTGGTTGGCCACGCAAGTGCAACGGCGTTTGGATGATCCACCCGTGCAAACCATGTTCTCTCTCCTAACACCCTATGTGGCTTACTTCAGCGGTGAGAGACTGCACGTCTCGGGAATTCTGGCGGTCGTAATCGCGGGCCTTTTCTACGGCTGGCGCGCGCCGCGCATTCTGAGCGGACGGATGCGACTGCAAGCTCTGCCCGTCTGGGATACGCTGGTGTTTATCCTGAATGGCGTGCTCTTTATGCTAATCGGACTCCAGCTTCCGCAGGTAATCCACGCACTTCCGTCGGGCGCGGCCCTGAGTATGGCGAAGTTGTCGATCTTGTTTGTGGGCGCGATCATGCTGGTTCGGTTCGCCTGGCTCTTTGGGGCAACCTATCTCCCGCGCCTCCTAAGTCGGAAGTTTCGCCGCGCGAATCCGGCTCCCTGGCAACATACGGCTCTGATCGCATGGACGGGGATGCGCGGAGCAGATTCCCTGGCTGGCGCTCTGGCCATTCCGTTTCTTTTGGGTAACGGTGAGCCCTTCCCTGGCCGCGATCTCATCCTCTTACTAACCTTTGGGGTTATTTTCGGAACGCTCGTCGTGCAAGGACTTACTTTGACGCCTCTGGTTCGCTTACTCGGAGTGGTGGACGACCATGTCTCGCAGAAGGAAGAGAGACTAGCTCGTCTCCAGGCGAACGAGGCAGCCCTGGCGCGCCTCGAAACCATCGAATCGCTGCGACGGGCACAACCAGAGACCGTGCAACGTCTTCGTTCAGAATACAGCGATCGCATCCGTCAACTCCGCCGGGAAGACGCGAAGGAAAAACACATTAGCCGGCTATTCTCAGAGGACTTCGAGGAGTTGGCCCGGGAGATGTTGCGAACTGAGCGAGATACCGTAATAACCTTGCGTAACGAAGAAGACATCAGCGACCAGACCTTGCGCCGAATCCAACACGATATCGACCTGGCAGAAGCACGCCTCGAGCAGCCGCTAGAGAAGGGTTGAGGTCGTAAGCGGGAAAGGGCCTCATTACAACGCGAAAGCCCGCCAGAGACTAGCTCCGGCGGGCTTCAGGTAACCTAACCCTAACCGTGTGTGCGCAGAAAATTACTTGATTGGTACGAACCCAACCTGCTTTACGATTTTTTGACCGGCGGCGCCGATCGTGAAATCGAGGAACTGCTTGGCCAGGCCCGAGGGTTCGCCATTGGTATAATAGAAGGTGGGCCGCGCGTACGGATAGGTATGCGCCTGCACCGTTTGCATGGAAGAAAGAACTCCGTCTATCGGCATGGCCTTAATACCCGGGGCTTTGTCGTAGGCCAGGCCCACATAGCCGATACCGTTCGCGTTCTTGCCTACTTCAGATGCGATTTGTTCGTTCCCGGCCATTTTCTGTGAGGTGCCGGCATAGTCCCTCTTCTTCATGGCCAATTCCTTGAAGTCAGAGTAAGTGCCGGAAGAGGTGTTGCGAGTGTAGATGGAGATCTTTCCGCCAGACCCGCCAACCGCGCTCCAGTCCGTTACTTCACCAGTGAAGATCTGTTCCACTTGCTTCTTTGTTAGGCCTTTGATGGGATTGGCCTGGTTAACAATGACCGCGATGCCATCGTAGGCCACGATGGTTGGTTTCATGTTTATTCCCTTGCCCGTAGCGGTGGAGACTTCCGCTGGCTTCGCCCGACGGCTAGCCATGCCAATCTGCGCGGTGCCATCAATAATGGCTGCTATCCCCGTGGTTGAGCCTTCGGCCGCGATATCAAAGGTGGTGCCGGGATTTTGCGCCTTGAATTGCTCGGCCAGTTGGGGAACGAGCTTTGCGCCAAGGGTATCCGAGCCTTTAATAACCAAGCGGTCGGCGCTGGCAGATGTCGCCAGGAGGGCCAGACCGAGGGTAACTGTAAGATGGGTTAGTTTCATGGAATTATGTGTTTGTTGTTAGTTGTGGTGTTATTAGAATTTCAGATTTAAGTCCGCCTGGAAGACTTGATATTGACGGAGCGGATTGACGCCGATGTCGCCGACGCCGCCGGTTCCGAGGCGGTTGTCAATCTGTTCAGCGTAGCCGTAGGTAAGATTAATGCTGACGGCATCGGTTAGGCCGTAGCCCGCCTGAACAACGACACCTTCCATGTTGACCCGGCTATCGAAGAGATCGGAATCAACCAGATTGGGATCGAGGGCGTATTGTTCGGTGTGCTGCCAGAAAGCGGACAACTGCCAGTCGTGTTTCACCTTAATCTTACCGACTTGGACGCCGATCTGGTAAGCATAACGCTGGTCGTCCTCCGCCGGGTGGCCGGCGGCACGGGCGCGGTCGTCGCCATCCAAGTTAACGGCAAAATCGCTGAAGATGCGGATTGGCAGTTCGTGAAATTTGAAGCCA
This sequence comes from uncultured Chthoniobacterales bacterium, assembly GCA_964235895.1. Taxonomy (GTDB): domain Bacteria; phylum Verrucomicrobiota; class Verrucomicrobiia; order Chthoniobacterales; family UBA10450; genus JACCTI01. The sequence continues at coordinate 49,608 of CAXSCV010000017.1, forward strand.
AACTCGGCCGGCATGTCATAGACCAGAAGACTGTTGATGCCGACCTGGTTTGGAGTGACGACAGTGGTACCGACGCGGAAGTTCGGGTCGCCGGAGAAGAAGGTGTTAAAGTCGTTCCCGTAGCCGGTGTAGTTATACAAAGTAGGCGCGATCTGAAAATAAATGTCCTTGGTAAAGTTAAACTTGGCCCCAACCTGCCAGCCTAACATGTAGGCATCGTTCTCCGGAACGCGTCGTCCGTTAGCCACCGCCGGGGCGCCGATCGGGTTCTCAGGGTTGTTATCGTCGTAGACAAACTGCCCAAAGTTCGCGAAGACATCGATGGACATTTTGTAAGGTTCGGAGCTGGCGACCGAAGCGACGTTCTTGCCATCCTTACTATATTCGGAAGCGGCCGAACCGCCGCCGAAGGAGAGGTTAAAGGTGTGCTTGTATTGTTCGGCCACGCCTTCTGGGTTGATATCGCCGTCCCAGACCATGGAGGTAAGGACGAAGGGGTTGGGCATGCGACCGACAGTAAGAGTGAGATCGTGGATGCCTTTATAGCCAATGTAGGCCTGACCGACGAAGGCGCCGTCGTTCGTTTTGCCAAATGGGCCGGCGTCATCGCCGAAGGTAACGTTGGTTGAGCGCGGGCTCGCGCTAGTCTCAAGCCGAATGCCAAAGAACCAGTCATTGACGAGGGTCCCACGCAAGCCGAGGCGGATGCGGTAGCGGGCCCGGTCCCGCTGAAAGGTGTCGTCGGGATTGGTCACGAGCGTGCCGGGCGCGCCGCTGTCACCATTACGAATTTCGTAACGAATACGGGCATCGCCGTAGAGCTCTAACTCTGTGATCGGGGTGGACATTTTTAGTTTGCCAGCCGGCGATTGCGAAAAGTCCTTGGTTAATTCGCCACGCAAATCCTCCGCTTCCTGGTCGGTGATGATTCGTTTGCGCACGAGCAGGTCGAGCAGGGCGCCGTTGTCCTGAGCCTGGGCGAGGATGCCGCCGAGCAAAAAGCTGGAAGCAGCAGCGGCGCAGATGAGTTTTCTTGCGAACATTAGTTTCTCCTTTGGGTGATGCGGGGTTAAGCCGCGATTGGTTATCTGGCCGGAAGGTGGCGAAGGATTGTGACGGCCGCATGGCGGCAATGTGACAATTCGGTGACTTCGCGCAGAGCGAATGCCGAAGGAGCGACTCACTACGCTTGGGCTAGAGCGTGCGTCCGGCAAGGAGCAGGACGCTAATCGGCTTAGCCTAACGAACAATCGGCTCGCGAATGGCGGTCAGCTCCGCCTCGAGCTTTTGTTGGCGCTCGGTGAGAGATTTCAAACGCAACTGCCAGCGATGAAGCTGAATAGTTAGCTGATTAATATAACCGGTAATCTCGGTCCGCTGCGATTCGTTCTCCTTCAACTGATGTTGAAGCTCGGAGATCTTAAGTGCATTCCCGGCTGCGGTCGCGAACTCGGAAGAGGGAACCGTGGTCGGGCGGCCGCAAGCCTGGCATTGAAGGGTAACGCCGGCCGCGGCGGCATCGACTACATAAGAGGTCGCACAATGCTGGCAGGCGAAGACGATATCGGTGGTTTGCCTGGCAGCGGGCGGAGGATTCTCCTGCGACATCGAGCGATATTGAGCAGGAGACATACCGCTCCCCAGGCAGGTCGAAGCCTAAAGGAGACAGCAGGACACGATGTGAGAGACAAGCCTGCGCCACGTTGGCGCTTTTGGCGGCGCAGTTGCCTGGGCTGTCGTGCGTAAGTAGTTCATTATCAACACGCCAAGTGAATTCTCTGCGTCGGTATATGGGTTGCTCATGATAGACGCGATCGCATCTGGCGGTCGCGAAAGGACTCTATTTAATATGGCAAAAGTTTTGGGTATCGATTTGGGCACGACCAACTCCTGCATGTCCGTCATGGAGGGTGGTGACCCTGTGGTTTTAGAAAATAGCGAAGGCGCGCGGACGACTCCGTCTATCGTCGCCTTCTCGAAAAATGGCGAGCGCCTGGTCGGTCAGGCCGCAAAGCGCCAGGCGGTGACGAATCCCGCTAATACCGTTTTCTCAATCAAGCGTTTCATGGGCCGCAAGTTCGATGAAGTGCGCGACGAGCAAAGCCGTGTGCCTTATAAATTAGTTAAGGCCGCAAATGGCGACGCACACGTGCAGATCGACGTAAACGGCGAGAAGAAGACCTTTAGTCCGCCGGAAATTTCCGCGATGATTCTGGCCAAGCTGAAGAGCGATGCGGAAGCGAAGCTGGGCGAGAAAATCACCCAGGCGGTTATTACCGTGCCCGCTTACTTTAACGACTCGCAGCGCAATGCGACCAAGGACGCAGGTAAGATCGCGGGCCTCGAAGTTCTCCGCATTATCAACGAACCGACCGCCGCTTCGTTAGCTTACGGTTTGGATAAGAAGAAGGACGAGAAGATTGCCGTCTACGACCTGGGTGGCGGCACCTTCGATATCTCAGTGCTCGAGATCGGTGACGGCGTCTTTGAAGTTAAGGCGACCAATGGTGATACCCACCTGGGCGGCGATGACTGGGATAACATGATCATGGATTGGATCATGGCCGAATTTAAGAAGGACTCCGGGATTGACCTGAAGAATCAGCCCGATGCCGTCCAACGCATTAAGGAAGAAGCTGAGAAAGCAAAGATCGCGCTCAGTAGCTCGCAGGAATATGAAATCAATCTGCCATTTGTGACGGCGGACGCGAGCGGCCCTAAGCACATCCAAAAGAAGCTTACCCGTTCGAAATTAGAGCAGCTTACTGACTCACTTTTCCAGCGCACGATCAAGCCGGTCAAAGATTGCCTCGCCGACGCGAAGCTTTCCGAGAAGGATGTGAACGAGCTTGTGCTTGTTGGTGGCATGACGCGTATGCCCAAGGTCATCGAGACCGCGCGTCAGCTCATCGGCAAAGAGCCGCATAAAGGAGTTAATCCGGATGAAGTGGTCGCTATCGGAGCTGCTATCCAGGGCGGCGTGCTCAAGGGCGACGTGAAGGACGTTCTCTTGCTCGATGTTACTCCGCTAACTCTGGCGATCGAAACTGCCGGCGGAGTAGCTACGCCGATGATCCCGCGCAATACCACCATCCCGACGCGCAAATCGCAGATCTTCTCGACCTACAGCGACAATCAGCCGGGCGTGGAAATTAAAGTCCTGCAAGGCGAGCGTCCACTCAGCCGCGACAACAAAAACCTTGGTACCTTCCATCTCGACGGTATCCCGCCGGCCCCGCGCGGCACGCCGCAAATTGAAGTTACTTTCGATATCGACGCGAACGGTATCCTGCACGTTTCCGCGAAAGACCTTGGCACTGGCAAGGAGCAGAAAATCTCCATCACCGGCAGCTCAGGCTTGAGCAAAGAAGAAGTGGAAAAGATGCAGCGCGACGCCGAAGCCCACGCCGAGGAAGACAAGAAAGCGAAGGAGGCAATCGAAATCAAGAACAACGCCGATACTTTGGCCTATCAAAGCGAGAAGCAACTCAAGGATCTTGGAGACAAGGTTCCCGAGGACAAACGCAAGAGCGTGGAAGACGCCATCAAAGCCGTGCGCGACGCGATTGAAACGAACGACACCGACGCGATGAAGCGGACCTACGACGACCTACAGAACAAGTTCCAGGAAATCAGCGCCGATCTTTACAAGCAGGCCTCCGCGCAAGCGGGCGCAGCCGGCGGCGGCACGGGTAACCCGGCAGGCGACGCCTTCACGGGCGCCGGCGGCCGTCCCCAAGCCGGGCCGCAAGAAGGCGGCCCGCGTAAGGATCAAGGCGACGTAGTCGACGCGGAGTTTGAGGTCGTCGACGAAGACAAGAAGTAAAAAGCCAATGAGCGATGTTCGAAACAATCCGGGGAGCGCACGCTTGCAGCGTGCTGGCGATGGCATTCTGCCATCGCGAACTTCGGAACCGTCGAACAACGCCTCGCGTTCACAGGGGAAAAGTTCGTCGCCGCAGAATCGTGCGGCGACCAGCACGCTGCAAGCGTGCGCTCCCCAAAGCTCCGCGAACCCTACCGATTTTCGTTAACAACACACAATTTGCCGGCGACGCCAAGCGCGCGCCGGCATTAACCAAAAAGACAAGAAGGAGTAACTAAAACACATGGCAATTAATGTAAGACCTCTCGGAGATCGCGTGCTCGTGCAGCCGCTCGAAGAGAAAGAAGTCAAAAAAGGCGGGATTATCATTCCCGATACCGCGAAGGAAAAACCGCAGGAGGGCAAAGTGGTCGCTCTCGGCACGGGCAAGCTCGATGACAACGGCAAGAAGGTCGAGTTCACCGTGAAGAAGGACGACAAAGTGCTGATCTCCAAATACGGCGGCACCGAAATCAAAGTGGACGGTGAGTCCTACTTGATCATGCGCGAGGACGATATCCTCGGCATTATTGGTTAACTGACGAGGCGGGTTTTAATCAGGAAAGCAGGCAGGCAGGAAAAGAATTTTAATTCATCCGCTCTCCCTCCCTTTCCTATTTTCCTGCTTTCCTGATTCATCAATCTCTCAACTCAATTAGAAATTAATAAACTAAGACTTATGGCAGCTAAACAACTACAATTCGACGAGAATGCGCGGCATGCGCTTCTCCGCGGCGTGGAGAAACTCTCCCGCGCCGTCAAGGCGACCCTCGGACCGAGCGGCCGCAACGTTATCCTCGACAAGAAATTCGGCAGCCCGACCATCACCAAAGACGGTGTGACTGTGGCTAAGGAGATCGAGCTCGAAGATCCTTATGAAAACATGGGCGCCCAACTCGTGCGCGAAGTCGCTTCCAAGACTTCCGACATCGCTGGTGACGGCACCACGACCGCGACCGTTCTCGCTGAGTCCATCTACAAAGAAGGTCTCCGCAACGTGACCGCGGGTGCTAACCCAACTTCGCTTCAGCGCGGTATCAACAAGGCGGTCGAAGCTATCGTCGCCGAACTCGCAAAGATCTCGAAGAAGGTCAGCGACCGTAACGAAATCGCGCAGGTCGCGACCGTTTCGGCCAACTGGGACAAGACGATCGGCGAGATCATTGCCGACGCCATGGACAAGGTGGGCAAGGACGGAACGATCACGGTGGAAGAAGCGAAGTCGATCGAAACTAGCCTCGACGTGGTCGAAGGCATGCAGTTCGACAAGGGCTATCTCTCTCCATATTTCGTGACCAACGCGGAAGCGATGGAAGTGGTGCTCGACAATCCGTACATCCTCATCCACGAGAAGAAAATCTCGAGCTTGAAGGACATGCTGCCGCTGCTCGAGAAAGTAGCTAAGGCTGGACGTCCGCTCCTCATCATTGCGGAGGACGTGGAAGGCGAAGCGCTCGCAACCTTAGTCGTGAACAAGCTTCGCGGCACCTTGCAGGTCGCAGCGGTGAAGGCTCCGGGCTTTGGCGATCGTCGCAAGGCGATGCTGGAAGACCTCGCGGTCCTTACCGGCGGCCAATGCATCACCGAAGATCTCGGGATTAAACTCGAGAACGTGAAGCTGGAAGACTTAGGGCGCACCAAGCGTGTCACGATTGACAAGGAGAACACGACGATCGTGGAAGGCGAAGGCAAGCAGTCCGACATCCAGGGCCGCGTTGGCCAGATCCGTCGTCAGATCGAAGAGACCACCTCCGACTACGATCGTGAGAAGCTCCAGGAACGCCTTGCTAAGCTGGCTGGTGGCGTAGCCGTCATTAACGTCGGCGCTGCTACTGAGACTGAGATGAAAGAGAAGAAGGCGCGCGTTGAAGATGCGTTGCATGCTACTCGCGCCGCGGTCGAAGAAGGCATCGTCCCCGGTGGCGGTGTCGCATTGATCCGCGCCCAGAAAGCACTCGATAACCTGAAGCTCGAAGGCGACGAAGCGGTCGGCATGGCCATCATCAAGCGCGCGGTCGAAGCGCCGCTCCGCACTTTAGCTGATAACGCCGGTCAGGAAGGCGCGCTCATCGTGCAGGAAGTAAAGAAGCGCAAAGGTAACGAAGGTTACAACGTAGCTACTGGCGAATACGCCGATCTGGTGAAAGCCGGTGTTGTCGATCCGACCAAGGTAACCCGGAGCGCGTTGCAAAACGCAGCCTCCATCAGCGGCCTCCTGCTTACAACCGAAGCGGTCATCACCGAAGCCCCCGAGAAGGACAAGGGCGGCGGCGGCGGCGGTATGCCGGGCGGCGGTGGCATGGGCGGAATGGGTGGCATGGGCGGTATGGACTACTAAGCCCCAGCGCTTACTCACTAACCAAACTCAACAACAGCCGGGTTCCGCAAGGGGCCCGGCTGTTTTGCTGTTCGCGATTATCCGCAGTCACGTTGTAAGACGGCCCTTCCTTAGAAAGGGAATGACGCGAAATGCGATTACGCCAGCTCCGTTCGTGCGCGGAACCAGCGCGCGAGAGGGACGTCGGTGGACGAATGCGCGACCATGGAGGCGGCTATGACGATGGCGATGAGGTGGAACATCTCGTTAGACTGCGGCACGCTTGATTCCAGAATGAGCAATCCGTAGACAACGGAGGCAAAGCCTTTCGGGCCGAACCAGGAGGCGGTGAGGCGTTCGCGCCAGTTTAGTTCGCTGCCGATGAGTGAGAGTAATAAGGCAGCCGGCCGCGCGAGGAAAAGCGCGAGGATGCCAAAGAGGTAACCATTGAACGCGATTTCCTTAAAGAATTGCGGCGAGATGAGGGCGCCGAAAACCAGGACGGCCGCCAGTTTAAAAAGCTCCGCGACGGTTTCGCCGAAGCGATGGAATTCATCACGTAGATCGACGCTAACAGTGGCAACAGTGATGCCGGCGGCGAAGGCGGCGAGGTAAGCATTCGCGTGCGTGAGAAAAGCGATCGCATAAACGAGTAACCCAACCGCGAAGGCGTAGAGCGGTTTGTATTCGCGGGCGACGGAAAAGAAGCGGCTTCGCTCGATGGTAGCGGCGACCCACGGTAGAAGAATGCCGAGCCCGATGCCGGCGCCGAGTTCGGTCAATAGCTCGCGAGCGTGGACCGGCTCGCTCCCCAGAAGGGCGATGAGGACGAGGACGACGGGGAGCGCAAGGCCGTCGTTCAGGCCGCTTTCGACATTGAGCAAATGGCGGAGACGGCCCGGAATTTCCTGCCTGCTAACAATGGCGGAAGCGAAGACGGGATCAGTCGGACACAGAACGGCGCCGACCAGCAACGCTGGGATCCAGTTCAACCCTACGACCCAATGCGCGAGCATGGCCGTCGCGAGTAAGGTTAACGGTAGGCCTAACAAGAGCGCGCGGGCCGGGAGACGCCACGCGCAAATAAATTTCCGCGCATCGATCCGCATGCCGTCAGTGAAGAGGACACTAAAGAGCGCGAGGTCGGCCAGCCTAACGACTACTGGGTCGGTCGGGGAAAGCTTGATCAGGCCGAGCATTCCCTGGCCGACGAGGAAGCCGGCCACAAGAAAAATGACCGCAGTCGAGAGAACGCTGCGATGCGCCAGGTCGGATAGCAGGACGGCGATCGCCAGGACGATCGCGAAGATAAGAACACCTACCATCGCCTTACCTTCGCGGAAGGTTGCGGCTCAGCCATGAATCATTCTCCAAATACTGAAACACATAGCCCATCGCTGGCACAACCCAGAGAAAGAACCAAGCGCGAGTCGGTATGCGAATCTTCCTTGTGTCTGCATCTGTCGTTAGTCGGAACTTCCGCGCCTCTTCGGCCGGCCTCGCCCTGATTGCTTCCGTAAGCGTCGCGTTCGGTGCGACGGCGGAGAAGCCGCCCGCCTCTCCGCCTAACGAACAAATTCTTCGCGCCCAACTCTTCCTCGATGCCTCCGCTTTCAAGCCCGGCGCGATCGATGGGAAATGGGGCGAATTCATGCGCAAAGCGCTCACACGGTACGAGCAGGCGCAAGGAAAAAGCGCCGCGCACTTCGGCGAAAAACCGCCGGCGCAATTCGATCTCCCGCTCGATTCTTCCCAGCCCGCGCTGGTCACTTACACATTTTCGCCTAACGACCAGAAGTTCATCGGCGCCGTTCCGAAAACTCACGCCGGCCAGGCGAAAAAGGACAGCCTGCCTTACGAAAGTTTCCTCGAGTTGCTCGGGGAAAAATTCCATTGCCGCCGCGATTTTTTGCAACAGATCAATCCCGGCTACGACTGGAGCAAAGCGAAGCCGGGCGATTCCGTACAAGTGCCGAACGTGGCCGCGCCCTTCGATGTCGTGCCGATGATGATGAGCAGAAAAAAGAACGAAAGCAGGAACTCGGTCAGCAGACAGGCTGGCAGCCCGTACCTGCCGGGGCTCAGCGGGCCGTAGCCGTTGCTGGCAAAGCCGCCCGGCACCCAGCCCACCTTGCCGGA